>JBBRXY010000038.1:0-28489 GCA_038238185.1 Acidimicrobiales bacterium
CATATCGACGCGGCCAGTCTGCCGCGACGTCGTCGGAACGCTGGCTCGGGCCAGCCTGGTCGCTGCGACCCTCCGTTGCGCTTCGGTCCTCGCTCATCGCAGAGATGCTCCGATCAGGGCGCGGACCCTTTCGAGGTCGGCCGGGCGGTTGACATTGAGGGTGGCGTCGCCGCCCAACTCGACGGACACGGTGGCGGACGGGAGCAGCCGGGCCGCAGGAAGGCCGGCCAGTTCGGGCCCGAGCAGCGCGAGCCGGGCCCGCAGGGCCGGCCCCCGATGCACCGCCAGCAGGGGATGGAGTCGACCTCGCTCATCGAGGGCGGCAGCCGCCTCGTCCGACGGACTCGACAGTGCGGCGAACAACCGCACCAAGTGGGCGGTGGTGAGCAGAGGCAGGTCGGCGGCCAGGAGGGCCACGGTGGCGGATCGGTCAACCGCAGCCAGCCCGGCGGCCACTGCCGGTACCGGTCCTCCACCGGGAACCTCCTCCACGGTGAAGGTCACGCCCTCCACCGTCGGGCGAATCGGCCCCACCACGACCACCTCGTCGCAGAGCGGAACCGCTGCGGCCAACACCCGGTCGAGCAGGGTCAGTCCGCCCACCTCGAGAGCAAGCTTGTCGATCCCTCCCATGCGCCGGGCCGATCCTCCGGCCACGACCACGGCAACCCGTGGGTCCGAGGCTGTCGTCGCCGAGTCCATACCCTGGTCGACCCTAATGGGGCTCGACCCCGCTCAGGGGGCCGCTCGGGCCCTGGTCCGTCACGCGCCAGGGCCCCGCAACCCGGGAGTGTCGCGGGACCCCGGAACCTACGGCGACCATCGGCAACGAGGGCACCGGACTGAAGGTCCCGGCCCCGAGTGATGGACCCGACGCCGGGTTGGTGGGCACTACGCTCTACGTCGACCTGGACGCGCCGTCTGAGGAGAGGACACCACCAACCATGCTTCGTCGACTTATCGCTCCTGTTTCCGCACTCGCCCTGGGAGGGCTGGCCGTCTTCGGGGCCGCGCCTGCCGGCGCCGCCGCCCAGACCTTCACCGCCAACCTCACCGGCGCCCAGGAGGTACCCGGCCCCGGCTCGCCCACCGGTTCGGGAACGGCACGGGTCACCGTCGACGCCTCCACGGGGAGAATCTGTTACGTGCTGCTCGACTCCGGCCTCGGCGCCCCGACCGGCGCCCACATCCACCATGCGCCCGCCGGCGTTGCCAGTCCTCCTCACGTGGCGGACTTGAAGCTGCCTGTGGGAGGCCGTTCCGCTGGCTGCACGACGGTCACCACGGCCGTTGCTACCGACATTGTTCAGCACCCGTCCAACTACTACGTCAACGTGCACACGGCCCAGTACCCGGCCGGCGCCATCCGCGGCCAGCTGTAACTGCTACCGCTCACACCACGAAGGCCCGGTCGCTAGCGCCGGGCCTTCGTCGCGCCTGGAGTCCTCAGGAGCCCTTGCGGGCACCGGCCTTCGGAGTGACCCGCTTCGGCGAGGCCGCGGTGCGGGCGGCCGTGGCCCGACGCGTGGCCGCCGGCTTGGTGGTGGCCCGAGCACGGGTGGCAACCGGCTTGACTGTGGCCCGGGTACGGGTGGCGGCCGGTTTCACGGCCGCCGGCTTGGCGGCCGGCTTGCTGGTTGCCCCGGTGCGGGTAGCGGCCGGCTTCGTCGTGGCCCGGCTTCGGGTGGCAGCCGGCTTGGCCGTGGCGGCCCGAGTGCGGGTCGCGGCCGCCGACTTGGAGGAAGCGCTTCGCGATGATCGGGAGGCGACGGGCGGCTTGGTCTGGGCAGCTCGGGCGCGAGTCGCGCCCGGCTTGGTGGCTGCAGCCCGCGACAGGCTGGCGGCGGCATCGGATGGTGCCGGGTCGAAGTCGGCCGGAGCGACAACGCTGTCGATGTTGGCGGAATCGTCCGACGCTGGCGGGATCGTCACGGGCGCGGGCATCGTCGGAGGCGCTGGGATAGACGACGTGTCCCTTCCAGACATGGCGTCGGCGAGGGTCCAACCGGCAGGCGGCGGCTTTCTCCCGGACCGGGCCAGAGCCTCGATCTGCTGAGTGACGTCTCGCTCGATCTCCTCGCGCGACGGGATCTTGCCGAACAGGGATCGCAGCATGCCAGGGCTCCCTTTCTGGGGAATTGTGAAGGCTTCGGGTGTGGCATCAACGACAGCGGCGAGCGCCAACGGAAACAGGAGCACACCAGATCGCATTGCAACAGGAGCCAACCTGCTTATCCGCCCGACGGAACCAGCTCCGGCGCCTCACTCCAGTATCGCGTAGGTCGGGCACCTCCGCACGCTGGTTGTGTGGCCTGGTACGCCTGAAGTGCCGGAGACTCAGCCTTTCCGCGGCGGAGGGGGCTGCAGCTCCTCGTCGGTCGGGGGGGCCAGGCCGGCGAACGGCGACGCCACCACGGGAGCCTCCTTCCATTGGTAGGGGACGAGATCGGGGCCGACTCGATGGTCCGCCCCTTCGGTGTCGTCGTGCCCGCTGTCGTGGCGGAAGTGGGCGCCGTACCAGACGACCAGGTCCTGGCGCTCCACCGACTCCCCCGACACCATGCGGTCGAGGTTTGCCCGCGACAGCAGCGGGTCGGTGGTGAAGCCCTGGCCGTCGTCGACCTCGTTGGGGTCGTAGCGCAGCACCCAGACATCGCCGGCTCCGAACTGGTCGGCCGTTCCGTCGTTGGGACCCGGACGAATGGCATAGCCCTGCGCCGCCTGGGTGTTGCGCACGCGCCAATAGCGGCCGTGCTCGGGGCTGCGCTCGCGACGAACCTCGAGCTGCACGGTGTGCCAGTTGCCGGTCCCCATCACGGGCGGGTCGTTGTACTCCTGGATGACGTTGCTCTCGGGGCCGAGGATGTCGAAGTCGAAACGCCAGTACGCGTGGTGGTGGTGAACCTGACAGGTGCACGGGTTCTGGCCGGCTGCGAACCCGAAGCGGGGACGGATGGTGCCGTCGGCGGCGAGGCGCCACTCACTGACGTAGCGGTACCAGCCGGCCTGCAGCTGGCTGACGATCACCAGTTCCTCGCCATCGAGCCAGAAGGCCACGCCCCGGTAGTTCCCGCCGTCGGACCCGCTCTCGAGAATGGTCTTCGGCCGCTCCGAACACAGCCGGAAGCCGGGCACGGGATCGGTCCCGTCGGCCGTGAAACAGCTCTCCTCGTGCTGCCAGTCGCGGTAGGTCGGGCCGCATCCCGCCCCCACCCCAGCGTCGTCGTAGGCGACGTTCAGGATGGGCACGTGGGCCCGGGAGAGCACCCGCTGGCCCTTGTAGTCGACGGTCCGCAGCTCGACGCCCGAGCCGTTCGTGCCCGACGACGCCGAGGGCCGCACCACGACCAGGTCCCAGAGGACGGAATCGCCCCGGTGGACCCGCACGCGGACCTGACGTTCGCCGGCGGTCAGCTCACAGGTCGGTCCGGGCGGCGCCCCGCAATCGGCGGCCGACGGCGTCGGCACCCCGGCCGGCTCCCGGAAGATCTCGGCGTCGTTGGTGCGCACGCCGACGATGCGATGAACGCCCTCGGAGGTGCGCAGGCCCACGGCAATGACGCGATCGACGGTGCCGTCGGGGTAGTGGACGTTCAGGAGGGGCGGCATGGGCCGGTAGGCGTAGGCCTCCTCGGGCTCGAGCAGGGTGGCCATCTCCGGGTCGTCGCGCAGGATCGACAGGGCCCAATTGAGCTCGTCCTCGCTCGCCGGCCATTGATGGGCGATCGGTTGGATCACCTCGCTCTCGGGCTCGTCGAGCCAGCCCTGGACGCGGGCGGCCCGACCCGTCGTCGTGTCGTGCACGAGGGTGCTGAAGCGGGGGCCGTCGCCATCCTCCTTGTCGACCACGTCAAAACCCACCAGCCACAGGTCGCCGGCCGGGAAGTGCTGGCGGAGCTGGGGGTGGGTCAGGATGGCCCGGCTCATCGTGGCGTGCGCTCGGGTGTGAGTCTCGTCGGAAGCGATCTCGACCTGGAGGGGGCCGGCGTCGGGGCTTCCTACGTCATCCTGCGGCATCGGTTGCTCGACCTCCCGGTCCGCCCGCTTCTGGCTTGGGTCGCCCGGCGACCGGCGACCTGCCCTTTCTACCTCGGGACCGCGTACCCGGTCGTATCGGACTCCTGGCCCGCACATGGGCGCGTTACGGCCGGACCGATGTCTGCCTCAGGCAGTGCCAATTCGGCTCGATCAGGATCTCGATTCGATCTTTGACATCGCCGAACGCTGTGGGCGCGCCCGACTGCAGCTAACTTCGGCACATGAGCGCCGATACTGCCGACGGCCTGACCCGACTGATCCACGAGGTACGCGAGGTGGCCGTCGGGCCCGAGACCACCTTCGACAGCGGGCGCCTCACCGTCTCGCTGGAGGCGGCGAGAGGTTGCCTCGCTGACCCCGCCCTCGCCGACGTCCGCCTGAGCTGGGCCTCGCCGGGCGAGTCCGTGCGCATCGTGAAGGTCCTCGATGCCGTGGAGCCGCGCACCAAGGGGGCCGGCGGCGGCGGCATCTTCGCCGGGTTCATCGGGCCCGACCGGGTCCAGGGCCGAGGACAGACCCACGTCCTGCAGGGCGCGGTGGTGGTGGCCGCCGGGTACCTGCCGCGAGCCCAGGAGGCGGTGGTGGAGATGTCGGGGCCGGCCGCCGCTCTGTCCCCCCTGGGCGCCACCCACAACCTGGTCGTGGAGTTCACCCCGGCCGACGGCGCACCGTGGGAGGACGTCGACCGGGCGCTGCGACGGGGCGTCCTGGCCCTGGCCGTCCACCTGGCCGATGCGGCCATCGACTCCCCCGCCGATGCCGAGCAGCACTTCCCGGCCCCGAGGCGGCCGAAGGCCGCGAGCAACCGCAGCCGGGTGGGGGTGGTCACCAACCTGCAGACCCAGGGCACCTTCAAGGACATCTTCGTCTACGGGCGCAGTTTCTCGGGTGGCCTGCCCACCATTCTCGATCCCGGTGAGCTCGACGACGGAGCCGTCGTGAGCGGCCAGTTCGGGCATCCGTCGCTAAAGAACCCCACCTTCATGCACCAGAACCACCCGGTCGTGGCCGCTCTGCGGGCTCGCGACGGCATCGACCTCGACTTCGCCGGCGTGGTGATCTCCCCCGAGCCGGTGGTCGCCGGCCAAAAGGAGCTGGTGTCGGCGCACGCCGCCCGCCTTTGTGCCGCCGCCGGGTGGGATGCGGCGATCCTCACCAAGGAGGGTGGCGGCAACGCCGATGCCGACGTGGCCCTGAAGATGGACGCCCTGGAAGACGCCGGCGTGATCGCCGTCGGCCTGTTCGCGGAGATGGCCGGCCCCGATGGCACGGGCCCGCCCATCGTCGTACCCCCCGAACGAGCCACGGCCATGGTGAGCACCGGCAACTACGACGAACGCCTCGTCCTGCCGGCGGTCGAGCGGGCCCTCGGAGGCGACACCGTTGCCCTGCTCGACCGCCCGGCCACCGACGAGCTCGAACTGCCGATCGCCGTTGTCTACTGCTCCCTGAGCCCACTGGGCTGGGGTCACCTCACGTGCGCCCCCGAAGTAGCGACCACACCACCCATCGCCGAGGGGGCAGCCTTATGAGCCGAGTCGTCCATTACATCAACCAGTTCTTCGCCGGCGTGGGCGGCGAGGACTCCGCCGACACGCCCCCCACGTCGCGCGACGAGCCGGTGGGCCCGGGTCGGCGCCTGGCCCAGCTCATCGGTCCGGAGCACGAGGTGGTGGCCACCGTCTTCTGCGGTGACGACCATGCGTCCGGAGACCCGGCGGTGATCGCCGAGATCATCGAGCTCATCGGTGCCCACCAGCCCGATCTGGTCGTGGCCGGGCCCGCCTTCACCAGCGGCCGCTACGGCCTGGCGTGTGCGCGAGTGGTGGCCGCAGCGGCCGCCGCAGGGATCCCCGCCGTCGCCGCCATGCATCCCGACAACCCCGGCCTCGACGAAGCGGGCTCCGCACCGGTGGTGGCCAGCGGCGAGGTCGCTCGGCGGATGGGGCCCTCCCTCGACACGCTGGCCGCCGCCGTTCGCCGGCTCCTCGCCGGCGAGGAGCTCACGTCCGACGACGGCCGAGTCGGCGCCGTGCCCCGTCGGTCACGGGTCGCCGACGACAACGCCGCCAACCGTGCCGTCGACCTGGTGCTGGGCCGTCTCGGGGGCGACACCAACTCCACCGAGGTACCCCTCCCCCGCTTCGACCGGGTCACCCCGGCGGCGCCGGTCGACGACCTCGGGGCGGTGAAGTTGGCCCTGGTCACCGAATCCGCCCTTGTGCCCGACGACAACCCTGACCATCTCGAGTCGGCCCGAGCCACCAAGTGGCTGCGCTACGGGCTGGAGAACCGCGACACGCTGGTGCCCGGCGAGTGGCGGTCGGTGCACGGCGGCTTCTCGACGGTATGGGCCAACGAGGACCCCCACCGCCTCCTCCCCCTCGACGTGGCTCGCCGGCTCGAGGGCGACGGTGCCATCGGCAGCCTCTATCCGGCCTACCTGGTGACCGCCGGCAACGGCACGTCGGTGGGCAACGCCCGTCGCTTCGGTATCGAGTGGGCCGCCGACCTGCGCCACTCTGAAGTTCGCGCCGCCATCCTCACGGCCACGTGAGGCACGGGAACGCGTTGCGGGGCAACGCTGGCCAAAGAACTGGAGCGGGCAGGCATCCCTACCGCCCTGCTGTGCAACCTGGTGTCCATCGCCATGCGGGTAGGGGCACCGCGCATCGTGCCGACCCGGGGCATCCCCTACCCGGCGGGCGATCCGTCGCTCGGGCCGGCCGACGAGGCGGCGTGGCGGCTGCGCCTCGTCCAGGCGGCAATGGCGGCCCTGGGCACGCCGGTCAAGCAGCCCACGGTGTTCGAAGTGGCGTAATCGTCGCCCATTGGCCATTCTGGACCCAATGACGACATCTGCAGTGATCAGCGGCGCCACCCAGGTGCTGGCCCATGTACCCGGCCTGGCCCGCCACGGCTCGAAGCCCCGCCGCGAGCTGGCCAAGGACCCGGAGGTGGAGCAGGCGTTCCTCGCCGGCCTCCGCAGCACCGACGACGCCGTGGCCTACGCACCCCACCAGGCCTGGTTGGGCAACATCCACCCCCGCGATCTCCCGCCCCGACCCTGGGTGGGCAGCGCGCCGTCCGCCAGCGCGTCGCCGACCGGTCCTGACGGGGGAATCATCGGCGAGGAGGAGTTCTTCGGCCTGTTGGCCGTGGTCGACGAGTTCGGGCTCATCACCCTCGACCCTGCGGCGGCCGACCGGGCCGCGGCCGCCCTGGCTGCCCATCCCCTGGCCAAGGCCCTCGACCTCGACCTCATCGACCGGGCCCGGGGCGACGCCGAGGCCGTCGCAGCCGAGGCCGGCGCCCTCACCCTGCACGTCGGTGCCAACCAAATGGTCGGCGCCATCCGGGGGGCCCAGGCCGACGACGAGTCACTGTCGGCCCACGTCCTGCTCGAGAACCTGGCGTCCAAGGCGACGGCCACCCTGGCCCTGCTCCACCTGTTGGCGGGCCGGGGCATCGACCCCACCTCGATCGAGTACGTGGTGTCGTGCGGCGAGGAGGCCATCGGTGACCGCTACCAACGCGGCGGCGGCAACCTGGCCAAGGCCGTGGCCCAGGCGGCCGGGCTCACCGAGGCATCGGGTGCCGACATCAAGAACTTCTGTGCCGCCCCGGTACCCGCCCTGGTGATGGCGTCGGCCCTGGTCGCCTCGGGCGTGTTCGGCCGGGTGGCGGTGGTGGCCGGTGGATCGCTGCCCAAGCTGGGGATGAAGTTCCAGGGCCACCTCTCCCACGACCTGCCCGTGCTCGAAGACGTCCTGGGCGGCACCGCGGCCCTGGTCGAGGCCGACGACGGGCGTTCACCCATCGTCCGCCTCGACGCCGTGGGCCGTCACCGGGTTTCCGCCGGCGGCTCGGCGCCCCAGATCATGGAGGCCCTGGCCGTCGAGCCGCTCCAGCGGGTGGGCCTGGCCATGACCGACGTCGACGACTTCGCCACCGAGTTGCACAACCCCGAGATCACCGAGCCCCAGGGATCGGGCGACGTGGCGGCCCGCAACTACCGCACGATGGCCGCCCTGGCCCTGCGCCGTGGCGACATCGAGCGCGACGGCCTCCCCAATTTCGTGACGGAACGAGGGATGCCCGGCTTCGCCCCTACCCAGGGCCACCTGGCTTCGGCCCTGTGCTACCTGCCCCATGCCGTACGCCGGCTCACATCCGGCGAGGCCGGTAGGGTCTGCCTCGTGGCCAAGGGAAGCCTCTTTCTGGGTCGAATGTGCCAGCTTTCCGACGGCATGAGCGTGCTGCTCGAGCGCAACACCGGAACCAACAAGGAAGGAGCCGTGACATGACCGCCGTGGCCGAGGTCACCAAGGAGAACTTCGGGGACCTGATCGCCCAGGGAACAGTCCTGGTCGACGTCTGGGGACCGCAGTGTGTGCCCTGCGTGGCCCTCACCCCTCACGTAGAGCGCCTGGCCGAGGAGCGCCCCGACCTGCGGGTGGCCAAATTGGAGGCGCCGAAGAACCGGCGGCTGTGCATCGACATGAAGATCATGGGAATGCCGGCGTTTCTCCTGTTCCGCGACGGCGCCGAGGTGGCCCGGCTCTCGGATCCCGAGCTCACGCCGGACGCACTCATCAACTGGCTCGACACCACGCTCGAGACCCTGAACCCCGAAGGGGGGTGAATACACCAAATGCTGAAAGATCGTCTAGTTATTGCCCTGGGCGAACGCGACGGCATATCCGGGCCGTCCATCGAGGCCTGCGTCCGCGCTGCGGGAGGCAAGGTGGTCTTCGGGGCCACCGAATGCTTCGTCTGAACCGCGGCAGGGGCCATGGACCTGCACAGCCAGGAGGCGATCATCCGCCTGGCCGGTGAGCACGGTCCACAGAACCTGGTGGTGATCCTGGGAGCTCCCGATCCGGAGAGCGCAGAGATCGCCGCTGAGACTGTGGTACTGGGCGACCCGTCGTATGCAGGACCCTTGGCCGGGGCCCAGTTGGGCCTCGACGTGTACCACGTACTCGAAGACGACATCCGGGCCGATGTGCCCGACGACGTGTGGGAGGAGCAGATCGGCGTCATGGCCGACGTCTTGGACGGCCCGGGCCTGGCTACGGCCGTGGCCGCCATGCGCGCCCAGGCGCCCGCGGGCACGTAACCCGCTGATGCCGGTTCAGCCCGACCGCGCCGGCCGCGGTCGGGCGCCGCTCCTCCCGGTGGTCGGCCTGGTGGTGGGAGCGTGCGCCACCCTGCCGGTCCTGGTGGGCCCCCAGCTGGCCACGGCCGAGGCCGTCGAGGTGGCCGATCACCTCATCCCCGGACTCGTCGTGCTCTCGGTGTCTGCGCTGGTGCTGGCGATCGGTCGATCGCGCCCCGTGTCCGGCGTGGTCATGCTGGGCGCCGGCATGATCATCTCGCTCGCCGGACTGTGGATGGTGGCCACCCACGTTCCACTCGTGGCCCAGGCTGCCCGCCACGAGGCCCCCTGGGGTGGCACGATTTACCACAGTGCCTCGGCGGCGATGGTCCTCGCCTTCGGCCTGGCGTGGACGTGGGCATCGTGGGCCGACGCCGACTGAACCGGGGAACGCCTGGGTGGGGGAGGTACCTCGAAGATCGAGGCGAACACTACCGGGGCAGCCCCGTTCCCGGCGTCAGGCGGACAGGGCGAGGCCCTGGCGGAGCGTCCCGCTACTTGGCCTTCTGGCCGGGCCGGAACTCGATGGCCATCCCCAGCTTGGCGTGCGACTGGCCGTCGGGCGTACGGGCGAAGCAGACGAACGCGTAGCGCTGGCCCGACTCGAGGTTCGCCGCGAAGCTGCCGACCTGGTCCGGCTTGCGCCCCACGACGCCACCCGACGGGGACACGGCGATGCGGGTGTCCCCCCTCACCTGCTGGTCGATCGGCGGTACGTCCTCGCTCAGGGGGATGAGGTTGGGCTCGTGTGTCTGCTGGCCGGCGTTGACCATGCGGAAGATGACATACCCGGGCGGTACCGGGCGGTCGAGCTTGTAGCCGAACTCCGTCATGGTGACGGTGACCACCGTCGGGCTGGCCGGAAGGGCCCGGCCGGACGACGTCTGGCAGGAACCGAGCGCCACCGCGGCGGCGGCCAGCCCGGCCCAACGTCTCGTGGTCGCCCGGGCCATTAGGCGCCGGCCTCCGGCGCGAAGTCGTCGGATGCCGGGTCAGGTCGGCGGCGTGCGCCGCCGACGGCCAGGACGATGCAGGCGATCCCGGCCAACATCAGGACAGCGCCCAGCACGCGGGCCCACGTGGGCTGCGGTGCGTCGCCGGACGGGAAGGCCACCACCGTGGAGAAGACGTCCTGGGCCGTGCCGAAGCGCGTGTTGCGGGTGTCGGTCCAGGCGGCCACGGCCCGGTCGTCGGTAGAAAGCAGGCCGATCCGGGATCCGAACTCCACCAGGTTGGTGGCCGACGCGTTGGTGTACTGCTGGCCGACCGTGGTGTTCGACGGATCGCTGGTGAGCCTACGGTTGGCCGCGAAGCTACGGCCGCCATTGGTCGAGTAGGTGTAGTACACGTCGTTGTTCACGTTGGCCGAATCGGCCCGGCGGTCGTAGAAGACGGCATCGAGGCGACCATCGGGCGCGAAACCGAGGTGCGGCTGGTACTGCGTACGGCCGTTGCCGGCGGGATCGTCGTTGAGCCTCTGCAAGCCGCCCCAGGTCTTGCCGGCGTCGGTCGAGCAGCGCAGCACGGCGTCGGCGTCGCCGGTACGGGCGTCGGTCCACGCTGCGCACAGCCGGTTGCCGTCGGCCACGAGGGCGGGAGGAGGCATGGTGAAGATCAGGATCGGCCGTTCGTTCGGCCTGATCTGGTCGTCGACCACGCTCCCCGGCGCGAAGGTGCGCCCGCCGTCGGTCGACGTGGTGGCGACGACCGACCACGTTCCCTGCCAGACGTCGCCCTCGAGGCCCTGGTAGTCGACGGCGTCGTCGCCGAGGTCGTAGTAGGCGATGTGCACGGCGTGATCGGGGCCCAGGGTGAGGGTGGGCCCGACGACACGCGAGCGGGCCGGATCGCTCACCTGCACCGGTTTGGAGAACGTTCGGCCGCCGTCGTCGGAGTACGCGGCCATGATCGGATTGGGCGACGGCGAGAATCCGCCCGCCGGCGCGTCGGCAGCCTGGATCCACACGAGATGGATGCGACCGTTGTTACCCAGGCTCGGGTCGATGGCCATCCGCACACCGAAGTTCTCCGGGCCCAGGACCTGCTGGGGGGGGTTCCAGGTGCGGCCCCGGTCGCGGGAGGTCGAGATGAACGCCCCCATGGGCTGGTTGCCGGCTCCCTGGAGGCCGACGAAGAGGTAGTAGAGCGTGCCGTCGGCACCGAAGGCCACCTCCGGCGCGTAGCACTTCTCGGCCCCGGGGGGGAGATCGGTGATGGGGTCGACCGGCAGGTAAGTACGCCCGTGGTCGCCCGAGAGTTGCAGGGCGCAGTTGAAGTCGGGGGCATCGAGGCGATTGGCCATGACCACGAAGCGGCTGTCGGAAGGATCGGCCACGATCGCCGGCGAGTTGTTGGCGAAGCCGCCGGACGCGTCCATGGCCGTCACCGGGAGGTTCTCGTTCACCCGGACGGCTCCACCAGTGGCTTTGGTGCCGACACCGAGCAGCCCGGTCAGGAGGGCTACGCCGACGGCGAGTACCACCACGCCGACGGCGGCGAGGGCGCCCTGGCGCGCCGAAGTCGTTCTCACGCGGCGATACTGCACGGTCGAGCGGCGACGTGGGGCGAAACTGCGATGACCCAGTGTTTCAGACAAGATCGCATCGGCGAATGCAGGAGGGGACTGAACACCCGACCTTGGGTACCATCCGAG
Source organism: Acidimicrobiales bacterium (assembly GCA_038238185.1). GTDB lineage: Bacteria > Actinomycetota > Acidimicrobiia > Acidimicrobiales > AC-14 > DATAQC01. Next base: position 11,853 of record JBBRXY010000038.1, read on the forward strand.
CGGGAGCACCGACCGCTGACCGCAGGAGGATCATGAGCCAGATCGGCGACCTGTTGAGCCGGAGCAGCTGCTCCCAGTGCGGAGCGAAGGTCTTCATGACCGACGAGGGCAGGGTGGCCTGCGAGGGCTGCAAGGTGCCCACCGAGGAGTGCACGTGCGAGGGCGCGGCCAAACCCGACACGTCCCTGCCCGTCTGAGACGTGCGACATCCCGATCCTCCTGACGACGGGCCGCCGCCCACCGGCGTGACGGGCCGGCGGGCCGGGTTGGCCGGTAGCCCGGCGGTGATCGTCGAGACGCCCGGCCTCAAGAAGCGGTCGCGGGCGTGGCCGATCGTGCGCCTGCTTGCCGTCGCCGCCCTTGCGGCGGTCGCGGTCAACCTGGTGGCCGGCCGGCGCGACGAGCTCGAGGGTGTCACCACCATTCTCCGCGACATCCGGTGGGAGTGGCTCGTGTTGGCCATGACCATCGAGTTGACGTCGGTGGTGGCCTTCGCCGAGGTGGAACGGTCGCATACTGGGCGCCGGCGGGCTGCGGGGTGGGTTTGTGGCCCCTCAGTGGCATCGCCCTGGCTGGCAACTCGATCCAGAACTCGCTCCCGGGAGGTGTGGCCTGGGCCAGCGTCTTCGCCTTCCGCCAGTTCCGGGCCCAGGGGGCCGACGACGTGCTGGCGGCCTGGACGATGGTGGCGGTCGAGATCCTCTCGGTGCGTCCCTGGCCATCCTCGCAGGCGTCGGGGTGGCCCTGGCCGGTGACACGCGACTGACCTGAACCTGGCCGGGACGATCGGGTCGTCGCTGTGGTGTCGTTGGCCGTCGTCGTGGTCGTCCGCCGCCGTGGTGGTCACGTGCCCATCACCATCGGTGCATGGGCCATCCGGGTGGCCCAGCGGGTCGCCCACCGGCCTCCCGGCGATGCCCACGAGATCGCTGACCGGGCCTGGCAGCGGCTGGTGGCCGTCACTCCCACCCGGCGCGTCTGGCTGATCGGCCTGGGCTGGTCAGGGGTCAACTGGCTGGCCGACTGCGCCTGCCTGGCCATCGCCTTCCTCGCCGTGGGGGCGCCGGTGCCCTGGCAAGGACTGCTCCTCGCGTACGGCGCCGGGCAGCTCGCCGCCAATCTGCCCATCACGCCCGGTGGCCTGGGCGCGGTGGAGGGGGGTTTGACCATCGCCCTGGTGGCCTACGGCAACAGCGAGGCGTCGCCGGTGGCCGCCGTCCTGTTGTCCCGGGTAGTGAGCTTCTGGGCCATGCTCCCGCTGGGCTGGACGGCGTGGGCGGTCCTGACGACCCGGGGCCGCCGCCTCAACCAGGACACCCCACCGGCCCAGGGGCCCGAGCGGCCCTCCGAGCGGGGAACCCAGGGGCACGCCAGCGTGTGCTTCCGATCCCTGGCCGTCGCCAGCGATGCCGTGCACCAAAAGGGAAAGCTGGTCGGGGTCCGCCGGGTGAGCGCTCACGAGCTCGCCGAACAGATGCCCAACGCTACCGCCGCCGGGCGCGATCCGGTGTGCCTGGTGGCCTTCAAGTCCGACTATCGCCCGGGCGAGGTCGACCACGCCCAGCCGCCAGGGCCGGGCCGCTATGCCGTAGTGGCCGTGACCACCGGCGCCCCGACCCTGCTCGGTGCCCAGGTGACGGACCGGCTCCCGCTTCGCTTCCGCCACCCTGCCTGCGACCCCGCTCTTGGGGGCCGCTCGGGCCCGGGAGTTTCGTGGAATTCTCAGACACTTCACAGGCTCATTGAAGGCTCTTGCCAGGTTGGGGCCGCACACTGTCTTCGTCGAGAGCAACCGGGGTGACCGCAAGTCCTCCCCCCCACCGACCCGGACATACCCGGTCGCTCCCGCCGCAGCCGGCGCCGTCACACGGCGCCGGCTGTGTCTTTTTCGTGCGGGCCCGGGACGGGTGCCGTGGACCAGACCGTGACGACGCCAACCCACACGTGGAACGCCAGGGCCGGAACGATCTCGGCGATGGGAGCTCGCATCGAGGCGGACAACGCCACACCGGCGACACAGGCCGCAACTTCAAACCAGTACAACCCGTAGCTCTGGATCCGTCGCCGGCTCCGTGCCCGAACGGAGTGCCGGCCACCTGACGGGACACCCGCGGCGAAACGCCACATGAGAATCGGCAGCGAAGCGCCGAGGACGAGGCCCCCGGCGGTATGGACGGCGTGCGATGCCCCGGGACCGGACAGAAGCACGACGGCGGCCACCACCTGACCGACGAGCCCGACGACAAACGCGACCAGGAAGCTACGGCGAGCGGCGAACCAGTCGAAGACGAACCAGGCGAACCCCGCCATCAGGCCGGCGGCCAGGAGCAGCCCGCCCCGGAACACCATCGCCGATCTCGGGTCGGTGCCCAGGTAGCTGATGGGACGGTCGCCGAAGAAGCCGAGCCCCGTGCGGTACATGCCGACGCTCACACAGACCCACAACGTGGCCACGGCGGCCGCACCGGCGTACCGCAGGTGGGTCGGAGGCGTGCGCGCCCGGCGGCCCGTCACCCAGCGTCGCTCAACGGCCACATCCCGAAGTGCTTCACCCCTCCGAGCTCGTGGGTGAACACGGAGTCACCCTTTCCGCCCTCGAACGCCAGGCCCAGGGCCTCGGCATAGAACTCCCGTGAGGCGGTGGGGGGTCGGCGACGATGGGCGAGAAGCTGGCCACGAACTGCACGCGCACGGCATGACCTCCGGGGGTGGGTTTCGGGCGGGACGATGCGGAGCGTCCACGGATGGTCTACCCCCGTCCGACCCGCCAGGCGTTCTGGTCGGGTTTCTGGAGCCGGCCAGAACGAAGGTGTCAGGCTGGCGTCGGTCAGTCGCGGTGACGGGCGGCCGTGGCGAACAGGCCGCCGAGGCCCACGGCGATCAACAGGACCGGCAGGGCCCAGTGGGGGGGGACATCGAGCCCGTGGTCGAGCAGGGCCACCAGGGCCGCTCCCGAGAACAAGATCCCGGCCACCAGGGAGAAGGCATCGAGGTCATGACGAGGCATGACGCACCTCCAGGTCCCCGAAGCCGGCCCGGGCCGTCAGCACCAGACGCCCGCCGCCCTCCCGGCCCGGCTCCACCAGGTGGCGGCCGGTGTCCATACCGTCGGACTGGCGGCCGAAGACCGTCATGGTGCCCGCACCGACGTGGGCATCGACGATGACTTCGGCTCCATCTGGCACGACGACCAGGAGCTCCCCGGCTCCGACGGTGGCCGTCACGGTCGCCGAGGTGGACGACAGGTCGAGACCGCTGAGGTCGACCTCCAGGTCGCCCGCAGCCAACCGGTACGGCGATCGCAGATCGCTCACCGCGCGGAGCCGGTAGGCGTGATCGCCGACGCCGCCCCGGAGGGGGACGTCCACCGCAGATGCGCCGAGCAGGGCCACGCCAAGAACCACGCCGACGGGGATGAGCCAGCGGGCCCTTCCCCGCCACCCGCCCACGACAAGAGCAACCCCCACGACCAATAGGGCCAGGGCCAGGCCGACGGCAACGGGAACGTCAGCCGTGCCCGTGACCACGAGCAGGGCCAGGACCCCGGCGAGGATGGCCAGCACGCTGAAGGTAGCGGCCATGAGCACCGACGGCGGCCGCCGGGCGCAACGAACCGGCGGGACCGGGGACCCCGCCGGTTCACAGACTGTGGTTGCGTCGGGCGATCGTCCGGGCGCCAGGCCCGCGGTGGCGGTGTCGCCAGGATCCGCCGACGGTGAGGTCGGCACCTCAGTGGAGGGTACCTCGGAGGTCGGTACCTCGGAGGTCGGCGGCTCCCCGGTGAAGCCGGGAGAAGACAGCGGCAGGGGCGGTGGCGGGGCCCACGGCGGTGGGGGCGAAGGCGGTGATGGTGGCGGCGGAGGAGGAGCCGGCGGTGATGGTGGAAGCGCCGTCGACTGACCCCGACGTGACCAGAGCACGGCGGCGCCCACACCCAACAGGACGAGGCCCCCGAACCAACCCCCGCCCCCGTGGTCACCGAGGCGGTCGAACACCACGATGGCGCCCCCGGCCAGGAGCACCGCGGCCAGGACCTGCGAGCTGTGGCCGTGCCGGGCCCGGTCGAGGATCGTGGCACCCGACCGGTCGTCGGGCACCAGCAACCAGCCCACCAGGTAGAGCAACACGCCCGAACCGCCGGCGAGGGCCAAGACGACGAAGGCGATGCGGAACATCACGGGGTCCACGCCGAAATGGCGTCCGAGGCCGCCACAGAGCCCAGAGACGATCTTGTCGTCGGTGGAGCGGGCGAGGCGGGGACCGGCGGGCGGAAGCGGACCGGCACCGGACGACCGGGTGCCTGCTGTCGTGTCGTTCTCGTTCGCAGCGTTCATGGCCTCAGCGTGCGCCCGATCGCCGCCGCTGTCCATCCGGGATCACCCGGATCGGACCCGGACCTTCCCGGACCGGCCTTCCGTGTCCAGCCCCGTGGTCGGATCACGCGCTTCATGGGATCATCGGCTCTGGTGACGAGCGACGCGTCGGCGCACGACCCAGCGGGACCGGCCACGGCCCGCGGACCCGGCGAGCAGCCGGGTCCGCTGCGGCTGAGCCGGAGCTGCGACAACCGGATGTTCGCCGGGGTCTGCGCGGGCCTGGCCCGCTCCCTCGGCGTCGACCCCGTGGTCGTGCGGGTCGCCGTCGTCGTGCTCACCCTCGCCGGCGGGACGGGGGCGATCGCCTACGGGGCGGCATGGCTGCTCCTCCCGTGCGACGGGCACACGCGCTCGGTGGCCCAGGCGGCGATCCACGACCGGCGGTGGAGCCTGCCCCAGGTGATGGCCGCCGGCTGCGTGCTCCTGGGAGTCCTGCTCATCGTGCGGAACACGGGCTTCTGGTTCGACGACGCCCTCGTGTGGCCCGTGTTGGTGGCCGGGGTGGGTCTGGCCGTCATCTGGCGGCAGGCCGCCGACGACCGGCGGACGTCGATCGTCCGGGCCGCCGGCCGTCTGTCCGGCCGAGCCGGCACTCCGTTCGGGCACGGAGCCGGCACTCCGTTCGGGCACGGAGCCGGCACTCCGTTCGGGCACGGAGCCGGCACTCCGGCTCTCAACGTTCGCTCGCGTCGGGCGGCTCTCGCCCGTGTCGTCGTCGGGGTAGCCCTGGTGGTCGCCGGGATCGTCGCCTTCCTGGCCGCCAGTAACGCCTTCTCGGCCGTGCGCCAGGCCGTGGTGGCCACAACCGTCATCGTGGCCGGGCTGGCCCTCATCTCCGGGCCCTGGTGGCTCCGCCTCGGACGCGATCTGTCCCAGGAACGCCGACAGCGCATCCGCTCCGAGGAGCGCGCCGAGGTGGCCGCCCACCTCCACGACTCGGTCCTCCAGACCCTTGCCCTCATCCAGCGCAACGCCGCCGATCCCCGTGCCGTCGTCACCATGGCCCGCCGTCAAGAACGCGAGCTCCGGGGTTGGCTGTGGGAGACGGGTCGCAAGCCGTCCGGAGGCGACACCCTGGCCGCGGAGATCACCCGGGTGGCCGAGGAGATCGAGGACAGCCACGCTGTGAGCATCGACGTGGTGACCGTCGGCGACTGTCCTCTCGACGACCGCCTGCGGGCGATGGTGGCCGCAGGCCGGGAGGCCATGGTCAACGCCGCCACCTGGTCGGGCGTCACCACCGTCTCCGTCTACACCGAGGTGAAGGAGACCGAGGCCACCGTGTTCGTGCGGGACTGGGGATCAGGATTCGACCCTGCCGCCGTGGCCGCCGACCGCCATGGCGTCAGGGAATCGATCTCCGGGCGGATGACCCGCCACGGGGGCACGGCCGTCGTGCGGTCGACGCTCGGCGAGGGCACCGAGATCCAGCTGCGCATGTCGGTCGGCGCTCGGTGAGGGAGCGCCCATGACCAACCCGACGATGCCAGGCCCTTCACCCCGGCCGCGCATCTTCCTCGTCGACGACCACCACCTGTTCCGGTCCGGAGTCCGGGGGGAGCTCGGCGACGCCGTCGACGTCGTGGGTGAGGCATCCGAGGTGGCTCCGGCGATCGAGATGATCATCGAGCGCGTTCCCGATGTCGTCCTTCTCGACGTCCACCTGCCCGGCGGCGGCGGGCGGGCGGTGATCGAGGGTGTGGCTCCGGTGGCGCCGGATGTGCGCTTTCTCGCCCTCTCGGTCTCCGACGCGGCCACCGACGTCATCGGGGTGATCCGGGCCGGAGCTCGCGGGTACGTCACCAAGACCATCTCCGGGCCGGAGCTGGCCGACGCCATTCGCCGGGTCGCCGGCGGCGACGCCGTCTTCTCGCCCCGGCTGGCCGGGTTCGTGCTCGACGCCTTCGCCGACAGCCCCAAGCCGACCGGCGACTCCGACCTCGACCAGTTGACGACCCGGGAGCAGGAGGTGCTGCGCCTCATCGCCCGGGGCTACCCCTACAAGGCGGTGGCCAAGGAGCTGACCATCGGAACCCGCACGGTCGAAACCCACGTGTCGTCGGTGCTGCGCAAGCTCCAGCTGTCGAACCGCAGTGAGCTCACCCGGTGGGCCGCCGAACGCCGGCTGATCTGATGCGCGGCCGGCTGGCAACAACTTCTCCGGTTTCTTCCGTGGTGCGGCCATAGACTGAGTCGGCAAACGGAGATCGGAGGCGACGCTGACCCGTCACCCTGGCGCCGACCGGAACGGTCCTGTGCCGGACATCGAAGTGGTACCCCCCCAGGGGCCGATACCCCTTTCCCGGGGAGCGGCCGAACGGGCTCTGCGTCGCGTCGACCACTATCCCCGTCACGCCGAGGTCACCGGTATCCACCGGCTGACGACGACGGGCACCGTCGCCCTCGACTTCCGGGTCATCGACGACCAGCCGTTCGTGTTCCGACCCGGGCACTTCGTGGGCATACAGGCCGAGGTCGACGGGGTCGGCCTTCGCCGCAGCCCGTACTGCCTCGCCTCGCCACCCAACGAGGAACGGACCTTCCGCCTGCTCGTGCGAGAGGTCGTCGAGGCGCCGATGTCGTACCACCTCACCGGCCTGGCCACCGGCGACGTCATCAACTTCCGGGGCCCGAGTGGGCGGTCGATGATCCCGCGCGACGGCGACGAGGACCTGGTGTTCCTGGCCACAGGTGTCGGCATCGGCCCCCTCTTGGCCCTCGTCAACCACTTCCACGCCAACGGCATCGAGAAACAGGTGACCCTCTACTGGGGCCTGCGGCTCACCACCGACATCTGCCTGCTCGACGACCTCGACGCGCTGGCCCGCCAGTACCCGTCGTTCAGCTACCGGATCACCCTCTCACAGCCGCCCCCGGAGTGGGACGGGCTGCGGGGCCGGCTCACCGAGTCGGTGCCACCGTTGCTCGGGACGCTGGGAGGCAAGCGCTTCTACCTGGTGGGGAACGGAGCGATGATCAACGAGCTGGTCTTCGCCCTCTCCGATCTCGGAGTCGACCGCACCCTCGTCCACGAGGAGGTCTACTTCAACGTCCGCCACCGGCCCGATCCGCAGACGCTGACCGACGTCCGCTCCCGCTTCGTGGCCACCGACCTGTTCTCGCCCCACAGCCACCAGGAGGCGGGGCTGCTCTACCCGGAGAACCCCATTTCCCGGAGGACCCGCCCGAGCACATCGATGGGCTCTCCCGGCACACCACGCCAGGCTGAATAGACGCTTCTGGTGACCGATGTGGTCGTAGTGGGGGCCGGGCTGGCCGGCCTCACCGCCGCCGCCGATCTCCACGCCGCCGGTCTGTCGATGAAGGTCGTCGAGGCCCGTGACCGGGTGGGTGGGCGGCTGCTCACGATCGCGCCGGAAGGCCTCGGCGAAGCCTGGTTCGACCTGGGAGCCACGTGGCACTGGAGCGACCAGCCCGAGATCGCCGCCCTGGCCGCCGACCTCGGGGTGTCATCCTTCGCCCAGTTCGCCGACGGACGGGGCCTGGTCGAGGAAGGGCCCGCCGGCAAGCCGACCCCCGTTGACGTGCCTGCCGCCGACCCGGCCGAGCTTCGCTTCGTGGGCGGCGCCCAGCAGCTGTGCGTGCGCATGACCGATCGCCTGCCCTCCGATTCGATCGTCCTGGCCACGTCGGTCACCGCCCTCGCCGCCGGCGGGACCGATGTCACCGCGACCACGGTGGGCCCGGCCGGCGAGTCCGAAGCGGTGACGTCGTCGTTCGCCATCGTGGCCGTGCCGCCGCGTCTGGCCCTTGAGCGCATCGCCTTCAACCCGGCGCTGCCCGACGAGGTCGTCCGGGTGATGAAGGCCACCACCACCTGGATGGCCAGGGCCGTCAAGTGCGTCGCCGTCTACGACATGCCGTTCTGGCGGCAGGAAGGGTGGTCCGGTTTCGCCTTCAGCCACGCCGGGCCCTTGCGGGAGGTCCACGATGCCTGCAGCGACGACGGGTCCGTCGCCGCTCTGTGGGGCTTCGTCGCCGGCGACGACGACTTCCGCACGATCGGTTCGGGCGAGCGGGCCCAGTTGGTCTTCGCCCAACTGGAGCGCCTCTTCGGCGCCAAGGCCGCTGATCCCGTGCAGTACTTCGAGCGCGACTGGTCCGCCGACCCCAATACCATCGACGACGAGTGGTACTGGGTCGAAGGAGACCCCCTCGGCTACGGGCACCCCGCCCTCGCCCAGCCGCTGCTCGATCGCCGTGTCATGTTGGCCGGAACCGAGACGGCCGCCTTCGGCGGCGGGCACATGGAAGGCGCCGTGCGGTCCGGGCATCGAGCGGCCGACCTGGTCATCCGATCCACCCGCTAGGCGGCTGTCACCGAACGCCGACCGCTCTGTGTTTGAGCTCCGCACGCCTGGGCACGATCGAAGGCATGGAACTCCTGCTGATCATCCTCATCGTCTTGCTGCTCTGCGGCGGAGGTGGCGTCTTCTACCGCGGCCGTGGGCGCCGGCTGTAACCTGTCCTGATCTCCCCGGGCGGGGCGATCATCGGTGGGTGCCCGCCAGACACACCCCGACGATCGTCCTCCCCCGGCGACTTCCGCCACCCGTGTAGGGAGAGAGTCTCCGGCACCTGAAGGCCCGGGTCAATACATGATCTGCGCATCTATCGCGCAATGTACTTCTAGTAGCGGCTCTCGCGGTGGGCCTACGGAATGGTCAGGCAAGTGCCGAGCAAGCAGATCTCCAGAAGATGCGTGGGCGCCAGGGTCGCAGCGTCACGAAGCGACTTCAGGGTGGTGGTGGCGCCCGAAGCAGGCGGTGTCGACGCGGCGACGGAGATGACGCCAGCGTCCGCCCGGGTCGCGGAGGGGGCGGGGACCACGGCGGGGGCTGCCGCGGCCGTTGCGGCGGCGACGGGCGGCGTCTGGGGAGCTGGCCGGGGGGGGTCTGCCGGCGTGACCTGAGGGGTGACCGGCACCGATGCCTCGGCCGGCGGTGGCTGGGTCGGCGCTGGTGCTGGTGCGATCGAGGCAGGAACGGGCCCGGCGACGTGGTTTGACGATCCACCGATCCGAATCAGGCCCGAAAAGAGGATGCCGGCCACCACGATGGCGAGCACGACCAAGCCCGTCAGCGCCCCCACGGCCGGGTGCCGACGCCGCTCCCTCAACCGGTCCGACACCACCGCCTCGTCCCATTCCCGGAGGAACCGGCCGAGCTGGCGATGGGCGTCGAGATGGGCCAGCTCGTCGCGCGGGTCGGGTGATCCGTGGTGGCACGTCGGGCAGGTCCAGGTGTTCTGCGTCGGCGCGGGGGCAGTCGAAACCGGGACCATCTGCGACGTATCGGCAGCCTCGGCGGAAACCTTTAACTTTTCTTGGCGCGGGGGCCTTACCGGGCGATGAAGTACTTGGCCCGGGGGTGGTGGCAGATGATGGCCGAGGTGGTCTGTTCCGGATGGAACTGGAAGTCCTCGCTCACCGCCACGCCGATTCGCTCGACCTCGAGCAACTCGGCCACCTTGGCGTTGTCCTCCAGGTCCGGGCAGGCGGGGTAGCCCCACGAGTAGCGCCCGCCGCGGTAGTGCTGGCGGAGCAGCATGTCGACCAGCTTGCCGTCGTCGTCGGCGAAGCCCCACTCCTCGCGAATGCGGCGGTGCCAGTACTCGGCCAGGGCCTCGGCCATCTCCACGCCCAGGCCGTGGAGGAGCAGGTACTCCTGGTAGCGGTCCTCGGCGAACAGGCGGGCCGTGGCTTCTGACACCGCCTGGCCCATGGTGACCACGTGGAAGGCGGCGTAGTCGACCTCACCGGAGTCCATGGGTCGGAAGAAGTCGGCGATGCACAGGTACGGGTCCTGGCCCTGGCGGGGGAAGGAGAACCGCAGCCACTCCGACGTGCGGGTGTCGTCCTTCCAGATCACCAGGTCGTTGCCGTCGCCGTTGGCTGGGTAGTAGCCGTAAGCCACCTGTGGCACCAGGGCGCCGCTCTCCTTGGCCTTGGCCAGCTCCTCGCGCAGCGTCGGGCGCATGCGGGCCTTGAAGTCGGCGTCGGACTCGGTCTTGCCCCCCTCACCCTTGACGGGGCGGAACTGCCACTGGTGGCGGAACAGGGCCGTCTCGTTCAGCCAGCCGGAGATCTCGTCGATGGGAAGACCCTTGACCACCCGGGAGCCGAGGAACGGCGGGACGAAGATGGTGTTGTCGGTCTCCACCTCGGGCGAGCGGGCGGGGATGCCCTCGCCGCCCTCGGCGGGTGCCACCGAGCGGGCCCGGGCCGGCAGCTCCCTGCCGGTGACCTCCCGCCCGAACACCGGGTCGTCGGCGCCCGTGCGCTTGAGATCCATCAACTGGTCGAGAGTCCGCAGGCCCTCGAAGGCGTCCTTACCGTAGAACAGACGCCCGTCGTAGACCTCCCGCAGGTCGCGCTCCACATAGCGGCGGGTGAGGGCCGCCCCACCGAGCAGCACGGGGATGTCGGCGAGGCCGCGCTGGTTCAGCTCCTCCAGGTTCTCGCGCATGATGAGCGTGCTCTTGACCAGCAGGCCGCTCATACCGATGGCGTCGGCGCCCACCTCGGTGGCCTTGGCCACCATCTCGTTGACCGCCACCTTGATGCCCAGGTTGTGGACTTCGTAGCCGTTGTTGGTGAGGATGATGTCGACCAGGTTTTTGCCGATGTCGTGGACGTCGCCCTTCACCGTGGCCAGCACCACCCGGCCCTTGCCCCCCTGGTCGGACTTCTCCATGTGGGGCTCGAGGTGGGCGACGGCAGCCTTCATGGCCTCGGCCGACTGGAGCACGAAGGGAAGCTGCATCTCGCCCGAGGCGAACAGATCGCCCACCACCTTCATGCCGGCGAGCAGGGTGTCGTTGACGATGTCGAGAGCCGGGGTGGTGGTGAGGGCCTCGTCGAGGTCGTCGGTGAGGCCGTTGCGGTCGCCGTCGATGATGCGGTGGTGCAGGCGTTCGGACACGGGCCAGCCGCTGCGGTCCTCCTTCTCCACCTTGTTGGCGTCGACGCCCTCGAACAGCCCCAGCAGCTCCTGCAACGGGTCGTAGCCCTCGTGGCGGCGGTCGTAGATGAGGTCGAGGCACACCTCGCGCTGGCGTTCGGGCATCCGCGACAGGGGGATGATGCGCCCGGCATGGACAATGGCGGCGTCGAGGCCGGCCTCCACACACTCGTGCAGGAACACCGAGTTGAGGGCGTGGCGCGCCGCCGGGGCGAGCCCGAACGACACGTTGGACAGGCCCAGGATGGTATGCACGCCGGGCAGCTCGGCCTTGATGCGGCGGATGCCCTCGATGGTCTCGATGCCGTCGCGCCGGCTCTCCTCCATGCCCGTCGACAGGGGCAGGGCCAGGGCGTCGAAGAGCAGGTCGGACGCTTCCATCCCGTAGCGGTTCACGGCGAGGTCGTGGATGGCCTTGGCCGAGCGCACCTTCCAGTCGGCCGTGCGGGCCTGGCCCTCCTCGTCGATGCAGGTGCACACGACGGCGGCGCCGTACTCGCGGGCCAGCGAGAAGAAGCGGTCGAAGCGGGTGCTGGGCGCGTGGCCGTCCTCGAGGTTCACCGAGTTGAGCACGGGCTTGCCCCAGATCCACTGCAGTCCCTGCTCGATGACCGCGGGCTCGGTGGAGTCGAGCACGAGGGGGATGCTGGCCTGGGTGGCGAAGCGACGGGCGATCTCGTCCATGTCGGCGACGCCGTCCTCGCCGGTGTAGTCGACGCACACGTCGAGGAGGTGGGCACCCTCTTTGACCTGAGCCTGGGCCATGGCCACGCACTTGTCCCAGTCGTCGGACAACATGGCCTCGCGGAACGCCTTCGACCCGTTGGCGTTGGTCTTCTCGCCGACCACGAGGAACGACGTGTCCTGGCGGAACGGGACGTGCGAGTAGATCGACGCCGCGCCGGGCTCGTGCACCGGGTCGCGAGGGGCCGGGGTGAGGTCAGCACACCGGTCGATCACCGCTTTGAGATGTTCGGGCGTGGTGCCACAGCAACCGCCGATCACCTGCACCCCCAGCTCGGACACGAAGCGGGCGTGGTAGGTGGCCAGTTGGTCGGGCGTGAGGTCGTAATGCATCTCGCCGTCGACGACCGATGGCAGCCCGGCGTTGGGCAGGCAGGAGATGGGCACCCGGCAGTGCTGCGACAGGTGACGCAGGTGCTCGTGCATCTCACCGGGGCCGGTGGCGCAGTTGAGGCCGATCACGTCGGGACGGACGGCTTCGAGGGCGGTGAGGGCGGCGGCGATCTCGGTGCCCGGCAGCATCCGCCCGGTGAGCTCGACAGTGACCTGGACCTGGAGCGGCACCTGGCGGCCGAGGGCGGCCATGGCCCGGCGGGAGCCGATGATAGCGGCCTTGGCCTGGAGCAGATCGAAGACCGTCTCGATGATGATCAGGTCGACGCCGCCCTCGAGGAGTCCGGTGGCCTGGACCTCGAAACAGTCACGAAGCTCGGCGAAGCGGATCTGGCCGAGGGACGGGAACTTGGTGCCCGGACCGATCGAACCGGCGACCCAGGGGCCGCCGTTGCTCCGGCTATAGCCGTCGGCCACGTCGCGGGCGATCCGGGCCGCCTTCACGTTGAGCTCGTGGGTCCGCTCGGCCAGGCCGTACTCGGCCAGGGTGACGGGTAACGACCCGAAGCTGTCGGTCTCGACCACGTCGACGCCCACGTCGAGGAACGACCGGTGCAGATCGGCGATCACGTCGGGCCGGGTGTCGACGAGGATTTCGTTGCAGCCTTCGAGGGCAGGGCCACCGAAATCGTCGGCCGTCAGGTTGCGCATCTGAAGATTGGTGCCGGTGGCGCCGTCGTAGATAACGACGCGCTCCCCGACGGCTTCCAGGTAGCTGCTCACCCGGACGAGGTTACCGGCCATCGTCTCCATGGCCGTCGGACATCCGGGGCCGGGGCGTCAGAGCCGGAAAAGGAATCAGTGACATCGAGGTCGAATAGGTCATCACAATGGGTCTCCGGGGGGAACGCTCGTGTGATGACGCGACCCGTCGCGCCGCCACCCGTCGACGGGGCTGGCGCCCGTGATCACGATGGTTCTGCTCGCGGTGATGTTCCTTGCCGTCGTGGTGCCCCAGGCGCTATCGGCCCGGAGCGAACGCAACCAGGAATTCCTGGCCAGCATCCAGTTCCACGCCGGGGCCGTAGAGGTCCCCGACGACGCCCCGCCGCCACCGACCCGCCGGCCACGCTCCACCCTCGCCCGCCGCAAGTTGGTCCTGATCTTCCTGCTCGTGGCTATCCCCGTGTCGGCCATCCCCGTGGTCGTATCGCCGGCCAAGTTGACCCTCATCGCCCACCTTGCCGTCGTCAACTGCCTCCTCGGCTACATCGCGCTGCTCGTGCGCTGGCGCGACGCCCGTTCCCCGACGCGCATCCCGGCACCTGCCCCCGCCCTCGTCCTCACCCCGACAACGGTCCACCCCGTCCTGCGCGCCGGCTGAACCCCCCGTTCCGGTCACGTTTCTACCGGCCAGAACCAGCAGACACGTGACCAGAACGCCTTGGTAGGCTCGGCCGACCGTGAGGATCTACACGCGCGCCGGCGACGACGGCACCACCGGCTTGCTCTTCGGGGGACGGGTACGCAAGGACGCGCCGATCACGTCTGCCTGCGGCGACGTCGACGAGGCCCAGGCTGCTCTCGGCCTGGCTCGCAGCGCCGCTGACGGTGACCCCGAGCTCGACGCCCTCGTAGTCGGACTGCAACGTCACCTGTGGGTGCTCATGGCCGAGCTCTCCACCGCCGCCGCCAACCGGGAGAAGCTGCGGGCCGGCCAGACCCTCGTGACCGCGGAGATGGTCGAGGGCCTGGAGACCCTCATCGACGATCTGGCCGCCCGCGCCGACCCGCCCACCGAGTTCGTGGTGCCGGGTCAGAACCCAAGCGCGGCGTCCCTCGACCTGGCCCGCACGATCGTGCGCCGGGCCGAGCGCAGCGCCGTGGGCGTGGCCGCCGAGGGTTCACAGGTCGTGCCCTACCTCAATCGCCTCTCCGATCTGCTCTGGACCATGGCCCGATGGCGGGAGGGAAAGTCCCTCACCGCCCGACAATGATCGCGACACAGGGAGTGACCGCACCATGACGATGACCTTCACCCTGGCCGCCGCCGCTGATGCCGATGCCGATGTCGCCGTCCTCGGCGTTCCCGTCTTCGCCGGTGGCGACGTGCCCGCCGGCGCGGGCGCCGAAGTCGACGAGCATTGGCTCTCCGAACGCCACTTCGAGGGTCGGCCGGGCGAAACCCTCGCGCTGCCCGCCGACGACGGCACCACTGTCGTCGCCGTCGGTATGGGCGACCCCGACGAGGTGACGGCCGAGACCCTGCGCCAGGGAGCCGCCGCCCTGGTACGGGCGGCATGGCACGCGCGAAGCGCGGCGTCGTCACTGGTGGCCGCGGCTCCCGGTCTCGATACCGGCGCGGCGGTCCAGGCCGTGGTGGAGGGTGCCGCCCTGGCCGCCTACCGGTTCACCCGGTACAAGGGCGACCCCCACCCGTGCCGGCTGGAGAACTTCACCGTCATCGGCAAGGGACGGCCGGCCGGCCGTGGCCTGGAGCGGGGCGTCCGGGTGGCCGCCGCCGTGGCCATGGCCCGTGACCTGGTGAACGAGCCGGCCGGGGCCATGACCCCCTCACGACTGGCCGAGGTGGCAGCCGAGGCGGCGGCCGGAGGGCGGTTGAAGCTCACCGTCTGGGACGAGGTTGACATCGCCAACGAGAACCTCGGCGGGCTGGCCGGCGTGGCCCGCGGTTCGGACGAACCGGCTCGGCTCATCCAACTGGCTTGGGAGCCCCCGAACGCCCGGGCCCGCATCGCCCTGGTGGGCAAGGGGATCACCTTCGACTCAGGTGGACTTTCCATCAAGTCGGCCGAAGGTATGGAGACCATGAAGACCGACATGTCGGGGGCGGCAGCGGTGCTGGCGACGATGGCCGCCCTACCCGACCTGGCGCCGAAGGTGGCCGTCCTCGCCATCGTGCCCGCCACCGAGAACATGCCGGGCGGGCGGGCCACCAAGCCCGGCGACGTGCTCAAGGCCCGAAACGGCACGACCATCGAGGTGCTCAACACCGATGCCGAGGGCCGGCTGGTGCTGGCCGACGCCCTGTCTCTGGCGGTGGAAGCAGGAGTCGACGCGATCGTCGACCTGGCCACCCTGACCGGCGCCTGCATGGTGGCCTTGGGACCCAAGATCGCCGGCCTCATGGGTACCCACGACGGCTGGGTCGACCAGGTCTCCGCCGCCGCCGACAAGGCCGGCGAGAAGGTCTGGCCCCTGCCCCTGCCCGAGGAGTACCGACGCTCCATCGACTCCGACATCGCCGACGTGAAGAACATCGGCTCCGACCGGTATGGGGGTGCCCTCACCGCCGGCCTGTTCCTACGCGAATTCGTGGGCGACGTGCCGTGGGCCCACCTCGACATCGCCGGTCCGGCTCGGAGCAGCGACGACGACGGCTACGTGCGCAAGGGCGGAACGGGGTGGGGCGTGCGAACGCTCCTGGAACTTGTCAGCTCGTATCGTCGCCCAGGCCCGGCCCGCCGTCTCCGGCCCGAACGCTGACGTGGGAAAGTGAGGCGTGGCGGACACGGATGGACCACGCAGTGGCGATCAAGGCCCTCGGTCGACGGGACAGGCCGGCGAGAAGGCCCCCGCCGTACGCCGTCGGAGCCCGGCCAAGAAGGCGGCCGTGACGGCGCCGGGCGAGAAGGAGCTGACGGCGGCGACGGCCAAGAAGGCGACGGCAAAAAGGGCGGCCGCAAAGAAGGTCGCGACCAAGAAGGCTGCGGCCAAGAAGGTCGGGACTGCTGCGACAGCCAAGAGGGCGGCGACAAAGAAGGCGACGGCACCTGCGGAGGCCCAGCCGGACGACACTGCGACCGTCCCGGCGGCGGTCGTGCCGCCACCACCCTCCCTCGAATTACCGCCACCTCCGCCGCCGCCTCCGCCCTCCCTCGAATCTCCGCCTCCGCCTCCGCCGCCTCCGCCTCCTCCGCCTCCGCCTGCGTCGGCTCCTGCCTGGGCCCCTCCTGGTGCAGTACCGCCCCCGCCCCCTGGCGCCGGCTCGACGCCGCCTCCACCGCCCCCTGACGCCGGCTCGACGCCGCCACCACCGCCCCCACCACCCCAGGCGGGGGGGTGGGCCGCGCCCGGGCCGCCGCCGCCCGGCGCCCCCAACCCACCGGGCGGTCCGCCTCCGCCTCTCAGCTGGGCACCGGGCGGCGCCCCGCCAGGACCCACACCGGCCGTCACTCCC
>JBBRXY010000039.1:0-28250 GCA_038238185.1 Acidimicrobiales bacterium
GACCCGGTCGGGGTGGGCTGGTCGCAGAGCCAGATCCGCTACTACGTGTTCGCCCTGCTCTTCGTGATGTTCGACGTGGAGGCGGCGTTCATCTTCCCGTGGGCCGTCCGTCTCGAGGCCCTGTCGGTGTTCGGCCTGGTGGAGATGGGCATCTTCATCGTTATCCTCGCCCTGGGCCTGGTCTACGCCTGGCGCAAGGGAGTGCTGCGGTGGGTGTAGTCGAGCGGGGGGGCCTGTCGGGGAAGGCCTTCAAGCCCCTCACCTGGCTCCTCAACTACAGCCGCAAGTACTCCCTCTGGGTGTACCAGTGGGGCCTGGCCTGCTGCGCCATCGAGATGGGGGCGGCGTTCGGCTCGCCCCGCTACGACGTGATGCGCCTCGGGGTGATCCCCTTTCCGGCCGGGCCCCGCCAGGCCGACCTGGTGGTGATCTCGGGCACCGTCACCGACAAGATGGCGCCGGCCATCCGCCGCCTCTGGGAGCAGATGCCCGACCCCAAGTACGTGATCTCCATGGGGTCGTGTGCCAACTGCGGTGGCCCCTACTGGGACTCGTACTCGGTCACCAAGGGTGTCGACCAGATCATCCCCGTCGACGTCTACGTCCCCGGCTGCCCTCCCCGTCCCGAAGCCCTCCTCGAGGGCATCGTGCTCCTCCAGCAGCGCATCCAGGACGAGGACATGGCCGAGCGCTGGAAGGGTGAGCCAATTGTCGTCAACTGAGCCGCCGGCCGACGTCGAGGTAGAGGCCGAGGACTCGGCTCCCGAGACGCCCGACGGGCCGCCGATCGACGAGGCCCGCCAGGTTGTCCTCGACGCCCTGGCCGCCGAGCTGGGTGACGGTCTCGTCGCCACCGAGACCCACCGCGACGACGTGTGGTTGCGGGTCAGGCGGGACTCATGGAAGCCCGCCGCCGAGGCGTGCAAGTCGATCGGCTTCGACTACTTCTGCTTCCTCTCCGGCCTCGACTGGATGCCCTCCCAGTCGGTAATGCGCGGCGAAGTCTCCTCCGACGTCGATGTCGGCGACGACACCGACGAGGCGGCCGCGACCGAGGTCGCCGAGGATGAGGAGGCCATGGCCACCGACGAGTCCGAGCGGGAAGCCGCAGCCGGCGATACCACCGACGGCTGGAAGACGGGCCACGCCGGGGGCGACACCCGCTTCCAGGTCTTCGCCCGCCTCTATTCGATCGAGCGCCAGATGGGGCTGACCCTGAAAGCCGACCTCGACGAGGACGCCCCCTCGGTCGACACGTGGTCCGAGGTCTATGCGGGGGCCGATTGGCACGAGCGCGAGACCTGGGAGATGTTCGGGTTCGACTTCGTGGGCCACCCCCACCTCGTCCACATGTACCTGCCCGGCGAGTTCGAGGGCTTCCCGCTGCGCAAGGACTTTCCCCTGCTCGCCCGCGAGGTGAAGCCCTGGCCCGGCCTGGTCGACGTCGAGCCGATGCCCGAGACCGACGAGGAGGCCGCAGCCGCCGGTGTCGCCGCAGGAGGCGCCGAGACCGACGCGACCGGTGCCGAAGGGGGAACGGAGGGCTCGTGACCGCCGTCAGCGAGCAGCAGCGGATGGCTTACATCGCCGGTCAGGCGGCCGACGCCCGCGTCAACGTCGAGCTCCAGACCGAGGAGATGACGCTCAACCTCGGCCCCCAGCACCCGGCCACCCACGGCACCCTGCGCATCATCGCCCGCCTCGACGGCGAGCAGGTAATCAACGCCGAGGTGGTGTGCGGCTACATGCACCGGGGCTACGAGAAGCTCACCGAGGTGCGCACCTTTCCCCAGGTGACCACCCTCATCAACCGCATCGACTGGCTCTCGTCGTTCGCCAACGAGGTGCCGTTCATCCTCGCGGCCGAGCAGTTGATGGAGGTGGAGGCACCGCCGCGAGCCCAGTACATCCGCACGATCATGTTCGAGCTGAGCCGGATCGCCAACATCACCCTTTTCATCGGGGAGATGGGTGTGCAGCTGGGCGCCATCACGCCGGTGTTCTTCGCCTTCCGCGACCGGGAGTACGTGCTCAACCTCATCGAGGCGGCCACGGGCGGGCGGTTCCACCCCAACTACGACCGCATGGGCGGCCTCAAAGACGACCTTCCGCGGGGTTGGGTGGCCGAGACCCACGACGCCATGAAGCGGATCCGCACCTACTGCGACCAGCTCGAAGACCTGCTGATGGGCAACGAGATCTTCGAGGCCCGGACCCGCGGCGTCGGAGTCATCCCCGCCGACGTCGGCCTGTCCTACGGGCTGTCGGGCGCCAACATCCGGGCCAGCGGGGTCGACTGGGACCTGCGCCGCGACGCCCCGTCGCCCCTCGTGTGGAAGGACCTCGACTGGAAGGTCTGGACCCACCCCGACGGCGACTCGTTCGCCCGGTACTGGGTGCGCCTCCAAGAGACCCGCGAGGCCACAAAGATGGTCGACCAGATGCTCGACGGGCTCCCGGCTGGTCCCATCCAGGCCAAGGTGCCCCGGATCATCAAGGTGCCGGCAGGCGAGGCCTGGGCCCACACCGAGAACCCCCTTGGCGAGATGGGCTACTACGTGGTGAGCCAGGGCGGCCTCGGCCCCGTCCGTTGCAAGATCCGATCGGCTTCGTTCAACAACACGTCGATCGTTCCCTGGTTGCTGAAGGGCGTGTACGTTCCCGACATCATCACCATCTTGTCGAGCCTTTACTTCATCCTCGGCGACATCGACCGCTAGGCCTTGCCGTTCATGGCGCGCTCGTCACCCCATGGCGCCGTTCCGCGCGACAAGAACGCTGGGGTGGCCGAATCTGGCGGGCGCCTGACGTGCTCGTTTAGTCTCCCGTCCGTGAACGTCCGGGATAGCGGCCACTAGATGCTCGCGATCAGCCTGAGCTACTGGCAGCTCACCGCCATCAAGACCGTGGTGGTGCTGTCGATCGTCCCCGCCGGCGCCATCATCCTGGGATACGTCTTCCTGCTGAAGATGATGGCCCACATGCAGAGCCGGATGGGCCCGATGGAACCGGGCGGGTACCACGGCTGGTTCCAGCTCATCGGCGACGGGATCAAGTTCATCCAGAAGGAGGACATCATCCCCGCCGAGGCCGACCGGCGGGTGTTCGCCCTGGCCCCGCTGGTGATCCTGATCTCGACCTTCCTGATCTACGTCGTCGTCCCCGCCGGGCCCCGCCTGGTCGTGGAGGACCTCGACGTAGGCATCTTCTACGCCCTGGCGGTGTCGTCGCTGTCGGTGATCGGCGTCCTCATGGCCGGCTGGGCGTCGGCCAACAAGTTCTCCCTGCTCGGGGCGCTCCGGGCCGCCGGCCAGCTCATCGCCTACGAGCTGCCGCTCGTGCTGGCCACGGTGGGCGTGGTCATCCAGGCCGGCACCATGAGCCTCCAGGGAATCGTGCACGCCCAGGCCGACCAGTCGATCTTCGGGATCGGCATCATCGGCAACCCTTTCATCTTCACCCAGATCATCGGGTTCATCCTGTTCATCGCCGCCGCCCAGGCTGAACTGAGCCAGACGCCGTTCGACATGCCCGTTGCCGAGTCCGAGCTGGTGGCCGGTTACATGACCGAGTACACGGGGTTCCGGTTCCTCTTCTTCTTCATCTCCGAGTTCGGCACCGCCTTCGCCCTGGCCGGCATCGCCGCCACCCTCTACCTGGGGGGTTGGTACCAGCCCATCTTCAAGACGGGGGTCATGGCCGACCTGCTGGGCCCGGTCGTGCTCGGGATCAAGGTCATGTTCGTGGCCTTCCTCATCTTCTGGATCCGCTTCACCTTCCCCCGCTTCCGCGAGGATCAGCTCCAGTCCTTCGCCTGGAAGTACCTCATCCCTCTCAGCCTCGCCAACATCTTGGCGACAGGCATTCTCAAGGTGGCCCTGTGATGGCGAAAATCCCCGGCGCCGGGCTGGTCAAGGGCCTGGGCGTGACGTTCAAGACCATGCTCGAACCACCAGTCACGGTGCAGTACCCCCACGAGAAGGAGACACCCCCCACGCGGGCCCGGGGCGTGATCGCCCTGAAGGAGGAGAACTGCACGGCCTGCATGCTGTGCGGGCGGGAGTGCCCCGACTGGTGCATCTACATCGAGGGCCACAAGGAGAAGCGCCCACCCCGCCGTGAGGGGGGCAAGCCTCGAACCGTCAACATCCTTGACCGCTTCGACATCGACTACGCCCTCTGCATGTACTGCGGGATCTGTGTGGAGGTGTGCCCGTTCGACGCCCTGTTCTGGACGCCCGAGTACGAGTACTCCGAGGTCCGCATCGCCGACCTTCTCCACGACAAGGACAAGCTCGGCGAATGGATGGGCACTGTCCCCGAACCCCCTGCGCTGGAAGCCGGCGCCGTGAAGAAGAAGTAGGGGGTCGCGCCCGGTGGTGCCCGAGAACATCGCCTTCGGCCTGATGGCCGCCGCCATGGTGGGCGCCGGTTTCCGCCTGGTCACCACCAAGAACGTGGTCCGGGCCGCCCTCTACCTGGCCGTCGTCCTCGGCGGCGTGGCGGGAATCTTCGTCCTCCTGGGCTCCGAATTCGTGGCGTGGGTCCAGGTCCTCGTCTACATCGGCGCCATCGTGGTCCTGCTCCTGTTCGGCGTCATGCTCACCCGGGCCCCCATCGGCAAGGAGGGCGACCTCGACAACGACCAGCGCTGGACTGCCGCCCTCGTGGCCCTTTTCGTGCTCGGGGCGTTGGCCTCGGTCCTGGCCGACGCCTGGGGGACCCAGAAGATCAAGTTCCAGGGCGTGCAGCGCACCGCCGCGGTCAGCGACTCCATCTTCGGTACCTATGTGGTGCCGTTCGAGGTTGCGTCTGTACTGTTACTCGCCGCCCTCGTCGGAGCGGTCGCACTTGCCAGGCGGGACTGACCGGAAAATCGATGATTCCCAACCTCTTGGATCTCTGCTGATGTACCTCAACCAGTTCCTGATGCTTGCGGCCGTGCTCTTCGCCATGGGTGTCTACGGCGTGCTCGCTCGCAAGAACGGTGTGCTGGTGCTCATGTCCATCGAGCTCATGCTCAACGCCGTCAACATCAACCTGGTGGCCTTCGGCGCCTTCAACAACACCGTCGCCGGGCAGACCTTCGCCCTGTTCGTCATCGCCATCGCCGCAGCCGAGGTCGGCGTGGGCCTGGCCATCATCCTGCTCATCTTCCGCAACCGGGCCAGCGTCGACATCGACGAGATCGACGCGATGAGGGGCTAGGGACAACATGCTCGAAAATGCGTGGCTCATCCCGCTCATCCCGGCGATCTCGTTCGTGGTCATCCTCGCGTTCGGCAAACGCCTTCCGGCCAAGGGTGCCGAGGTCGGCATCGGCGCCATCGGCGTCTCCTTCGTGCTGGCGATGGTCGCCGTCGTCCAGTGGGTGGGGAGAGACGAGCCCCGGGAAGCGGTCGAGCGTCACCTGACCTGGTGGAAGGTGGGCGGGGTCGACATCGGCGCCGGCATCCACGTCGACGGCCTCACCGTCATGATGCTGGTTGTCGTCACCTTCATCTCTCTGCTGGTGCAGGTGTACTCCACCGGCTACATGGAGGGCGACCGGCGGTACACCTACTTCTTCGCCGCCCTCTCGTTGTTCACTGCGTCGATGCTCATGCTGGTGGTGGCCGACAACACCCTGCAGCTCCTCGTGGGCTGGGAGCTCGTGGGCGTGTGCTCGTTCATGCTCATCGGCCACTGGTGGGAGGAAGAGGCCAACTCCAGCGCCGCCATCAAGGCCTTCCTCACCACCCGCACGGGCGACGTCGGCCTCATGCTGGGCGTGATCACCCTGTTCTTCGCCGCCGGGCAGAACTTCGACATCGCCAACCTGAACCGCATGGCCATCAACGGCGACATCAGCCATGGCCTGCTGCTCACCGGCGCGGCGTTGCTCTTCCTCGGCGTCATGGGCAAGAGCGCCCAGTTCCCCCTTCATGTCTGGCTTCCCGACGCCATGGCCGGTCCCACACCGGTGTCCGCCCTCATCCACGCCGCCACCATGGTCGTGGCCGGTGTGTACCTGGTAGCTCGTATCTACGGCGTCTTCTGGTCGGGGTTCTCCATCGGCGACGGGGGGATCAACCTGATCGCCATCATCGGCGGCATCACCGTCATCATCGCCGCCGCCCTGGCGTTCGTGCAGGACGACATCAAGAAGGTCCTGGCCTACTCCACCATCAGCCAGCTCGGCTACATGGTGATGGCCCTCGGCGTGGGGGCATGGACGGCAGGGGTCTTCCACCTCTTCACCCATGCCTTCTTCAAGGCTCTGCTGTTCCTGGGCTCGGGCTCGCTGATCCACGCCGTGCACTCCAACAACATGAGCGAGATGGGGGGCATGAGAAAGAAGATGCCCACCACCTTCTGGACCTTCATGGTCGGCTCCATGGCCCTGGCCGGCATCCCGCCCCTGGCCGGGTTCTGGTCGAAGGACGAGATCATCAACGGGGCGTCGCACGGGTTCGAGCTGTTCATGGTGGTGGGCCTCCTGGGCGCCTTCATGACCGCGGCCTACATGACCCGTGCCGTCTACCTGGTGTTCTTCGGCGAGTACCGGGGCCACGCCCATCCCCACGAATCCCCGCCGGCCATGGCCTGGCCCCTCAAGATCCTCGGCGTCCTCTCAGTGGTCGGCGGCCTCGTCGGAACGGCCATCGTCGGCGACACCTGGCGATTCGCCCACTGGATGCGCTTCGACGTCCCCGGCGCCAAGGAGATCGTCGAGGAGCATGCCTTCAACCTCCCGGTCGCCACGCTGTCGGTGGCCGTAGGCCTGATCGGTATCGGTATCGCGGCCGGCTACTACCTGCGCAACATGTTCCCGCGGGGTGCGGCGGAGAAGAGCGGGCTGGTTCGTCTCGGCTACAAGGTGCTGGTGAACAAGTACTACCTCGACAATCTCTACATCGACGGCATCGTTCGCACCATCCAGTACCCGATCGCCAAGGCCGCTTACTGGATCAACCAGAACGTGATCGACGGTGTCGTCAACGGGGTCGGTATCGGCACCCGCAAGACGGCGCAGGTCGTCTACGACGTGGTCGACCAGAAGGTCATCGACGGTGCCGTCAACGGTGCCGGCTTCACCGCCGAGGAGGGAGGCATCGTCCTCAGGCAGACCCAAACCGGACGCGTGCAGACGTACGCGGCCGTCCTGTTCGGCGCGAGTGCCCTCATCGCCGTGGGCCTCGTGCTCTTCACCTAGGTAGGGGACGACGTGACACTGACCGATTCGGACTGGCCAAGCTTGTTGAGTAGCTCATGCTGAGCGTCGCCATCCTCCTGCCGATCATCGGCGCCGTGGTGCTGGCCGCCCTACCGAAGGGCCGCGAGGAGATCCTGAAGGCGTGGGCGCTGCTCGTCACCCTGGCTACCGCCGGGGTCGGCGTGTACCTGCTGGTTGCGTTCGACTACGCCAAGTCCGGCCAACTGCAGTTCACCGTCAACACCGAGTGGATCCCGGTGATCAACAGCCGTTACCACATCGGTATCGACGGGATCTCGCTGCCCATGCTGATCCTGTCGATGGTCATCACCGTGCTGTGCGTCATCTACTCCTGGGACCACTTCCCCGAGCCGCACAACCCCAAGGCCTTCCTCATCCTCATGCTCCTGCTGGAGACGGGCATGAACGGCACCTTCGCGGCCGAGGACCTGATCCTGTTCTTCGTCTTCTTCGAGCTGGTGCTGCTGCCGATGTACTTCATGATCGGCGTCTGGGGCGGGCCCAACCGCCAGTACGCCGCCATCAAGTTCTTCCTCTACACGCTGTTCGGGTCGGCCCTGATGATCCTGGCCTTCCTGGCCCTGTACTTCAAGGGCGGGGAGACCTTCGACATCCCCCTCCTCATCGCCCAGGGTGGCACCATCGGCCACTCCACCCAGGTGCTGATCTTCGCCGGGTTGTTCATGGGGTTCGCCATCAAGGTGCCGATGTTCCCCTTCCATACCTGGCTCCCCGACGCCCACACCGAGGCGCCCACGGTGGGATCGGTGATCCTCGCCGCGGTCCTGCTGAAGCTGGGCACCTACGGGTTCATCCGCATCGCCATCCCGATCCTTCCCGACGCGGCCATGACCTGGGCGCCCTGGATCGGGCTCCTCGCCGTGATCGGCATCATCTACGGCGCCCTGGGGTGTCTGGCCCAGAAGGACATGAAGCGACTCATCGCCTTCTCGTCGGTCGCCCACATGGGCTTCGTCATGCTCGGCATCGCCACCCTCACCAGCTTCGGCATCAATGCCGCAGTGTTCGGGATGGTGGCCCACGGCCTCATCACCGGCATGCTCTTCTTCATCGCCGGCTCGGTGCAGGAGCGCTTCAACACCAGGGAGATCTCCCGCCTCGGCGGGCTCCTGCTCCAGGCGCCCCGCCTGGGCTGGGTGCTGGGGTTCTGCGTCTTCGCCTCACTCGGCCTGCCCGGCCTAGCCGGCTTCTGGGGTGAGTTCCCGGCCATCCTCGCCTCCTACCAACCGGCGCAGGGCCTGCAGCTCTGGGTGTTCCGCACCTACATGGTGGTGGCGTCGATCGGCACGGTCTTCGCGGCTGGGTACCTGCTCTGGATGTTGCAACGGGTGGCCTTCGGCACGGCCAAGACCGAGTTCGAGAAGTCCCACATCCACGACATCCACATTCCCGAGTACATCGCTTGGACGCCGCTGCTGCTGGGCATCGTCGCCCTCGGCATCTTCCCCAGCCTGCTGTTCCACGTCACCGACAAAGCGGTGACCGTGGTGACCTCGGGCGTGACCCAGCTGGCGTCGGCCCGGTAGCGGTGTCGATGCTCGCGGCCGCGGCCGCTGCCACAAGCTTCAAGGCCCCGTCGCTCGACTACCACGCCCTGGCGCCCGAGATCGTCCTCACCGCCACGCTCCTGCTCGTCCTGGTGGCCGACCTCTTCGCCTCCGAGGACCAGAAGTGGCTCGTCGCCAACCTGGCCGGTTTCGGCCTGCTGGCCACCATGGTGCCGATCGTCACGCTGGCCCTCAGCGGCGGGTCGCACGTGCGGTCGATGATCGGTGGGTCCTACGTCGTCGACGACTTCTCGCTGGTGCTCAAGGGCCTTTTCATTGTCGTCGGCTACGTGGTGTGCCTCATGGCCCATCGCTACGTGGAGGAGGGCGACTACTACGAGGGTGAGTTCTACTTCCTGTTGCTGTGCTCGATCCTGGGCATGGTCGTCATGGCATCGGCGCGCGACCTCATTACGATCTTCGTCGCCCTCGAGACCCTGTCCATCCCCGGCTACATCCTCGCCGGATGGCGCAAACGCGACCTCAAGAGCAACGAGGCTTCGCTCAAGTACTACCTGCTCGGGGTCATGGCATCGGCGGTGATGCTCTACGGGATGTCGCTGATCTTCGGCTTCACCGGCAGCACCCTGCTCACCGACATCGGCACCGCCATCAACGCACCGGGCCCCAACGGCGGTCACCAGGCCGTGGTCACCGTGGGGATCCTGTTCATCATCGTGGGCTTCGCCTTCAAGGTGTCGGCCGTGCCCTTCCACGCCTGGGCGCCCGACACTTACGAAGGTGCCCCCACACCGGTGACGGCCTTCCTGTCGGTCGCATCCAAGACCGGTGGCTTCGTCGCCCTGTTCGAGTTGGTCTACGTGGGTTTCTTCGGCCGCTCAGACGTGTGGGGGCCGCTGTTCGGCATCCTGGCCGTGCTGAGCATGACCGTGGGCAACCTGATCGCCCTGCGCCAGACCAACATCGTGCGCATGTTGGCCTACTCGTCGATCGCCCAGGCCGGTTTCATCCTCATCCCCTTCGCCGTGGCCGGCACCAGCCCCAGAGCGGCACAGAGCGCCCTCACTGCGTCGATCGTCTACCTGCTCGTCTACGCGGCCATGAACCTCGGGGCCTTCTCGGTGGTCATCGCCGTGGCCCGCAAGACCCGGTCGGGGGAGATCTCGTCCTACGGCGGGCTGTTCGAGTACGCCCCCGGACTGGCCGTGCTCATGACCATCTTCATGTTCTCCCTCGCCGGGATCCCCCCGTTGGCCGGCGCGTGGGCCAAGATCTTCGTGTTCCGGGCCGTGCTCGACGCCGGCACCGGCTGGGCTGTGGCCCTCGGCGTGGTCGCCGCCGTCAACTCGGTGATCGGCCTCTTCTACTACTCGTCGGTCGCCCGCCAGATGTGGATGACGCCGGTACCCGATGGCGACCGTACCCCCGTCGCCGTGCCCGCCCCCCTGGTCGCCGCCCTGGGCATCACCGTGTCGGTGGTGTTGGCCATCGGGGTCTACCCCCAGGCCTTCGCCCGCCTCGGCGAGCTCGCCTCTGGGTGAGGCCCCCCTCCTGCCCCGCCGAAAGGTGCCACGTCAGGCAACGTTCGGTGCGCTCACGCCGGCCAGGACCACCGCTGGCTGCGTCCTCGTCCTCGACGCACGCAAAGCGTGCGCCTTCGTCCTGCGTCCTTGCCAGCGGCGCTCGTGGCCCGGCCTGAGGATCGCCGACGTCACCTGACGTGGAACTGGCCCGTCTTGTGGCCGAGCGGGTGCGGCGCCGGGGCCCGCTGCCCTTCGACGAGGTCGTCGACCTCGCCCTGTACCACCCCGCCCACGGCTTCTACAGCCGCGGCCAGGGCGCGGGACGCCAGCGCGACTTCCTGACCAGCCCCGAGGTGGGGCCGTTGTTCGGGGCGGTCGTGGCCGGCGCCCTCGACACCTGGTGGGCGGACATGGGCGAGCCCGACCCGTTCGTGGTGGTGGAGGCGGGGGCGGGGGTCGGTACCCTGGCCGCCGCCGTCGTGGCCGCCGGGCCCAGGTGCGCGCCGGCGCTGCGGTACCTGCTGGTGGAGCGCTCCGAGGTGCTTCGCCGGCGCCCGGCCCGGGGCCTGCACCTTGAGCCCGCGTCGCTCGTGCTCGGCCCGGCGTCCGACGACGAGGTCGACCCGGTGCCCGGCCAAGGGGCCGCGGTGGGCGGCCGTCCCCGACTGGCGTCGTTGTCCGAGCTGCCTGTGGGCCCGTTCGACGGCGTCGTCATCGCCAACGAGCTCCTCGACAACCTCGCCTTCGGCCTCCTCCACCGTTCTGGGCAGGGTTCGGGTCGCCCTGGCGCCCGAAACCCTGCCCAAAAGGCTCCGGGGTGGCGGTGGGACGAGGTGCGGGTGGGAGAGGACCTGACTGAGGTGCTGGTGGCGGCGGCTCCCGACCTGGCGGCCGAGGCCGACCGGTGGGCGCCCGACGCCGCCGAGGGCGCCCGCATTCCCCTCCAACGGGCCGCGGGCGCATGGCTACGGGCGGCGTTGGCCTGCCTTCGACGGGGCCGGGTGGTGGTGATCGACTACGCCGACACCACGCCGAGCATGGCTCAACGGCCGTGGACGGAGTGGGCCCGCACGTACCGGGCCCACGGCCGGGGTGGCGACCACCTCGCCGACCTGGGTGACCAGGACGTGACGTGCGAGGTGGCTCTCGACCAGCTGGCCGGCGTTCGCCAGCCCGTTGTCGACCGCAGCCAAGCCGAGTTCCTCGCCGCCCACGGGATCGACCTGCTCGTCGCCGACGCCCGCCAGACCTGGCACGAGCGCGCCGCCATCGGCGACCTGACCGCGCTGGTCGCCCGGAGCCGGGTCACCGAGGCCGCCGCCCTCACGGACCCGTCCGGCCTGGGTGCTTTCCGGGTCGTCGAATGGGAAGCCGGCTGAACGGTCAACTAGGCCTATTGCGCTGATGACGTCGAACGAGGACGGAGGAGCTTCGAATTCCGTCACCGACGCCTCATGAAAGGAGGCGTTGGTGTCAGACTCCGTCCCGGAGCCTCTCCTTCTCGCCGACAGCCTGGGAGGCGGGACCAGTTGGCCGATCAACCGGATCGCTCGAAGTCCAGCGACGAGGCCGCCCTCGTTCCTCTGCTGGTCGTCATGACGGTGGTGACCGGCGTGGTCGACGCCGTGTCGTTCTTGCGCCTCGGCCACGTCTTCGTGGCCAACATGACCGGCAACGTGGTCTTCCTCGGGTTCGCCCTCACCGGCGCACCCGGCTTCTCGGTATCGGCCCCGTTGGTGGCGCTCGGAGCGTTCGTCATCGGTGCGGCCGTCGCTGGGCGACTCGCTGCACCCACGGGCCGGAACATGCTGGCCCGGATGGCAACCTCGGAAGCGGCATTGTGCGCGGCGGCGGCCGGCGTCGCCATCGTCGGGAGCGGTACGACCGCCCGCTACGCGATGACCGTGCTGTTGGCCGTTGCCATGGGTGGCCAGAACGCCGTCGTCCGCCGGCTGGCCGTTCCGGCGATGACGACAACGACCGTCCTCACCACCACGCTCACCGCACTTGTCGCCGACAGGCCCGACCTGTCGACGCCGGGCTCGCACACGGTGCGCCGGGCCGTCGTCGTGGCGGCGATGCTCGCCGGCGCCACGCTGGGTGCCCTGCTCGTCCTGCACATCTCGATCGAGTGGGCGCTCGGGACGGCGGTCCTCCTCCTGGCGGCCGTGGCCGTTACCGCGTGGAGCGAGAAGGCCTGACGGCGGGGGCTCGATGCCAAGGACCCCGCAGCGCGGACGCTGCGGGGTCTCGGTTCCGGAGGGCTTCCAGTTCGGCCTAGTCCTAGTGGCCGAACGGGAAGCCGCCCCCCATGAAGGGCAACCCCGCCAGGCCCGTGGGTACGGGGAGGCCGGTGGGGATGCACGCCGCCACGTCGAAGCCGCCGACGCCGGGGGTGCCGGTGGGTAGCTGCGAGACGATGTTCCGCACGAAGCTCAAGATGTTGGACACGCAGGTGCTCACGCCTGAGGGCAGCGGCAGGTCGGCCACGATCCCGGTGACGCAGGTGACGACCTGCGGCCCGATGGCGGCAAACTGCGAACCGATGCCGGCGAGTTGGTCCATCGGCGTCCCGGGCAGTCCCTTGACGAGGTCGACGATCGGGCTGAGGCAGGCGAGCACCTGGGTGGGAACCTGGGCGAATTGCGAGAGATCGGGCAGCCCGGCGCCGGGGACAGATACGGGCGGGATCGACACCGACGGCACCGAGACGTCAGGGACCTGGGCGGAACCAGCGGCACCGGAAGTCGAAGCGGCGGGCGTAGCCACCGAGGCCCCAGCGCCGGCGTGTACGCCGGATCCGTCCGTTGTCGCCGTTGTGGCCCCGGCGCTGCCGGCTGGCTCGGTGGTGGTGACGGTGACGGTCGGGCCGGCGTGACCGCCATCGAAGGGCACCGGCAACACTCCTGCCGCGCCTCCGGCGACGGTCATGGTGAGTGCCGCGGTCGCGGTACCGATGGCCACCTTGGCCACCGACCCCAACCCTGCCAACTTGGCCATCAGCCCGGCCAGAAATCCCGTTTCCAACATGTCTGTCCCCTTGAAGTCGCGTGGTTTCGGATGACTCAGGCCAGTGTGTGGGTGCGATGCCTAACTGCGGGCAAAGCCCCAAATAACTCTTCGTACCGGCCGACATGAAAAGCCGGCCATGGTCCGGTCGGGTCATCGGGGTAGCGTCGGTGCGTGACCACCGTCGCCGTGGTGGAGGACGACGCCTACATCCGCGATGCAGTCTCCAAAGGCCTGACCGAACGGGGACACGTCGTCCTGGGGGCATCGAGCGGGCTCGACGCGTTGGGCGAGATCGTCGACCAGCGTCCGGACGTTGTCGTCCTCGACTTGGGCCTGCCCGACATCGACGGGCTCGAGTTGCTGCGCATGCTTCGTGCGGTGAGCGCCGTTCCGGTGATCGTGGCCACGGCCCGCGACGACGAGCAGGAGATCATCCGCACCCTCGACGCCGGTGCCGACGAGTACGTGGTCAAGCCGTACTCCGTCGCCCAGCTCGATGCGCGCATCCGGGCGGTGCTCCGTCGCGTGAAGGGCGTCGACGCCGATGCGCCTGTGCAGATCGGTGGTCTCACCGTGGACATCCGGCGCCGGGTGGCCACCATCGACGGGACCGCCATGGATCTGAGCCGCAAAGAGTTCGAGCTCCTGTGGCATCTGGCCAGCCGCCAGGGCGAGGTGGTCTCCAAGCGAGAGCTCCTGGCCGCGGTATGGCGCCAGCCCTATGGCGGCCCCGAGAAGACCATCGACGTCCACCTGTCGTGGTTGCGGAGCAAGCTCGGCGAGTCGGCGAAGGAGCCCTGCTACCTACGCAGCGTCCGGGGCGTGGGGGTCATGCTCGTCGATCCCGACTCGCCGTGAGGGCCCGCCTGGCCCTGACGGCGGCGGCAGTCACGGCCATGATCGTGCTGGCCTTCACTATCCCGTTCGCTCGACTCATCCAGACCGTGGCGACCAACCGGGCTCTGGACGCGGGGAAGCTCGAGTCCCGGTCCCTGGGCGGGGCCATCGGCGCGGTGCCCGGACAAGCGGCCACGATCGCCCAGCTGGTGGACCAGGCCAACGCCGGTAACCCCCGCCCCATCACCGTGTACCTGCCCGACGGCACCGTGCTCGGCCCTCCGATCCCGATCGACGCCGAGGTGGCCTTGGCTCGCAAGGGGCGAGCGTTCACCGCCGCCGGACCGGGCGGCGGCCGCGACATCCTGGTGGGAGTCACCGGTGCCGATCCCAACGCCACCACCGTCGTGCGGGTGCGGGTCGCCGCCTCGGTGCTGAACCAGGGAGTCCCCAAGGCCCGGGCGGTCGTGGTCGCCATCGGCCTCGCCGTGGTGGTTATGGCGGTCATCCTCGCCGACTGGCTGGCCCGCATCCTGCTCCGCCCCATGGGCGACCTGTTGGCCGTGACCCGCCGTCTCCAGCAGGGTGAGCTGGAGGCCCGGGTCTCGCCCGCCGGGCCTCCCGAGGTTGCCGAAGTCGGTGTCGCCGTCAATGGGTTGGCCGATCGCGTGGGCGTCCTCCTCGCCGCCGAACGCGAGGCAGCCGCCGACCTGTCCCACCAACTGCGGACCCCGCTCACCGCCCTGCGTCTCGATGCCGAGGGGCTCCCGGCCGCCGAGGACCGCCTCCGCCTCGCACGAGACGTCGACCGCCTCGAGCAGGTCGTCACCCAGGTGATCCAGGAGTCCCGGGACAGCTCCCGCCGCCACGGCCGACCGGCCGAGCGGGGAAGGTGCGACCTCGGACAGGTGGTCCGTCACCGCCTGGGGTTCTGGTCGATCCTGGCCACCGAGCAGGGGCGCCGATGGTCGCTGGACGCAGCCGACGTGTCCCAGCCGATCGGCGTATCCCAGCGGGAGCTGGAGGTGTGCTTCGACGCCCTGGTCAACAACGTGTTCACCCACACCCCCGACGGCGCCGCGTTCCGGGTCGAGGTGGCTGGCGGCCCGGATCGCATCTGGAAGCTGGTCGTCAGCGATGCCGGTCCCGGGTTGCCGGGCAACGCCGCGCCGACCCGGGGGGCGAGCGGCGGGTCGGGCACCGGGCTGGGCCTCGACATCGTGCGCCGCGCGGCCGAGGCGTCTGGCGGGCGTCTCACGACCGGACGGTCAGCCGAGGGTGGGGCCCGGGTCGAGGTGTGGTTCGGTCTCCCCTCCGGCCGCCCTTGACCCCCGGCTCCGTGCCGAACGGAATGCCCGGCTCCGTGCCCGAACGGAATGCCCGCTCGGCTCAGGCGTTCCCGATCATCCGCCCGGCCGGCCGGGGATCTGGGACCCGCCATAGGCCCGTATCGGCTGGCCGACGCAGAACGCCCACAACGGCTCGTCCCGACCCGATCGGACGAAGTGAACCTCCACGTAGTACGGCCCGGAGGACACCACCTGGGCCGCGAAGCCGTTGGTCGGCGTGGCCGACACCAGGTCGATGAAGAAGCCGTTCACGCAGGCGACGGTCACCACGCCGCCGGCCGTCGAATAGGTGGCGCTGGGCCCCTTGGGCCCCTGGGTGGTCGGCGGGCTGGGTGCCTCGGTGACCGGTGGCGCGACGGGTTCGAGGGGGGAAACGACGCCGGGCGACAGCGCGTCGGCAGGAGGCGGCGGCGGCGTTGTTCCCGGCGAACCGGCGGCCGATCCGGAACGGTCCGGGGACAACGGCGGGGCGGGCCCATTGGCCTCGGGCGTGGTGATACCAGGCGCCGTCTGGGTGCCGGTATCGCCCGATTCCAGTGCCGAAACCACATCGTGATGGGCGACGAGGGGAGCCGGTCGATCCGTGAGGTCGGCCGCCACCGTCGACGTCCCCGCCCACACGATGGCCGTCGCCGCGATGGTGACGCACACCCAAAGCCCCAGGGCGAAGAATCGGCGGAGCGGTCGCATCGCTACCAGGATGCCTCCGCCGCGCTGTCCTGCGGGCTAAGCGAGACCTAAATCACCGGGGTCGGCACCGGTAGGCTCGCCTCGCCCGGCCAGGAAAAGGGGAGTTATGGCTGATCCCGCGACCATTGAGGCCTACCAGCTCGAGGAGCGTCGCTTCCCGCCTCCCGAGGAGTTCAAGAAGGACGCGCTGGTCGTCGATGCCTCGCTCTACGATCAGGCGGAGCGTGACTACCAGGGGTTCTGGGCCCTCCAGGCCGCCGACCTGCTCGACTGGGCCCAGGATTGGCACACCATCTGCGAGTGGGAACCACCCTTCGCCAAGTGGTTCGTGGGCGGCCGTCTCAACGTGGCCCACAACTGCCTCGACCGACACGTCGAGGCGGGTAACGGTGACCGGGTCGCCTACCACTGGGAGGGAGAGCCCGGCGATATGCGCACCATCACGTATGCCGAGCTCCGTGACGAGGTGGCCCGCTTCGCCAACGTGCTGACCGACCTGGGCGTCGCCAAGGGTGACAAGGTGGCCATCTACCTGCCCATGATCCCCGAGCTACCGGTGGCCATGCTGGCGTGCGCACGCATCGGAGCGCCCCACTCGGTGGTGTTCGGCGGGTTCTCGGCCGACTCGCTGCGTGACCGGATCAACGATGCCGAGGCCAAGGTCCTGGTGACCGCAGACGGGGGGTGGCGGCGGGGCAAGACCGTCCCGCTCAAGGCCAGCGCCGACGAAGCCGTCGCCGACACGCCGAGCATCGATCACGTCGTGGTCGTGCGCCGCACCGAGGAGGCGGTCGAGATGGTCGACGGCCGCGACCGGTGGTACCACGAGCTCATGGACGGGGTCTCGCCCGACTGCCCGGCCGAGCCCATGGACGCCGAGGATCTCCTCTATCTCCTCTACACCTCGGGCACGACGGCCAAGCCCAAGGGCATCATGCACACGACCGGGGGCTACCTGACGCAGGTGGCTTTCACCCACCGCTACGTCTTCGACCTCCATCCCGACACCGACGTCTACTGGTGCGCCGCCGACATCGGCTGGGTCACCGGCCACAGCTACATCGTCTACGGACCCCTCGCCAACGGGGCGACTTCGGTCATGTACGAGGGTGCCCCCGATTTCCCGGACAAGGATCGTTGGTGGTCGATGATCGCCCGCTACGGCGTGTCGATCCTCTACACCGCGCCGACGGCGATTCGGGCGTTCATGAAGTGGGGTACCAGGTTCCCCGCCGGCCACGACCTGTCCTCGCTGCGGGTGCTCGGATCGGTCGGCGAGCCCATCAATCCCGAGGCCTGGATGTGGTACCGGGAGCACATCGGCGGGGGCCGCTGCCCGGTGGTGGACACTTGGTGGCAGACCGAGACGGGCGCCATCATGATCTCGCCCCTTCCCGGGGCCACGACCCTGCGCCCCGGTTCGGCGACGTTCGCTCTGCCCGGTATCGCCGCCGAGGTGGTCGACGACAAGGGCCAGGTTGTGGAGACGGGGGGCGGCTACCTCACCCTCACCCGTCCCTGGCCGTCGATGCTGCGGGGCATCTACGGCGACCCCGACCGCTTCCGCGACACCTACTGGAGCCGGTTCCCGGGCCGGTATTTCGCCGGCGACGGGGCCCGGGTCGACGACGAGGGCTATTTCTGGTTCATGGGCCGCGTCGACGACGTAATGAACGTCGCCGGCCACCGGATCTCCACGGCCGAGGTGGAGTCCGCCCTCGTCGACCACCACTCGGTGGCCGAGGCCGCCGTGGTCGGGGCCAAGGACCCCGACAGCGGGCAGGCCATCATTGCCTTCGTGATCCTGAAAGCGGCCCAGGAGGCCGCCGGCACCGACGGCCAAGCCCAGGAGGCGGTGCTCGGCAGTCACGAGCACGGCGAGGCCCTGCGTCAGCACG
This sequence comes from Acidimicrobiales bacterium, assembly GCA_038238185.1. GTDB lineage: Bacteria > Actinomycetota > Acidimicrobiia > Acidimicrobiales > AC-14 > DATAQC01. The sequence goes on from JBBRXY010000039.1 coordinate 18,055, forward strand.
TGGCCAAACGCATCGGCAAGGTGGCCAGGCCCAAGACGGTGATCTTCACCGACGATCTTCCCAAGACCCGCAGCGGCAAGATCATGCGAAGGCTGCTGCGAGATGTGGCCGAGGGTCGCGATCTGGGCGACGTCACCACCCTTGCCGATGTCGGCGTGGTCGACGAGATCAAGCGTCGGGCGTCGTCCGGCGAGGAATGATTGCTTACTCCCCGTGAGGAACTTTCTGGGCCCCGTCGACGTTGTGAAAAGAGACACAAGCATTCAGGAACACCAGAGACAGGGACGGCAATGAGCAAGAACACGATCAAGACCTACGTACTGCTTGCCGCGTTCGGTGGCCTGCTGATGCTCGTCGGGTCGTTCTTCGGCAAGACCGGGCTGTATATCGGGCTGGGGCTGGGGCTGGTCTTCGTCGGCGGTTCCTACTGGTACTCCGACAAGCTGGCCATCCGTTCGGCTCGAGCTGTTCCCGTCAGCGAACAGGAGATGCCGGAGTACTACAGGATCGTACGGGAATTGACCCAGTCTGCGGGCATGCCAATGCCCAAGCTCTACGTCACGCCCGACATGCAACCCAATGCGTTCGCCACCGGCCGCAATCCCAGCCACGCGGCCGTGGCCGTCACCAAGGGCATCCTCGGCATCCTCGACTGGGACGAGTTGCGGGGCGTGCTGGCCCACGAGATCAGCCACGTGGGCAATCGCGACATCCTCATCGGCTCGGTGGCCGCGGCGCTGGCCATGGGCATCACGTTCGTGGCCCGCATGGCCGTGTGGGGGGCAATGTTCGGTGGCGGGGGAGGCGACGACGACCGCGGGGGCAACGTCTTCGGCCAGCTTGCCCTGCTCATACTGGCGCCCATCGCCGCCATGTTCCTCCAGGCCGCCCTGAGCCGTAGCCGCGAGTTCGAAGCCGACCGCAGCGGGGCCCGCCTGATCCATGACGGCGAGCCCCTCGCCCGGGCCCTGGCCAAGCTCGATCAGGGAGCGCGCCAGGTGCCCATGAACGTCGACCCGGCCCAGGCGTCCAAGTACATCGTCAACCCCCTCACCGGCCGCAAGGTGCAGTTCGCCAATCTCTGGAGCACCCACCCGCCCATGGACCAGCGCATCGACCGCCTGCGGACCGGCGAGTGGCGATAGGCCGCCGGTAGCCAGAACCGGACCTCCAGCGGCGGGTAGACGCAATGGCGTAACGTCGGCTCCCGTGCGCGAGCCGAGGCAGGGATCGGAACCGGGGACGGCGAACTGAACAAGATCGTGTCGTTCCGAAGCCGGTGCTTGCGCGCCCTCGCCATCGTGCCCCTGGCTGCACTTGTCGCCGGCTTGGGGGCCCCGGCGGGGGCGCAGTCGGCACCGCCCGACCAGTCCACCACGCCCACGACGAACGGCCTGGAGGACCTGGTCAACAAGGTGCTCGGGGGTGGCACCACCACGCCGCCGCCACCCGGCACCCCGGCGCCGGCGGACGGCTCGGATCCGGCCCACCCGGGCTCGGATCCGGGGTCGGCACCGGTAGCTCCGCCGGCCGCCACCGATGCCCCCCCGCCGCCCGGTCTTCCCAGCGTGATCTCTCCCGAGGCTCAGGCCTTGGCCGACTCGATCAGCCGTACGCCGGGTCGCAACACGAGCGAACTGTTGGCAGCCCTGCACCAGCTCGTCGACATCGGGCTCAGCCCCGAAGAGGCGATGCTCATCGGCATGGGCCATTTCCCCGTGGGCGGCGAGGCCGGGTATGGAGACGACTTCCTCGAACCCCGCGCCGGCTCTGCGACAGGACACCAGGGAAACGACATCCAGGCGGCCGAGGGCACACCGATCCGGGCGTCGGAGGAGGGCACCGTCACCTACGCCGAAGACGGCGGGTGCGGGAGGAACTTCCACCTCACGACGGCAACGGGCTACTACCTGGGCTGTCACCTCGTCGGCTTCGCCGACGTCGGTAGTGGCACGCACGTCACGCAGGGCCAAATCGTGGGTTTCGTGGGCACCACCGGCGCCTCCACCGGCCCCCACCTGCACTTCGAGGTCCACCCGGGCGGCGGCGCCGCGGTGAACCCCAAGCCCATCCTCAACGGGTGGCTCGACGAGGCGCTCGCCAACATCCCCAAGATCGTGGCGACCTATCAGCAGGTAGGCCTTCCGAAGGCCATCAGCTACGCCGGATCGTTGCGCCGCTTCGACGAGCCCCTGGCCGGCGGCTCCGACGTCGCCTCCCTCGTCACCGCGTCGTCGTCGAACCCCGGGATCCAGCGTCTTACCGAGCTACGGGCCTCGCGCGACCCGGCGACGGACAGCGTGAAGACCGACCCCGCGGTGATCGACGCCTGGAGGGCGGCCGACCAGACGTCGCGCTCGCTGCTGTCGCTCGTGACGCCGGGGGCACTCGAGGCGGCCCTGGTCCGCAAGTCGAACTAGCGACCCTGGCGGAGGAGACAAAAAGGCGTAAGCTCCGCCGCTGTGTGTGGGATGGGGCAGGGATCGGAACCGGAGACGGCGAACTGAAAAGCATCGTGTCGTTCCTAACATGGTGCCTGCGCGCCCTGGCGGTTGTACCCCTGGCCGGGCTTCTCGTCGGCTGGGGAACCCCGGCGATCGCCCAGTCGACGCCGCCCGCCCAGGCCACGACGCCGCCGACGACGAACGGCCTCGACGACCTGGTCAACAAGCTGCTTGGGGGAGGGACGGCGACCCCTCCGCCGCCCGGGACCCCCGGCTCGGATGGCTCTCTCTCGGCCCCCGCCGCCGCCGACGGAAGCGGGGTTCCGGCGCCTCCCCCGGTGGCCGCCGATGCCACCACGGTGCCCGGCGCCGCCAACGTGGTGCCTCCCGACGCCCAGGCCATGATCGACTCGATCAGCCGCACCGGCGGGCGCAGCACCGACGCCGTGCTCACCGCGATGCACCAGCTCACCAACCTGGGCTTCAGCCCCGACGAGGCGGCGGTCGTCGGCTTGGGCCACTTCCCCATCGCCGGCCAGGCCGCCTACAGCGACGACTTCCTGATGCCCCGCTTCACGCCCAGCTTCCATACCCACCAGGGCAACGACATCTTCGCCAGCGAGGGAACGCCGGTCCGGGCACCCGAGGACGGCAGCGTTCGCTTCAGTGAGGATCCCGTGAGCGGCAAGTCCGTCTACGTGACCACGGCCAACGGCACCTTCTACTTCGGCTGCCACCTGGTCGGATATGCCGATCTGGGCGAGGGCACGAGGGTGACCCAGGGCCAGATCGTCGGTTTCGTGGGCAACACCGGCGACGCCATGGGCGGCAGCCCCCACCTGCACTTCGAGATCCACCCGGGGGGCGGGGCGGCCGTCAATCCCAAGCGGATCCTCGACGGCTGGCTCGACGAGGCCCTCGCCAATGTCGCCAAGTTGGTCGCCGGCTACCAGCAGGTCAGCCTGCCAAAGCCCATCAGCTATGCCGGGGCCCTGCGCCGCTTCGACGAGCCCCTGGCTGGTGGCAAGGGTGTGGCCACCCTCCTGACTGCGTCGGGGTCCGACCCCGGTATCCGCCGCCTGGCCGACCTGCTGGCGGCACGGGGCCTCATCGGCGATGGCACCCAGGCCGACGAAGACGCCTGGAAGGCCGCCGACCAAACGTCGCGCACGCTGCTCGCCCCGGTGACGCCGGCGGCGCTGCAAACCGTCCTGGTCCACGACTCCAATTAGTACCGATCCATAGATCGCCGCGCCGCCCCGTAGGAGTCGTTCACCTCCGCCTCGCGCTGGCGACTTCCCGCTGTATCTCAGACTGCGATGATGCGAACCGTCGATTCCAGCTGCTCCAGATCCGACGGATTGCGCGTGTAGACGGGCAGCCCGTTGGCCAGGGCGGTCGCGGCGATGAGCAGGTCGGCGAGGCGGCTTCTCGTCGACCGCCCTGTCGCCCGCATGGCGGCGTACACCCTGCCGTAGGCGCGGGCCGCTTCAGCGTCGAACGGGAGGGCGTCCCACGTGGTGGCGGCCCAATGGAGTCGATCGGTCCGCCGGGACCGCTCGTCGGGGTCGTCGGTCGCATGAGGCCCGGCGGCGAGCTCGGCCAGCGTCACTGCGCCGATCGCCGATTCATCCGGCAGAAGATCCGGGTCGACGATGTCGTGATCGATCACGACAGACGTATCGAGCAGCCCGCGAGTCAACTGGCGTTCAGCCATCGGGCGACTGGTCAAGGATCGCGTCGACATCGGATCGGAATCGGTTGGCATCAATTCGAGGTGTATGGCGGCCGGCGTCGGCAATCACGGCCCGGGGGACAAAACGCCGCGGGGGAATCGGTCGTAGCTCGGCGATCGGCGTGCCGTTGCGAGTGACGATCAACGTCTCGCCCCTTTGCACATCGCGAAGCACGGTGGCCGCGTCGTTGCGGAGCTCTCGCTGGGAGACGGCACGGTTCATGGCCAACCGTAGCACTTGTCGCACGACGTAGCAGTCGTACCGGGACGCGGCTCATGGCCCGGTACGACTCACCCGCATCGCCCGGGCAGTCGCCGTCTCGCTTCAGTCGCGGAAGTTCTTGAACTGCAGGGGAATCTCGAAGTCGTGCTCCTTGAGGGCGGCGATCACGGCCTGAAGGTCGTCCCGCTTCTTCCCCGACACCCGCACCTGCTCACCCTGGGCCTGGGACGACACGCCCTTGGTCTTGCGGTCCTTGATGAAGCGGTTGATCGCTCGGGCCTTGTCGTCGCTGATGCCGGCGCTGATGGCCACGGTCTGGCGCACCGCGCCCTTCGATGCCTGTTCGACCTTGCCGTAGTCGAGCGCTTTCATGGGCACGGACCGGCGGACCAGCTTCTCCTCCAGGACCTGGACCAAGGCACGGAGCCGGTCCTCGGTAACCGAGTGGAGCAGGATCTCGCCGTCACCGAGCTCGACGGAGGACTCGGTCCCCTTGAAGTCGAACCGGGTGGAGACTTCGCGCGCCGCCTGATCGACGGCGTTACGAACCTCTTGGAGGTCGACCTCGGACACAACGTCGAATGTGGGCACGCCCAGACGCTATCGTGCCTACCCCGGACGGGTCGGTACCCAAGTGGCCAAAGGGAGCAGACTGTAAATCTGCCGGCTCAGCCTTCGAAGGTTCGAATCCTTCCCGGCCCACCCCAGCCCCTGAGCGAGCCCTTTGCCTCAGAGGCGCCGTCCCGAGCCCGCCGACAACCTGCACCGCCGGTCAGGCGGCGCAGGTTGCATGGATCAGCTGCTCAGGCGGCGCCGGCGCACGCGGGCTGGGCGGTCCCGAATTTGTTGTTGTGCCAGGCGTTGGTGTTACAGCCGGCGTTTAAATCGTGCAGGTCGATCACCATATTGCCGGTGGCGACGTTGCCCGTGATGGTGTTGCTGAGTGATCCGACCCTGATTCCGTCGGCCGCGTTCCCGGTGGACGTGTTGTTCGTCACCGTGGTCTGGTTGCCCGACAGGAAGAGCACGATGCCGTGGCCCAGGCGGGTGACGCCGTTGTACCCGTTCCCCGTAACGCTGTTGCCGTTGATGATGGTGCCCGTGTTGTTGAACGGCGTGCCCTGGTTACCGAACACGGCGATGCCGTCGAGCCCATTGCCGGAAACGGTGTTGTACTGCACCCGGTTGTTCTGGGCGCCCGGGCCCTCAATCCGGATGCCGTCGTTCTGCCCACCACCGCTGGGGACATTGTTGTTGCTGACCGTGTTGAACTGGATCAGGTTGTTGTTCGACTTGCCGACCAGGCCGATGCCGTCGTATGGGCCGTTGCTGCTAACGGTGTTGGCGGTGATCCGGTTGTTCGACGACGTGTCGGTGGCGATGCCGTCGCCGTAGTTGCCCGTCCCGACGTTGTCTTGCAAGGTGTTGATCGTGATGAGGTTGTTGCCGGCACCGGGCTGGATGTAGATCCCGGCGTCGAAGTACTTGACCGTGCAGTTGCGCACCGTGGAGTTCTGGGTGACCGTGATCCCGGGGCCTTCGCCCTTCGCTGCGGCGTTGCCCAGGATGGAGAATTTGTTGCAGTCGAGGGTGATGCCATTGGCCACCCTGATCCCCGAGTTGAGACCGCTGCAGTTCACGTTGCCCGTCAGCGTCAGATTAGCCGAGACGGTAGAACCGCAGAGGGCGTTGCCGGCCGAAGCCGGGCTCGCCAAGGCGGTACCCAGCAGCGTCAAGCCGCCGGCGCCCGCGATTACCACGAGACATAGAATTCGCTTCAACCGAGCATCTCCTTGTTGTCGCCTGCCGCAGACCGATCGGCCTGAACCCTACAAAGTAACAGTCGGCTGCCCGTCGGTCCCCCGGGATCCTGCATCTTGGAGTTGGTATTTTCGGTACATGTATTTGGCAGATACCGATCTGGTTACTTAGAGTAAGAGTGCTCGACACTCCTAGAGCAGGCGTTGCATCAGGGCGACATCGAGCCAGCGGCCGAGTTTGCGACCGATCTCACGTTCGACCCCGACGAGGCCGAACCCACACGTCCGATGCAGGGCGATGGAGGCCTCGTGGCCGCCGACGATCCGGGCCATGACGGTATGGAAACCATGGGCGACGGCGAGGTCGACCAGCTCACCCAGCAGGGCCCGACCGATGCCCTCACCGCGCCGGTCGGCCCGCACGTAGACCGAGTCCTCCACCGAGGTGGCGTACGCCGGCCGGCTCCGGTAAGGGCTGAGAGAGCCGAATCCCACCACCTCGCCGTCGATGAGCGCCACGATGGCCGGGTGGGCACCGGCGTGAAGCCCGAGCCAGGCGAGCTGGTCACCGAGGCTTCGGGGAACGAGATCGAAGGTGACGGTCGAACCCGTCACCTCGGCGTTGTAGATCAACCGTGTGGCCTCAGCGTCGCCGGCACGAGCGAGGCGCACCTCGACCTCCACGGCCCTGACCCTAATGGGACACCTCGGCACTGGTGCGCCCACCGCCACTTGGGCTTTGCCCGGGCCGACAGGCCCACGACTAGCATTCAGGCGGTTCAGGCATCGGACGGGCTCCACCGTCGAGCGATCCGCCTGGCCCGACCGCCCCCTTAGCTCAGTCGGTAGAGCACAGCCATGGTAAGGCTGGTGTCGTCGGTTCGATTCCGACAGGGGGCTCGCCCGCAGACCAAGCGCTTCACCGGAAGGCAGAATGGAACACCTCCGCAGGCCCGGCCCGCGGACATACGCCTGGCGGCGTAGCTCAGTTGGCAGAGCACTCGGCTCATAATCGAGTTGTCGGCGGTTCGAGTCCGCCCGCCGCTACCAACCAGCCCGCGGTAGGCGGGCGCGCACCAGACCCCGTAGAGTTGGGTGCAGCGACCAGAGGGAGCGATTCGAAGTGGCCAAGGGTGAGAAGCGGGTGAAGGTGACGTTGGCGTGCGAACAGTGCAAGCGGCGCAACTACATCACCATGAAAAACCGTCAGAACGACCGGGAGCGGCTCGAGATCCGCAAGTACTGCCGGTGGGACCGGGTTCACACCGTCCACCGGGAGACACGCTGAGCGACGAAACCGACCCGGAGCCCGCCGGCCCCGGCGACCTCGGCGACTCCCCCGCGACCGAGGTCGAGCCCGAAGCCGATCTCGGTAACCTCCCGGGCCCCGCCCTGGTCAAAGGGCCGATGGTTCCGACCGAGGAGGCCGATTTGGTGGCGGCGGCGAAAAGCGGCGACAGGAACGCGTTCGACCAGCTCGTACGGATGACCTACGCGGCGGCGTACACCCTCGCCTTCCGCCTCACGGCCAACGAGGAGGACGCTCGCGACGTCGTCCAGGACGCCTACCTGAAGGCGTGGCGCGGGTTGAAGGACTTCCGTGGCGACGCCCGCTTCTCCACCTGGATGTACCGCATCACCGCCAACTGTGCCTCCACTCTACTTTCCCGCCGCAGCCGTTCGAGCCACGACGAGTTGTCCCTCGACGAGCCGTTGGCGGATCCTCGTCCCGAGATCGACCCCGAAGGCATGGCCGAAGCCGGTTATGTCCGCGACCGCATGACTGCGGCCCTGGCCGAGCTCCCCCCCCGCCTCCGGGCCGTCGTCGTCCTGCGCGACATCTACGACCTTCCCCACGAGGCCATCGCCGCCGAGCTGGGAATTTCCCAGGAGGCGGCCAAGGTCCGGCTCCACCGAGCCCGACGCAAGTTACGGGAGAGGTTGTTTCCCCTGCCTGGAGAGGAGCACGCCCATGCGGTCTAACCGAAGGCCGGATAGCGATGGTGTCGTTACCTGTGCGTCTGTGGCGACGGCGCTGCCCGGCATCGTCGACGGCGGGGAGATCGCCGACCTGGGCACGAGTCGCCACGTCGAGACCTGCCTGCGCTGCCAGGCCGAGCTGGCCCAGTACCGCAAGGTGTTGCGGGCCCTCCACCAGCTTCGCACCGAGGTCCTCGAGCCCGCCCCCGGCCTGCTCCCCGACATCTTTGCCACCCTCGGCGCCGCCGGCGAGCGTCGGGCCATGCATCATCTGCTCACGGGCCGCCGGGCCGCCTATGTCGGCGGTATCGCCGCGGCGACGGCCGCCGGAGCGGCCGGGGCCATCGTCCTGGCCACCCGCCACCGCCGCCACCGCCACCTCAGCCTCGCCAGCTAGCCCTTACGCACCCGCGTCGGGCGTGCCCCGCTCCAGTGGAGACGGCCGGGCGGCGGGAAGGGGCCCCCGCCGCTCTGAGGAGGTCAGGGGTGGGGCCCCGACCGGGGGGGCGGAGCCGCCGGAAACTCGGGTATCCTCAGTGGGACCCCCATAGGGCAGTAGCTCAACTGGTAGAGCTCCGGTCTCCAAAACCGGCGGTTGGGGGTTCGAGTCCCTCCTGCCCTGCTGGCCTCGAAAGGGTTCTACGAACTTGGCTGCAAACCGACAGATGAAACGCATGATGCAGCGCCAGGGCCAGGTCGACGCCGATGGCGCACCGGCGGCGCGCAAGGACACCCAGACCCGCGCTCGCCCGGCACCGCGGCCCAAGAAGGAACGTGTCGGGGCCGCGGAGTTCGGTCGCCAGGTCCGGGCCGAGCTGCGCAAGGTGGCCTGGCCCACCCGCGCCGAGGTCATCAACTACTCGATCGTCGTGTTCATGGCGCTGGTGATCCTGACCGGGATCATCTTCGCCCTCGACTACGCGTTCGGAAAATTCGTCATCATCCTGTTCAAATGATGTCCGACATCGGAGACGGTCCCACGTCCGACGAAACGACCCAGACAGCCGACGCCCCCGAAACCGGAGGCACCGACGCCGCCGTCCTCACCGAGGACGAGTTGCTCGCGGCCGGGATTCCCGACGCCCAGAGTCCCGACGGTGACGCCGTCGAGGCTGTCGACGTTGCCGTGGATGGCGACGCCCTGGCCGAAACCGACGAGGACGAGCTCGAGGACACCGTCGTCGAGAGCCCCTACGACCGGCCCGGCTCGTGGTACGTCGTGCACACCTACGCCGGCTACGAGAACAAGGTGAAGTCCAACCTGCAGAGCCGGATCGCCTCCATGAACATGGAAGACCGCATCTTCGAGTGCGTGATCCCCATGGAGGACGTGATCGAGTTCAAGGGCGGGAAGAAGGTCACCGTCCAGAAGAAGGTGTTCCCCGGCTACCTCCTCGTGCGCTGTGAGCTCGACGACGACTCGTGGCGGGTCGTTCGCAACACGCCCGGGGTCACCGGCTTCGTGGGTCTGGGAGCCAAGCCCACGCCGCTGTCGCGCAAGGAGGTCGAGAACATCCTCCAGGTGCAGCCCGAGGGAACCGAGGGCACCAAGAAGACGCGACCCCATCGGCCCATGTACGAGGTCGGCGAGAGCGTCCGGGTCAAGGAAGGCCCGTTCGCCGACTTCTCCGGGTCGATCGCCGAGATCAACGAGGACCAGCTGAAGGTCAAGGTCCTCGTCAACATCTTCGGGCGGGAGACCCCGGTCGAGCTGGAGTTCAGTCAGGTCGCCAAGCTCTAACGCTGGCGGCAGAACAGGAGAGGAAAGCACATGGCGAAGAGACGCGTCGCCGCGGTGGTGAGAATCCAGATCCCGGCCGGGGCGGCCACCCCCGCCCCGCCCGTGGGGACGGCACTCGGCCCTCACGGCGTCAACATCATGGAGTTCTGCCGGCAGTACAACTCGGCCACCGAGGCCCAGCGGGGAACTGTGATCCCGGCCGAGATCACCGTGTTCGAGGACCGCTCGTTCACGTTCATCACCAAGACACCGCCCACCCCGGTGCTGCTTCGGGCCGCCGCCGGCCTCGACAAGGGGTCGACCCTGCCCGGCC
>JBBRXY010000040.1:0-28114 GCA_038238185.1 Acidimicrobiales bacterium
ACAGGACTACCGTCGCGGGATGGACATTCTTGCCGCCGTCTTCGTCGAGGGCATCAATCAGCGCCAGGCTCCGGGTCCGTCGACCAGGATCGACCTGACCGGGATCATGTTTTCCCTGGTTGCCCCGTCTCCCCCACCCGTCTCTCTGTCGCCTCACCTTGTGGTCCTGGTGAGATGCCCCCCCGACGAGGCCGGTCCGGCCACGCTGGAGGTGGAGTTCTTCGACGCCTCCGGGGCCCAGGTGGCCCGCAGCGTGCAGCCGGTGAACGTGGAGCCGGGGAAGTTCGGCCGCCTCCTGGTCAAGGGCGAACTCGCCTACACCGACTACGGCACCATCGAGGCCCACTGCCGGATCGTGTCCACCGCGGGCGACCAACCCGCCGGGGTCGTGGTGCCCCTCACCCTACTGCCGGCACCGTGAGCGAGGACCGCGGTGCCGGGCAGGGGCCGGGTGTGGCGCCGTTCGCCGCCGCCATGTCCCAGCACCCCGACGCCGCCACCGCCATCGGCGAGGTCGTCGGCCAGGTCATCGAGGCGCTCGCCCCTGCCGACGGCCCCCCCGACTTGGCCCTGCTGTTCGTCACCCCGCCCCATGTGGAGGCGATGGCCGACGCCGCCGCTGCGGTGGCCGCCGCCCTCAAACCGGTCACCCTGCTCGGCGTCACGGCCGTCTCCGTGGTGGGGGGACCCCACGAGGTGGAGCGCGGCCCGGCCATCTCGCTGTGGGCAGGCCGCACCGGGGCGGTGACGCCCTTCCACCTGAACGTCGTCTCCACCCCCGATGGCCCCACCTTCACCGGTTGGCCCGATGACATCCCCGACGATTCCCCGGCGCTGCTGCTCCTGGCCGACCCCTTCTCGTTCCCCGTCGACGCCCTCCTCGAGCGGCTGAGCCAGGACCGGCCCGGGCTCGCCGTGGTCGGCGGGCTGGCGTCGGCGGCCCGGGCCCCGGGAGGCAACCGCCTGGTGATCGACGACCGGGTCGTCACCGACGGAGCGGTGGGCGCCTTCCTCGGCGCCGGCGTCGAGATCTCCACAATCGTGTCCCAGGGATGCCGCCCCGTCGGCACTCCCCTGGTCGTCACCAGGGCCGACGGGAACGTCGTGTACGAGCTGGCCGGACGGCCGGCCCTGGAGCGGCTCCAGGAAGTCGCCGCCACCCTGTCCGAAGACGACCGCAGGCTGATGTCGGAACTGGTCCAGCTCGGGCGGGTTATCGACGAGACCAAACTGGACTTCGACCGGGGCGACTTCCTTGTTCGTACCGTGGTCGGCGCCGACCCCGAGGTCGGTGCCCTGGCCGTGGGCGGCGACGTCGACGTCGGCGCGACGACGCAGTTCCAGGTGCGCGACGCCACCTCGGCCGACGAGGACCTGCGCCACCTGGTGGCTGAGCGCCGCGCCGACGGGGCGCTGCTCTTCACCTGCAACGGGCGGGGCCGCAACCTGTTCGGCACCCCCGACCACGACGCCGGCATCGTGTCGGACAGCCTCGACGGAGCACCCCTGGCAGGAATGTTCTGTGCCGGGGAGCTCGGCCCGATCGGGGGGCGGAGCTTCCTGCACGGCTTCACGGCATCGGTGGTCCTGTTCTCCGTCCCCGGTTCGGAATCGTCCCCGGCTCCCGACGACGAGTCCCAGGCTCAGCCGTGACCAGCGACAACCCTCTCCTCGAGCCCACCCTCGAGCGTGTCGCCCCGCCGGCGATCCTCGTGGTCTTCGGCGCCTCTGGCGACCTCACCAGCCGCAAACTGATGCCGGCGGTCGAACGGCTGGGCCTGCGCCGCCTGCTTCCCGGGGGGTTCTCGGTGGTGGGCGTCGGTCGCACCCCGATGAGCGACGACGACTTTCTCGACCGCATGCGCACCCTGGTGGGCGAGGGCGGTGGCGTCGGCGAGGAGGCCGACCACGTCTGGGAGGCCTTCGCCGGCGGTGGGTTCCGCTACGTCGCCGGCGACTACGGCGACCCTGACACCTACGCCCGCCTCCGCCAGGTCTTCACCGAGCTCGACCGCGACCGGGGAACATCGGGAAACCGCCTCTACTACCTGGCCACCCCGCCGGCCACGTTCCCGGTCATCGCCGCCGCCCTCGGCGAAGCTGGCCTCAACCGCCCCGATCACGACGACGGCTTCGTCCGTATCGTCATCGAGAAGCCCTACGGCCACGACGAGGCCAGTGCCGCCGCTCTCGACGCCACGATGCACACCGCCTTCGAAGAGTCCCAGGTCTACCGGATCGACCACTACCTGGGGAAGGAGACGGTACAAAACGTCCTCGCCCTGCGGTTCGCCAACGCCATCTTCGAGCCGGTGTGGAACCGGCGCTACGTCGACCATGTGCAGATCACCGTCACCGAGTCTCTCGGCGTCGGCCACCGCGGCGGCTTCTACGAACGGGCAGGGGCGCTGCGCGACATCGTGCAGAACCACGTGATGCAGGTGCTGGCCCTCACCCTCCTGGAGCCTCCGGCCACCTTCGACGCCACCGGCATTCGCGACGAGAAGGTCAAGGCCTTGCGGGCCGTCGACGTGTTCGGGCCCGCCGATGTGGCCAAGAACGTCGTCCGGGCCCAGTACCGCCGGGGCTGGGTGCAGGGCGCCGAGGTCCCCGGCTACCGCGACGAGGAGGGCGTCGACCCCTACAGCGTCACCGAGACCTACGTCGCCATGCGCCTCCACGTCGACAACTGGCGATGGGCCGGCGTGCCCTTCTACGTCCGCACCGGGAAGCGTCTGCCTAAACGGGTCACCGAGGTGGCCATGCAGTTCAAGGAGGTCCCCCACCTCCCGTTCGCGGCGAGCCAGGCCGAGGGCCTCGACCCCGACATGATGGTCCTGCGCATCCAACCCGACGAAGGCATCACCCTCCGCTTCGGGGCCAAGGTGCCGGGCCAGGCGTTCCAGGTGCGATCCGTGTCGATGGACTTCTTCTACGGAGCGGCGTTTCTCGAAGAGACACCCGAGGCCTACGAGCGGCTCCTGCTCGATGCCCTCGTCGGCGACCCCACGCTCTTCATTCGTTCCGACGAGGTGGAGCAGGCGTGGCGGATCTGCGACCCCGTCCTCTCGGCCTGGGAACACGACGACGTGCCCCTGGCCCAGTACGAATCGGGCACGTGGGGCCCGGCCGAGGCCGACCGCCTCCTGGAGGAAGACGGACGCCGATGGCGAAAGCCTTGATGGACACTGCCCAGGTGAGGCCATGACCGACGAGATCCGAACCATCGGGTGTTGGGAGAATGACGACGCCACCGTCGCCGAGGTCGAGGCGGCCCTCACCGGGCTGCGCCGTCACGAGGTGGGCGCGGCCGTGCGCACCTCGGTGCTGACCCTTGTGGCCGTCGTCGACCACCAGGCCCAGGCCGACGCCGCCCGGGAGGTGGTCGCTGACCTCGGTGCCCGCCAACCGTCGCGCACGATCGTGTTGGTTGTGGGCGACGACGACACCGGGAAGGCGGGGCTGGATGTCCTGGCGTCGGTGCACGTCGTCGAAAGGCAGGGAACGGCCATCTGCTATGAAGACGTCGTGTTGCGGGTCCGGGGCCGGGCCCGCCACCATCTCGACTCGGTCGTGGAGTCGTTTACCCTTCCGGATCTCCCGGTTGTCCTGTGGATGCCCTCACGGCTCCCGTCGTCGGGCGATCCCCTCCTCTTCGCGGCCGACCGCCTGGTGATCGACAGCCGCGCCGTTCCCGAAGGCAGTGACGTCCTCGCCCGCATCGCCGTCCTCGGACGCCGCCTCTCGATCAGCGACCTGTCGTGGATCCGCCTGGCGCCCTGGAGGAGCCTGTTGGCCGGCCTCTTCGAAGGCGGCGTCAACCGCCCGTTCCTCTCCGGCGTGCACCACATCCACATCTCCGGCAACCACGGCCCACGTCATCTTCTGGGCGGGTGGCTGATGGGCAGCCTGGGCCTGCCCCGAACTGCGGTGACGCTGACGCCCGCCGAACATGCGTCCATCCGCCTTTCGGCCACGGCCGACGGTCGTACCGGGGAGTTCGTGGTCGAGCGGCCCGGGCCCGAGCGCACCATCGGGTCGTGCATCGACATCGACGGTGGTGCCTGCGTGCGCCAGACTCTGCGCATGCGCCGCCAGTGGCCGGCCCTCTCCCTGGCCGGCGCCCTCACGGGCGTGGGCGACGACGTCACCTACCAGCGGGCTCTCGCCGGCGCCCTGGAGCTGGCCGGATGAACGGCGAGGTGGTCGTGGTCGACGATGTGGCCGCGGCGTTCGCCACGCAGGTCATCGACGCATTCCGCGACCGCCCCGACGAGGGCTTCTCGTTGACCCTCTCCGGCGGCTCCACGGCGGCCCAGTGCTACGAACGCCTGGCGGCTAACGGAGCCGATCAGATCGACTGGTGGCAGGTCGACGTCTACTGGGGCGACGAGCGCTGCGTCCCTCCCGAAGACCCCGATTCCAACGAGCGCCTCGGACGCCAGACCCTGCTCGAGCGGGTCGGGGCGGCCAACGCCGTCTACCCGATGCGCTGCGACGACGGTCCTGACCCGTACCAGCAGCGGGTAGCCCAGGCCGGCCGCCTCGATCTCATCCACCTGGGCCTGGGGCCCGACGGCCACACCGCCTCGCTCTTCCCGGGCTCCGCCGCCCTCGACGCCGACCCGGGCCGGCTCGTGGTGATGAACACCGACCCCAAGGGCAACAACCCACACGAGCGGATGACGCTCACGTTCTCGGGGATCGCCCGGGCCCGGCTGGTGGTGTTCACCGTGAGCGGGGAGAACAAGCGCGCCGCGTTCGCCGGAGTCCGCGCCGGCGACGAGAGCTTCCCCGCGGCGCGCGTACGAGCCGATCGTGTGGTCTGGCTGGTCGACCCCGCCGCTGCCGGTTAGGGCATCGGGGGGGCCCCGGCCGACACGCAGGGCTGGTTGGCCCGGCCGAAGTCGTTGCCGTCCCAGGTGTTGGCACCGCACGCGCCGTTGCCGTCGAACCCGTCGAAATCGAGATTGCCATGGGCGCTGTTCCCGGTGACCTTGTTCTGGGTGGGGCCCGGGTTGGCGGCGCCGTTGGCGTCGATGGAGATGCCGTGGGTCTGGTTGTCGTTCGTCACGTTGTTGGCGACGATGTTGTGCGCGGGCGCCACGGGCTGGGGTACGGCGAACAACCGGATGCCGTCGCCCCGACCGCTCGTGCCGTTGTTGTGGCTCATGTTGCCGGTGATCTCGTTCTGCTCGTTGGGGGGCGTCCCCGCGCAACCGGTGTCGGGAGTGAGGCAGGTGGCCAGAACGACGATGCCGTCACCTCCGCTGCGGCTGACCGTGTTTCCGACGATCTTGTTCTTGTTAGCTGCCGGCCCTTCGACGCGGATCCCCATGCACTGGCGTCCGGCACTGGGGTCGCCCGGCAGCATGTTGTTGTCGGTCACGGTGTTCTGGTGGATCATGTTGCCGGTTGAGGCGCCCACCATCGAGATCCCGCTGTAGGGCCCGTTGCGAAGCACGGTGTTGCCCATGAGGTGGTTGTCCTTCGAGTCGGTGATGGCGATGCCGTCGCCGTAGTCGCCGTCAGCCGGCCCCACGTTGTCCTGCACGGTGACGTTCTGGACCAGGTTGCCCGAACCGCCGTTGATCGCCACACCGGCCCCGAAGCCGGTGACGGTCCCTTTCTGGACCGTGCACCCCTTCACATTGCGCAGCAGGATGCCGGGGTTGTTAGCCGCCAGTCCCTTGCCGGAGATGGTGAAGCCCCCCAGGTCGAGGGTGACGTTGTCGGCGGCGATGATGAGGGCGGGCCCGCTCCCGCACACCAAGTTGGCGGTGAGGGTGGTGTTCTGGGTGATCTCCTTGCCGCACACGGCAGTGGCCGCATCCTGGATGGGCCCGTCGTAGGCCCCGCTCAGCAACTTCTTCAGGATGGCCCGAGCGGCGGTCTTCGTCGGGTAGCCGTCGCCTTCGTCGATGGCGATGGGCTTCCCGTTCGCCGCCTTGACCCGGAACGCCCACTTGCCGTCGCTGTTTTCGAAAAGTTCTCCCGTGCCGGCCATGGCCGATGCACCCCCGTCTCGTCGATACCTGATCCAACTGCGGAACTTAGCCGACGGAGCGGCCGCAGACGAGGGGTCGATTATTCGGGTGGCCGCTCCACCTGCTGGCGCGTGTCGGGAACGGCCAGTGTCTGCTCCGGTGCCATCACCCAGTCGGTCAGCGACTCGACGAGTTCGCTCAAGGGATCTGGTGAGGCCTCCACCAGAAGCATCCGCGACGACGAATCGATTATCACGGTGTCGGCCAGTGCCCGCACCCGTTCCACGTCGGCGTCGGGCTTGGAGCCGTCGCCTCGGTAGCGCAGGACGAACCGCTGCCCGGCCATACCTACTTGGGCTGGGGCATCCCGTGGCCCTCGAACGTCGGACCGAAGCCCAGCGTCTTGGCCGAGGCGAGAATGGCGGTCACCATGGCATCGGACCGGGCCGCGTTGCGCTTCATCTTCAAGATGGTGGTGCTAAGCGTCCGGGCCGCAGCACCGGTGACGGCCGGACAGGCCATCGACGTACCGCTGATCTCCTCCCACCCGCCGGGCACGGTTGAGATGATCCCCACGCCGGGCCCGACCAGGTCGACCTGGGGGCCGATGTTGGAGAAGTCGGCGATGAAGTTCTTCTTGTCGGTGCCGTAAGGGGCGGCGACGGCGCCCGCCTCGGTGGCACTCGTCGGGAAGGTGCCCTTGCGCCCCATGGCCGATACGGCGAGAGCCATGTCCTCGTTGGCGGGGAAGCTCACCGCCGCCCGGCTGTTGTTCCCGGCGGCAATGATGCAGAGGCTGCCGCCGGCCCTGGCGTCGTCGACGGCGGCCTTCAGCACCGGGTCGGGCTGGCCCCCGCCCAGGCTCATGTTGAGCAGGTCGCACTTGTCGGTGACGGCCTGGTCGATGGCCTTGGCGATGGCGAAGCTCGATGCGCTGCCGCTGTTCTGGCCGAAGACGCGGTAGGCCCGCAGGGTCACTCCCGGCGCCACTCCCCGGATCCCTGTCGGCGGCTTGCCCCGGGCGGCGACGATCCCGGCCACGTGGGTTCCGTGGTGCTGACCGTTGTCACCGAAGTCCGTCGGGTCCTCGCCGGGAACGGTGTTGGCCCCGCCGGCGATCACCAGATCGGGATGGTTGGCCACCCCCGTGTCGATCACGCCGACGGTGACCCCCTTGCCGGCCGCGTCGGCTGCGTTGGGGTAGGCCCACCGGACGCCGTCGACGTAGGACAGGTCGAGAGGAGCGAGTGCGACGGTGGTGCCCGTGGTGACGGTGAGGTTCTTCTTGATGAGGCTCCAGTACCCGTCGATCGGGTATACGTACAGCCGCTGGAGCTTGATGCTCGCAGTGCCGAGAGCGAGGCTGACCTGTCCCGAGGCGTCGGTGACGCCCTGGGCGCCCGTGCGTCCGGTGAAGTCGACGAAGGCCACCACGATCGCCCCGACGACGGGAGACTTGTCCTTCTTGGAGACGATCTTCACCGTGATGGTGTCGGTCGCCGCGGCACGGGCCCCGGTGCTGGCCGGTGGGCCCTCCACCTGTTCCATGGGGGCGATGGCCGGCGTGTAATACACGACCGGGACGAGGCGCACCCCTGGCCGCTGCTCCCGGATGGCCAGAGCCGACTCGGGCGAGAGCTCCACCAACTTGGCCCCGTCGGGGCCGATGGAATCGATCACCTTCAACAGGACGCGACGCCCGTCGAGGCGTAGACCGCGACTGGGCGTAGCCGCCTCGGCCCCGAGGAAGAGTTCCCGGGCCTGGGCGCCGGCCGCGCCGGCCTTCGCGCGCAGCCCCTGGTCGGGAAGAAGGACGTACTGGTCGGTTTCGGAGGCCTTCGCCATCAATGTCGCCTTTCGCCACGGGATGTCCCTGAGGAATCGGGAGTGCGCAACAGACTGTCGCGCATCAGGGTCGTCGGCGCCAAGGTCGGCTCTAGGCGACACCCGCGAAGCGGAGAAGGTCGACGATGGTGAACCGTCCCGGCTCGGCACTCGGAAGCGTCGGTGTCCATCCCGGTGCGACGCTTAGGAACGACGAAGGGTCACCGTCGAGCAGGCCGACGAAGACCTCAGTCACGATCGTCGCCGCCGTGGGGCCAAGACGACGGCCTTCCGCCGCCTCCTCGGCTTCGCGAAGCAGGTAGTACCAAAGGGGCGTCCTGGTCGTGACGCCGGGTTTCGTCTCGGTCACCCGCGTACCCATGGCGGCGGCCACCGCCTCCCCCGACGGCAGGCCCAGCGCTTTGCCGCGGAGCATGTCAAGCAGGGCGATCGGACGACGGGCCGGGTCGAGCATCGGCGGCAACTGGGCCATCGGCCCGGTGACCTTGGTGTCGATCCTGCGACTGAGCTGGGGCGACGACCCGTCGATGGCGAAGAAGAGGTCCCACTGGATCTTCCATCCACGGGGCAGTGGCCGGAACCCGCCGAGTTGCTCGGCGGGGGCGGGGTTGAACCACGGCAGGAAGATGTGCAGGGGATCGAGCGACGGGTTCAGCTGGTAAGTGGCCCGCACCTGGCTGTGACCGAAGCGGAAGGCGGCCGCCGAGAACTCGACGGGCATGAACGGTTCCTGCTTCCAGTGGAAGAACCGGAGATTGGCTCGGCGCCCCCCGGTAGCGGGGTCGGTGACCAGGAGCTGGTCGAGGATGTCCGAGCCGACCAGCGGCCTGACGTAGTCCTCGATCACCAGCCACTGGTAATGCCAGCGAGCGACGCGTTGGGCCTCGTCGAACAGCTCCGGGGCGGGCACCATCTGGTCGCGCAGGTGGTCGACGACGGCATTGTGGAACCGGAGGAAGGCCAGGGCGACCTGGGAGACGATGACATGGACGTCGTTGCGCGGATCGCCGATGAGAGCCCGCCCCTGCTGGTTGCGGGGCAGGTCCTCGGGTTCCTGCTCGGAACCGGTGTTGTGGCCGACGAGCAGCTTGATGGGGTCATTTTGGTCGTAGAGCCAGGGACTGTCGGCGGGACCGGAACCGTAGAGGGAGTCGAGGTCGAAGCGCGGTGTGCGGAACGACACGAGGGCGTCGGGGTCGTTTCGCCGGTCCAGACTGGAGACGGGGTCGAAGGTGATGTCGTGGTCGATGAACTGGCCCAGGTAGGTGTAACCGGCCGGGAGGTCGGGATTCTCGCCGGGTTGGGGGGCGGCAGCGCCTTCGGCCACGGCGGGCACCGGGTAGGGGCCCATGGAGTCGGCCAGGGCCCGCAGGCTCTCGTCGCTCGGCAGGAACGGGCGCAGTCGGCGGAACATGCGGCCATAGCGGCCCCTCCCCACCCTCGACAACGGCACGTTGGCCAGGCCCCGGGGAACGCTCGCCCCGTGGTTGGCCAGGGTCATCCTCGGGCCGGCGGTATCGGTGTCGGCGGTATCGGTGTCGGCGGTCTCGTCGTCGCTGGCCATCAACAGTTCCTAACGCAGCATCTCGGGCACGCGGTCGATGGCACAGGTTAGGAGCAGGCGGCCGGGTAGCACCATGGTCCGGGTCACACACGGGAGCAGTGGCGTCTTGGGAAGGGTGACGGGTGCCCCGAGCGTCGGGGCGCGGCCTAGGGTGGGCCCGTGGTCCCCACCGACGTGTTGGCCGCTCCCCTGGACGATCTCCTGGCGGGCGCCTCGGCTCGGCGCCGACAGGCCCACGGGTCCCGGGTCACCTTCTCGCCCAAGGTCTTCGTTCCCCTGACCCGGCTGTGCCGCGACCGCTGCGGGTACTGCACCTTCGCCACCGCCCCGGCCCGGGTCGAGGCGCCCTACCTCACTCCCGACCGGGTGCTGGCGATTGCCCGTGCCGGCGTGGCGGCCGGCTGCCACGAGGCCCTGTTCACGTTGGGCGAGTACCCGGAGCAGCGCTGGCCGGTCGCCCGCCGGTGGCTCGACCGGGCGGGCTTCGCCTCGACCGTCGACTACCTGGTCTCCGCGTGCCGGCAGGTCGTGGAGGAGACGGGACTGCTGCCCCACGCCAACGCCGGAGCCTTGGGTCCCGAGGACCTGGCCCGCCTGCGCCAGGTAACGGCGTCGCAGGGAATGATGCTCGAGTCGCTGAACCCGTCCCTTGCGTGTCATGTGGGCGCACCGGACAAGACACCCGAGCGCCGGCTCGCAACCCTGGAGGCGGCCGGCGTGCTGGCCATCCCGTTCACCACCGGCATCCTCGTGGGCATCGGCGAGTCCCGAGCCGACCGCCTCGAGGCCCTCTCCGCCATCGCCGCCAGTCACCGCCGCCATGGCCACGTCCAGGAAGTGATCGTCCAGAACTTCCTGCCCAAGGCGGGGACCGCCATGCACGCAGCGCCGCCCTGCCCCACCGACGAGTATCTCTGGACGGTGGCCGCCGCCCGGGTCCTGCTTCCCGACGAGATCCACCTCCAGGCACCTCCGAACCTGTCCGACGACTTCGGACGACTGCTCGACGCCGGCATCGACGACTGGGGCGGGGTCTCGCCGGTCACGCCCGACCACGTCAACCCCGAGCGGGCCTGGCCGGCCGTGGACCGCCTCTGCCAGGTGACCGAGGCCCGGGGCCGGACCCTCGCCCCCCGCCTGACCGCCTACCCGGAGATCGTCCAGGCGCCGGAGCGGTGGCTCGATCCCGCCATGCGTGCCGCCGTGCTCGAGCGGGCTGACGCCGAGGGGCTGGGGCGCGACGACGCCTGGTACTCGGGAGCCGAGGCGGCACCGCCGCCCCTGCTTTCCGCCGACCCGGCCACCCGGTCCGGGGCCCGCAGCGCCACCGCGGCTCCCGCGGGGACCCGGGGACCGGTGGGCGACGTACTCGTCGCGGTCCTCGACGGCGCCGAGGTGGACGAGGACGACATCGTCACCCTCTTCTCAGCCCGGGGTCGCGATGTGGAGGCCGTCGCCGAGGTGGCCGACGACCTGCGGCGGCAGGCCGTGGGCGACGTGGTGACCTGGGTGGCCAACCGCAACATCAACTACACCAACGTATGCACGTTCAAATGCCGGTTCTGCGCGTTCTCCAAGGGTCCGCTGTCGCTGAACCTTCGGGGCCAGCCCTACCTGTTGGGCGTCGACGAGATCCAGCGCCGGGTGGCCGAGGCATGGGACGCGGGCGCCACCGAGGTGTGCCTCCAAGGGGGGATCCACCCGAGCTTCGACGGCGACTACTACATCGACGTGTGCCGGGCGGTGAAGGAAGCCGCACCCGACATCCACGTGCACGGCTTCACCGCCCTGGAGGTCACCGAAGGAGCGAAGCGCCTGGGTGAGCCCCTCGCCGACTACCTCCTCCGCCTGGTTGACGCCGGCCTGCGATCGCTGCCGGGCACCGCCGCGGAGATCCTCGACGACGACGTGCGGGCCGTCCTCTGCCCGGACAAGATCAACACCGACCAGTGGCTCGACGCCCATCGCACCGCCCACGGCGTCGGCCTGCGCTCCAACATCACCATCATGTTCGGCGCCGTGGAAGCACCCCGGAGCTGGGCTCGCCACCTCGTGCGCACCCGGGCCCTCCAGGCGGAGACGGGCGGGTTCACCGAGTTCGTCCCCCTCCCCTTCGTGCACATGGCCGCCCCGATCTACCTTCAGGGCCGGGCCCGGCGTGGACCCACGTTCAGGGAGGTCCTGCTGATGCACGCGGTGGCCCGCATCGCCTACCGCCACCTGATCCCCAACGTGCAGGCCTCGTGGGTCAAAGTCGGCGCCGGCGGGGCCCGTCAGATCCTCGCCGCCGGGGCCAACGATCTGGGCGGGACGCTCATGGACGAGAACATCTCCCGCGCCGCCGGAGCCAGTCATGGCCAACGCATGGACGAGGCGTCGTTCGCCGCCATGTGCCCCCCCGGTCGCTCCCTGGAACAACGGACGACCCTCTACGGCCGGGTGGTTCCCGCCTGAGGGTCGGCGGCGGCGGGAACGTCAGTCGGGCTGGTCGGACTGGCGGGGCAACCCCTCGAGGAGGCGTTGGGACTGGGCGGCCACCAGCGCCTCGACCTGGTCGGGCCTGGTCCCCCGGGAGCGAGCGCTGTGCAGGATCAGCGATCGAGGCGACAACACCCGTTGCTCGAACCACGACACGGCAAAGAGCAGGAAGAAGATGAGGCCAAGCGACAGCGGGACGAACAGGAGATCCCAGGGCGACACCGCCTCTAGTGTTCCACGAGATGGGACCGTCGGGACCACTTCGGGTCGGACCACGGCCGTGACCGACCCCGGTCAGACGCGCCCGGCACGCCTCCGCAGCGGCGACGCCCTGCTCGACAAGCGCCTCGACGACCTGCTCGACACGGCCGGGGCCGACCAGGACCGGGACCAGCTCTTCGAGATCCTGGCCTCGGCGGTGCGACTGGCCGGTGACGGTGCCGAGCGCCTCGACCTTAAGATCACCAACTCCGCCCTCAAGGAGATGCACAGGGCGTTCCGGGTGTTCGCCCCGTGGCGCGAGGTGCCGAAGGTCACCATCTTCGGATCCGCCCGCACCCTGCCCGACGACCCTCTGTACAGCCAGACCAGGGACCTGGCCGCGGCCCTCGCCGGAGCCGGGTGGATGATCGTGACCGGTGCGGGGCCGGGGATCATGGCCGCGGGGACCGAAGGGGCCGGGCCCGGGCATTCGCTCGGTGTGAACATCCGCCTTCCGTTCGAAGGGGCCAACGCCTTCGTCGGCGACGACACCAAGCACGTCGTCATGAAGTATTTCTTCACCCGCAAGCTCATGCTGATGAAGGAGTCGGCCGGCTTCGTGGCGATGCCCGGAGGGTTCGGTACCCTCGACGAGATGTTCGAGCTGCTCACGCTGCTGCAGACGGGTAAGGCTGCGCCCGCACCGATCGTGCTTCTCGACGTTCCCGGTGGGGGTTATTGGCGAGCCTGGCAACAGTTCATCGCCACCGAGGTGGTGGGGCGGTCGCTGGCCGGGGCCGACGACCTCCTCCTGTGCCGGATCACCGATGACGTGAACGTGGCCGTCGGCGAGATCCTCGGCTTCTACCGCAACTACCACTCGCTCCGTTGGGTGGGGAATCGGCTGGTGGTGCGCCTGCAGGCTGCTCCCACGACCGACGATCTGGTGGCGTTGAACCGGGACTTCGCCGACATCTGTGTCCGGGGCGACATCGCTGTCACCGCTCCCCTCCCTCCCGAGGTGGCCGACCACGACCATCTCGACCTGGCCAGCCTCGTGCTCGTGTTCGAGCGCACCAACTACGGCCGCCTCCGGGCCCTGATCGACGCCCTGAACAGCCTCGCCCCCGCCCCCAACCCGTCGCGCTGAAGCACGCTCAGGGAAGGCGGCCGGCGCGATCGATCGCCCGCAGCGGCGGGACGGCGTCGATCACCTTGCTGAACGACACCATCTCCCCGGCGGCGTTGAGGGCCACGACGACCACCAGGGCGATGGTTCGCACCAGGGGGCGCGCGGTCAGGACCAAGCCCAGCCCCAACACGGCTCCGAGGGCGTTGGCACCGGCGTCGCCGAGCATGAGGCGTTCGTGGAGGTCGTCGACCAACAGCCCCAACGACGCCCCCACCGCCACGGCCACCACCACAACGGCCACAAACCCCAGGGTTGCCACCTTGATGACCCGGCCGGGAGCCCGGTCGAAGAGATTGGCGAGGTTGGCGCAGAGGGCGACGAGAGACGCATCGGCGACAAGGCGTAGCGGCCTCCCGCCGACGAAGGGCCCGACCACGGCCAGGGCCAACGCCGCCCCCCCGATCAGCTTGAGCGACCCGGTCGTCACCCGGCCCTTGGCCAGCGCTCCGAGATGGCCCCGGAACCCACGCTGCTCGCCCGTCCCGGCGATGTCGTCGAGAGCGCCCAGCAGGGCGAAACCCGACACCGTGGCCAGGACGGCGAGACGAGCCGGCGTCGTCGTCGACGTCCCCACGTCCCATGTGCCGAGCACGGCGCGCCCGGCCTCGACCATCATCACCACGACGACCAAGACCAGTCCGGCGGCCGTCGGAACGGTGCGGCCCCGCCAGTTGCTGCGGGCCAGTGCGGGTGCGGTGAAGATCGGCCGGCAGCCCAGCCAGAGCACGCGTCCGCCCACGATCCCCACGACCAGGCTCGCCGCCACGACGATCACGGCCGGCCCCCGGAGCTGCCTCCTAGGCTTCGCCCGGGCCGGCGGGCCCCGGTCAGGCGCGGGCGGATCGGGGTCAGGCGGGGCAGGAGAGCGGCCACGATGTCGCGACCCTGGCCGGCCCGATGGGCGAAGCCGGCCACGGTGCGCCCGGTGTGGCGATGCTCGAGCGCCACGTCGATCTCCAGCACCCGGGCACCGGTGCGCACCGCGTCGATCGTGAGCGCCGTCTCGAGGCCGAAGCGGGGAGCCAGGTCGAGACGGCGAAGCAACGGTGCCGACACGGCTCGCTGGCCCGACAACGGGGCCCGGGCCCGGAAGCCGCAGGCCCGGGCGATCCCGGCCCCGGCCAGACGGCGTACCAACCCGAACCCGCCCCGGCCCTCGGCGCCGGGCAGGACGCCGATGGTCATGTCGGCGTCGCCGTTGACCACCGGGCCCAGGAGGTCGTCGGCGGCTACGGCCGAGGAGCCGATGTCGGCGTCGACGAGCAGGTAGACGTCGGTGTCGGGCGTGGCCGCCACGCCCGCAGCGACGGCGCCTCCCTTGCCCAGGTTGACGGCGAGTCGGGTCAGGGTGGCCCCGGCCGAAGCCGCCACCTCCGCCGTCGCGTCAGTTGAGCAGTCGTCGATCACCCGGACCGACTCCACCCGTTCGAGGCTCAGTAGGGCGACCACGGTGTCCCCCACCGTGTCAGCGCGGTCCAGGGCTGCGACCAGGGCGACGACACGCATCTCAGGCCGGCCCGGTACGCAACAACTGACGACGCCGCATCTCGGGTGCCCGCAGCCACCACTGACCGGCGAGATACACCGCGGCGGCGGCCGGCGTGGCCACGATCACGGCCACCACCCCGGCCAGCCGTCCGCCCCCGCTGATGCGGTCGGCCACGATGCGGGCAGTCACGCCGGCGGCCAGGCCGCACGCCAGGCCCCGGCCCAGCGATCCGAGGTCGATGCAGGGCTGTCCGACCTGCCGGCGCACGACCACGGCCAGGCCCACCGCACCAGCGACCATCACCGCCGAGTAGGCCCCTCCCAGGACCACGACGCGGGTCCCCCCCGACGAGAGGGCGAAGGCGCCCAGCATCAGACCCGACCCGATGGCGGCCATGGCCGCGTTGACCAGGGCGGGCGTACGCATGTCACCGATGGCGTATGAGGCCCGGGTAAACAGCTGGAAGCAGGCAAAGCCCAGCAGCCCCACGCCGTAGGCGGCCAGCACTTTGGCCACCAGGGACACTCCCGCGCCATCGAGTTGGCCGAAACGGACGGCGCTGAGAGCGGGTCGGCCGAGGGCCACCAGCAGGGCCGAGGCCGGAGCCACGAGAAAGACGATCGTTGCGGTGGCGCCGGAGAGGCGCTCGGCGAACTGGCGCCAGTGCCGGGCGGCCGCCTCCGTGACCAGGCGCGGGTACACGGCGGTGAGAGTCGGGTGGGCACCGACGGCGAAGGGTAGGAGGAAGACCGTGAAAGCGATCTGGTAGGCCACCACGCCTCCCTCGATCTGATTGGCCAGTACGAGGGTGATGGCGAGGAGCACCTGGTTGAGGGCCAGGTAGGCGACACCCCAGAGGCCGGACCTGCCCATGCCCCGGAGGCCGGCGTGGGACGGGTTCCAGCGGGGCCGCAAGCTGAACCCGGCGCGCCAGGCGCCGAGCACCGTCACCAGGGTCATCGCCGCCACCCCCGCGGTGGTGCCGACGGCGAGCACCAGGCGCTCGGACCCGGTGATGGCCAGACCACCGGCGCCCTGAGACTCGCTGCCGCCGATGGCCCAGAAGACCCCCATGGTGGCGACGACCACGACGTTGTTGGCCGCCGGGGCGAAGGCCACGGCGGCGAAACGGCGGGTGCCGTGCAGCAGGCCGGTGATGACGGCACCCACGGCGTACAGGAGGATCTGGGGCAGGAAGACCAGGAGCAGGAACGACCCCAGCTGGACCTCCTGGGCCTGCACCGACGGGTCGCTCACGGCCACGGTGAGACCCCGCATGATCCACGTGCGTCCGATCATGCCCGCCACCGTCACCACGCCCAGGACGACGAGGCCGAGCCCCATCAGCGCCCCGGCGACCTCTTCAGCCTCGCCCTCGCGCCCGGCATCCACGAGACGGACGAACGTGGGCACCAGCACCGACGACAGCAGCCCCGCGGCCAGGAGCTCGAACACGATGTTGGAAACGAGGTTGGCGGTCTGGTACGTGTTGCCGAGAAACGTGGTGCCCAGGGCCGCGGCCACGGCCACCACCCGCACCAGGCCGGTGATCCGCGAAGCCACGTTGCCGGCGGTGATCTGGGCGGTGTGGCGAACCAGGCTCGGGTCCGGTGGGCCACCGTCCGCCGTGCCGCCGGTCATGTCTGGCCGGTCGGCAACAGGCGCTGAGCACCGGGTCCCACGCCGAAGTGGCCGGTGCGGGCACCGGCCAGATCTTCCAGGGCGAGGATGACGGCGGCCTGGCCCATCGGCGACTCCATGTCGTCGACCGTCGACACCCGCGGCGCGATGGCGTCGTCCTTACGCACCAGGCCCACGAAAACAGCGCGGCCCCCGGCGCTGTCCTGGCCCGACTCGGCGACCACGAGGCGCGCCGGCGGTTGGCTGAGATCCTGGGTGAGGGGCAACGCCACCTGATCGTCGCCGACGTCCGCGCCCGCACCCGACACCACCACGATCCGCAGTCCGGGCGGCAGAGCGGCATTGGTGGCAATGGTGGCAATGGCCTGGCCGGGGGGCGCCTCGTAGGTGACGAAGCCGGCGATGACCAGCGCGGTCAGGGTGGGGTTGGGGCCGGGATCGGTACTGCCGGCCAGGGCCTCGGCCAGCTTGGCCAGGGCCTGACGGCGCAGGACCTCGGGCCGGTCGAGCCCCACGTTGACGGCGGTGGCGAGGGACCGGACGTCGTTCTCGTTGTCCAGGCGCATCTTTGCCGTCAACCACAGCGTGCCGCCCATGGTGGCCTGCGAGCCAACCAGCGCCTCGCGGAGCTCGTCTACATGCTTGCGGTCTACGCCGGCGATGGCGACCACGACCACCGGTACGCCCTTCAGACGACCGCGCACGAGTTGGTTGCGCGCCTGGTTGGCGAAGTCCTGAACCGTCCCCAGCTGGTTGCTCAGGCGACTGTTCTCGGCCTGGGCGTTGCTGACCGACTTGCCCACACTGGTCACGCGTTGGTTGAGGGCGTCGACGGTCACCCGGTCGACGACGGTGGACCCCATGACGATGCCCACGGTGAGGGCGAGAAACACGGCGATCAGCGAGACCACGTGGTAGCGGAGATTGACCATGTCAGACCACGATGTCAGTTCGTACCGGCGATGTCCGCGCATGCACGCTCAAAGACGAGACCACCACTTCGACGCTCAACGGCCGAACAGGGTCTGCCAGGTGTCGCGCAGGCTCAGCGACATGGCCCGCAGGAACACGTGAAGCGGCTGGGCCACGGCCACGATGACGAACATGGCCAGGAGGGCGGCGGCGACGAGCACGAGCATGTCGCCCCGGCGAACCCGGCTCTGATAGAGGCGGTTCACCCCTTTGGCATCGACGAGAATGGGGCCGACCTTCAGGCGCACCAGGAACGTGGACGCCATCCCCTCGCGTCCTTTGTCGAGGAACTCGACCATGGACGCGTGGGTGCCGACGGCCACGATGAGCTCCGCACGCTTCTCGTAGGCGAGCAGCATGGCCACGTCCTCGCTCGTGCCGGTCACCTCGAAGACGGTGTGGTCGAGACCCAGCTCTTCGAGCCGGCTGGCTCCGGGGGCGTGGCCCCCGGGGTAGGCGTGAACGACGAGTTGGGCGCCGCAACGAAGGGCTTCGTCGGACACCGAGTCGAAGTCACCGATGATCACGTGGGGACGGTGACCGGCCTCGAGCAGGGCATCGGCGCCGCCGTCGACGCCCACCAGCACGGGCCGGACCTCGCGGATGTAGGAGCGCAGGGCGTTCAGGTCGTCGCGGTAATCCATGCCCCGCACCACCACGAGCACATGGCGCCCGGTGATGTCGGTGGTGAGCTCCGGCAGTACCGGCGAGTCGGTCAGCAGATGGTGCTCGCGAGCCAGGTACGACAGGGTGTTCTCGGCAAAGCGACCCAACTCGTCGCTGACCGACTGCTTCGAAGCCTCCAGTTGGGCCTCGAGCGATTCGAGGGTGTGGCGGACGCCGGAGGCGACCAGGTCGGGGCCGACGAACACCCGGTGGCCGTCGATACGCAGCAGCGCTCCCTCGCTCACCGCGGTCATGGCCTCGGGGCCGACCTCGTCGACGAGGGGGATGCCGGCGGCGGCCAGCAGGAGTGGCCCCACGTTGGGGTACCGCCCGGAGATGGATCGTGAGGCGTTGACGACCGCCCCCGCCTTCGCCCGGATCAGGCCCTCAGCGGCCAAGCGGTCGAGGTCCTCGTGATCGATCACCGCCACCTCCCCCGGCTGCAGGCGGCCCAGGAGCGCTTTCGTCCGCCGGTCGACGCGCGCCGTCGCCACCAGCGGCGGCGGACTGGTCGGTTCGGGACCGGGCAGGGTGGCCCGGGCCTCGGGGCGCCGGGCCATCACCGACCTCGTTCCCGCGAGGCGGTACCGAGGAGCTCCTCGGCGTGGCCCTGGGCGGTGCTGCTCGATGGCTGCCCCGAGAGCATGCGGGACAGCTCGACCACCCGGTCCTGGCCGGCGAGGGGCGTGGCCCCCGTCACGGTGCGGCCAGCCTGGACGGTCTTGGTGACCGCCACCTGGCGGTCGGCGAACGCGGCCACCTGGGGCAGATGGGTGACGACCAGTACCTGGTGGTGGGCGGCCAGCCCGGCCAGGGCCCGGCCCACCGACAACGCCGCCTGGCCGCCCACGCCCGCATCGACCTCGTCGAACACGAGAGTGGGCGGGGCGTCGGTGAGCACGAGACGGGCGGCAAGGCAGGTGCGGGCCAGCTCGCCGCCGGACGCCACTTTGGCCAGGGGTTGGGCCGTCTCGCCGGGGTTGGCCCCGAGCATGAAGGTCACGTCGTCACCGGGATCAGCGCCCACGGCGATCTCGAACCGGGCCCGAGCCATGGCCAGCTCGTGCAGGTGGGCCTCCACGGCCGTCGAGAGCCGGGGTGCGGCGCGACGGCGGGCCCGGCCCACCGCGGCGCCGGCGGCGGCCACCTCCTCGGCGGCCGTGTCGCGGTCGGCCTCCAGGACGGCCACCCGCTCACCGTGGCCCTCCAGCTCGGCCAGACGGGATCCGGCCTCGGTGGCGTAGGCAATGACGTCGGACAACTGCTCACCGTACTTCCGACACAGCTCCCGCAGGAGCCGTCGTCGGTCGACCACCGCCTGCAGGCGGGCAGGGTCGAGGGCGATCGCCTCCGTTGCGGCCCGAAGGTCGGCCGCCGCCTCGGACACCTCGGCGGCCGCGGCCCGGAGGCGGACCTCGATGGAGGCGAAGGGGCGCCGGCCACCGAGGGCGCCGATGGCCTCCCCCAGTCCGTCGCCGGCGCCCGTCTCACCGGCCAGCGCTTCGTGAGCGACCGCCGCCGCCTCACGATGGGCCTCGGCTTGGGCCAGGAGGTCTTCCTCGGCGGCCAGGCTGTCGCCCTCGTCGACGTCGACAAGGCCGGCGGCGGTCAGCTCGCTCACCTGGAAGCGCAGGAGGTCGATCTCCCGGGCCCGGGCCCGCGAGTCGCCTCCCAGGGAATCGAGGGCCACCTCCACGGCTGCGAGGCGGCCCCTCGCCGCAACCAGAGGGGCGAGGTCGACGACACCGAAGCGGTCGAGGGCCTGGCGCTGCACCCGAGGAGATAAGAGCGACTGGTGACCGTGCTGTCCGTGGAGGTCGACGAGTTGACGGCCCCGGTCGGCCAGCTCGGCGACGGTGGCCAACCGGCTGTCGACGTAGGCCCGCGACCGCCCCGAGCGAGGAACGGCCCGGGCCAGGACGCACTCCCCCTCCTCGGTGACGAACCGTCCCTCGACGAACGCCTCCTCGGTGTCGGGGCGCACCAGCACGGGGTCGGCCCGGCCGCCGATAAGCAGCTCGATGGCCTCGACGACGAGCGTCTTGCCGGCGCCCGTCTCACCGGTGAGGGCAGTCATGCCCGGGCCGAGGACGATGGTCAGATCGGCGATCACGCCGAGGTCACGGACCCGCAGTTCAGCCAGCATCAGAGCAGTGGGATCAGCGGTCGG
Source organism: Acidimicrobiales bacterium (assembly GCA_038238185.1). Lineage (GTDB taxonomy): Bacteria > Actinomycetota > Acidimicrobiia > Acidimicrobiales > AC-14 > DATAQC01. The sequence continues at coordinate 20,206 of JBBRXY010000040.1, forward strand.
CCAGACCGAATTTGGTCTTGAGGACGCCGTAGAAGTCGTGGGGGCAGAGCATCACGAACCGGGCCGTCTCGTCCGCCGCCGTGCAGGCGATGGTGGCTCCCGGCCCGAGCGAGCCCAGCTCCCGGCCGTCGATGATGAGCCGGGCCGGCCGATCGAGAACCTCGAGGCGCAGGGACTGGTCGGGGCCGAACACCAGGCTCCGATCGAATGCCATGTGTGGCGACACCGGCGACAGGAGAAGGGCCCGGTGGCCGGGAGCGATGATCGGCCCCCGGGCCGAGAAGGCGTAGGCGGTGGACCCCGTCGGGGTGGCGACGATCATGCCGTCGGCCGCGTAGCTGGTGAAGAAGGTGCCGTCGACGGTGACGGCCACACGCACAACCTGGCCGGGCGAAGGTTTCTCGACGACGGCCTCGTTGAGGGCCAGGTGGACGCCTCGGCCTGCGACGTTGTCGGAACCGTCGCTGTCGGCCTCGTCGGCGGCGGGAGCCACCTCCACCCGCAGGAGGAGGCGCTCGTCGATGGTGAAGTCACCCGAGACGAAGCACCCCAGGGCACGGGTCAGGTCGTCGGGCTCCACGTGGGCGAGGTAACCCAGCCGCCCGAGGCTGACGCCGAGCACCGGTACCCCGTTCGTGGCCACCAGGCCGACAGTGCGGAGGATGGTGCCGTCGCCTCCCACGCTCACGGCCAGGTCGGCGCCGAGGCCGAGCTCGGCGGCCTCCCAGGCGAACTTGTCGAGGCCCACCGCCGCAGCATCGTCGCCGGGGACCCGCACCTCGTGGCCGTTGGCCAGCAGCCAGTCGGCCGCCCGGTGGGCGAGCTCGGCGGCCCGACGGCGGCGGACGTCGACCACCAGGGCCACCGTCACGTTCGAGTCAAGCTGAGGCGGGCCCACCGTCGACCCCTTTCGTTCTCCCGTCGCGCAGGCGGATACCTGCGGTGACGGCGGCGTCGACCGTCGGGTCCGGGGAGGAGGCGCCAACCGGCGCCACCACGAGATGAGCGAGGAACTCCACGTTGCCCCTCGCCCCGAGGAGGGGCGAAACCATGAGCCCCATCATGGCGGCCCCCGCCGCGCCGAAGGCGCCAAGCGCCTCGAGGAGCACCCGGCGCCACACCTCGGGAGCGCCGATCACCCCCCGCCCGCGGTCGGCCTCGGCCCGGCCCGCCTCGAACTGGGGTTTGACCAATACGACCAGGTCGGCGGCCGGGGCGGCCAGGCCCACCAGGGCGGGAGCCACCGTGGTGAGGGAGATGAACGACAGGTCGGCAACGACCAGGGAGAAGGGCCGGGCCTCCCGGTGGAGGTGGCCCAGCGTCAGGTGGCGGATGTTGGTTCGCTCGACAACGGTCACGCCGGCGTGGGTGAGGAGCCGGTGGTGGAGCTGGCCCCGCCCGACGTCGACGGCGACCACATGAGCCGCTCCGCGCTGAAGCAGGCAGTCGGTGAAGCCACCCGTCGACGCGCCGGCATCGAGGGCATCGGCACCGGCGACCACCACGGGAAAGGTGTCGAGGGCCGCGGCCAGCTTCTCGCCGCCCCGGCTGACGTAGGGCGCCGGCGGACCATCGAGGGCGACCGCCTCGCCCGGAGCCACCAGACGCGAGGCCTTGGCCGCGGGAGCACCGCCGACGGTGACCCGTCCGGCGGCGATCTCGACCTGTGCCCGCTCCCGGCTGGACAGGAGCCCGCGCCTCACCAACTCGACGTCGAGCCGCCGGCGCGTGGGGCTCACGAGCGATCAGCCGCCTGCAGGGAGGTGGGAGGGGCCGCCACGGGACAGGACCCGACGAGGCTCAGCCTGTTGCCTGGGCTTCGGGGTCTTCGTCGCCGCCGGCGAGGGCATCGAGCCTGGCCTCGAGGCGGGCCAGGTCGTCGCGGGTGGCCACGCCGAGGGCGGCCAGTTGTTCGCCGATCTCACGCCGCACCAAGGCTCGGAGCTCCTCGGTCAGACGATGGCTGCGATCGAGGAGGTCGTCGACCGCCTTTTTGGCCTTGCCCTTCCCGAGGTCGCCGGCGTCGACCCACTCCTTGACCACCGCCTCGGCCCGCTCGCGGGTCAGGTCCACGAGTGACATCCCCGCGTCGAGGGAGCGTCGGAACAGGTCGCTCTTCACCATCGGGTCCGTCCTTCGTGGCCGGGTCGGATCGAAAGTCCGACTCCTACGAGGATAATGGGCAGCTTCATTCCCCGCTCCGAGGGCCGCTCGAGCCCGGGTTTACACTCGCCTGAGGTGCTGCCGTACAAGGACCGTCGCCCCAGAGCCCGGGTCCCCTGGGTCACCATCGCCCTCATCGCCGTCAACGTGACGATCTTCCTTTTCGTCCAGCGTCCGTATGATCGCGGCCTCAACCAGGCCCGGTTCACCTTTCACTACGCGGCAATTCCCTGCGAGGTCACGACCGGCCGACCCCTCACCAGCGACGAGGTGACCCTCACCCTCGTGAGCGCCGACAGCCAGGCGTGCCAGAAGGCCACCAGGGCGCACCAGGACCAACCGGTGTTCCCGGACAAGCTGATCTTCGCGGCCGTCGTGTACTCGATGTTCCTGCACGGCAGCTGGCTCCACATCGCCGCCAACATGGTGTTCCTCGCCGTCTTCGGGCCCGGGGTCGAAGACCGCATGGGCCAGCTCGTGTTCCTGGCCTTCTACCTGGTCAGCGGTCTCGTCGCCACAGGTGCCCATATCGCCGTCCAACCGTCGGCCACGGTGGCCATCGTCGGCGCGTCGGGAGCCATCGCCGGGGTCATGGGCGCCTATCTGGTCCTGTTCCCCAATCGGCGCATCCGCACCCCCGACATTCCGGTCGTGTCGCTGATCAGCACCGTCAGTGCCAAGTGGATTCTCGGGTTCTGGTTCATCCTGCAGTTCTTCTCGAACCCGGCCGAAGGCGTCGCCTGGGTCGCCCACGTCGGTGGCTTCGTGTTCGGGGCACTGGCCACCCTCGTCCTCGGCGATCGATTGCGGCCGGCGGCGGCGTCGATCGAGCCAAGCTGAGCCGGCCGCCAGGGTCAGTTCCGCCGGGGCCGATCGGCGCGTCTGCTACGCAAGGGGGATGCCCCGCTTCGAGCCGTTCGCCGGCGTCCGCTACGACACCACCCGAATGTCGCTCGACGATGTCGTGGCACCGCCGTACGACGTGGTCGACCCGGCCGAACGGGAGGCCCTGGGCGCACGCAGCCCGTGGAACGTCGTCCACGTCGACCTGCCCCAACCCTCGGACGAGGGTGATCGCTACCAGACCGCGGGGTGCCGATTCGACGACTGGCTGGAGACCGGGGTGCTGGCCACCGACGCCGAGCCCGGGTTCTACGTCTACAAGATGGGCTTCCACGACGACGACGGGACCCCGCGCCAGACCTCCGGGGTGATCGGCGCCCTCGGGCTGGTGCCCCCGGGTGAGGGTGGGATCCTCCCCCACGAGCACACCATGAGCCGGCCCAAGGACGACCGCCTGAACCTCATGCGAGCCTGCCGAGCCAACCTGTCACCCATCTGGGGACTGTCCCTGGCCTCCAACCTCTCCGCACTGTGCGAGGTCAGCGGGCCGCCTCTGGCCCGTTGTACCGACGGCGACGGGGTCCATCACCGGCTGTGGCGGGTGACCCAGCCCGGCGTGCTCAGTGCCCTCTCCGATACGGTGGCGTCGGCGCCCGTGGTGATCGCCGACGGCCATCACCGTTACGAGACAGCACTGGCCTGGCAGCAGGAGGTCCGGGCGTCGGGAGACCAACCCGGCGACCACGATCTGGTGCTTGCCTACCTGGTCGAACTGGCCCCCGACCAGTTGTCGGTCGGGCCGATCCACCGGGTGGTGTCGTCGCTCCCGAGCGACTTCGACGCCGTCGCGGCGATGACCGGTCCGTTCGACCTCAGTGACGGCGGTGCGGCCGACGGCGACCTGCCGGCGCGCATGGCCGCCTCCGGTGCCCTGGCCCTGGTGTTCGCCGGCCGGGTGTGGCTGGCCCGGCCGGGCGCCGGCAACGGTCATGGCACCGGTTCCGAACCCGATTCAGCCCTTCTCCAGCGAGTTCTCGAAGACTGGCCGGCCCACACCACCGAGTACCTACACCGGGTCACCGATGTGGTGGCCGCGGTCGACGATGGTCGAGCCCAGGTGGGCCTCCTGCTGCGGCCCCCCACGGTCGACCAGATCGCGGGCACGGCCCGGTCCGGCGCCCGGATGCCGCCCAAGACGACCTTCTTCCGACCCAAGCCCCGCACCGGCATGGTGTTCCGGCGCCTCTCCGACTGAGCCGGCGAAACGGGCCTTCGGCGTCCGCCTCCCGCTCAGCCCGCTCCCAGGAGGTCGTCGAGGCGGGCACGAGCCCCGTCGAGAGCCGCCCTGGCCCGTTTGACATGGCGGGTGGGCACCACCACGTCGGCCACGACCTCGGTGCGGCTTTGGGTGGCCCCGCCCGCCCGGTAGAACCGACGACGGACCCGGCCGACGACGACCACCGTCTCGTCGACATCATGGTCGGCGGCACTGGCCGGTGCTCCCAGCCACACGACGGGAACTCCTTCGGCCCGGGCTCCCGGGCGGGCCACGGTGACCTCGTAGGCCACCAGGCGGTCGCCCGAGGGCAACTCACGAGCTTCGGCAGGCCGAGCCAAGCGGCCGACCAAGGCAACCATGTTCGTCATTGCACGCCTCCATGTGTTCGACAGGTACCTGGGTGAGAAGACCGCCGGCGATGGCCGGCACCTGGGGGAAGCGGCGACTTCAACGCTAGACCGGGGGTGCGACAGTGCCTTGCGGGCCGCCACCGCCCCTGCGAGACTGCGGCTGATCGCCACCGTCGGAGACGGAAGAGTCAGTCGAAATATTGACGAGTGCGAGATAGCGGGTAAGGAGTCACACCCATGGCTAGAGGAAATCGTCGTTCCGACCGGAAGTTCAACCGGCTGTCGCCCTTCATTGCCCTGGCCACGGTGGTGGCGTCGCTGATCGCCCTCACCGCCACGGCGGGCGCCGGCACCGGGAGCGTCTCGGTGCTCAGTGGGAGCGCTTTCGGCGAGCGTGTCGACATCAACGCCGGAGGGGGGCACATCGTGTCGGGACCGGCCCCCTCGGTCACCCTCCCGGCCGCCGGTGGCAACGTGAGCGCCTCGCTGCCCTCGATCTTCGTGCCCCCGGCCGGTCCGACCGGGATCTTCGTCACCTCCACGGGCCCCCTCACCGCCCACAGCGAGGGGGCCCTCGGGGCCGGAGGATCCGCGACCAGCACCGCCTCGCTGACCGGCGTGAGCGCGCTCGGCGGCACGTTCACGTCCCCGTCTGTGGCCAGTAGCTGCGCCTCCACTGCGAACGGCTCCACCGCCTCCACCACGCTGGGCGCCAACTCGACGCTTGCCGTCACCACCCAGCAGACCGTGGCCCTGCCCTCCAACCCGACCCCCAACCTCACCTTCCAAGGCACCGGCGGCAACGGAGACACGTTCACGGCCATCTTCAACGAGCAGACGTTGACCTCTGGTGGGGGGAACACGGGGATCACCGTCAACGCCGTGCACCTCATCCTCCACGGCCCGCAGGCCACCGGGAACATCTTTCTCGCCCAGTCGCACTGTGACTCCACCGCGGGAACCGTCCCGACCGTCTGCACGCAGGTCACCGGCAATGTGACCGGCCCTGTCGTCGTGGGCTCGGGCAAGAACATCTGCTACGTCAACGCCACCATCACCGGGGGGCTCACGGTCAAGTCCGGGGGCCAGGTCAGCATCACCAACTCCACCGTGTACGGCGGCATCAAATCGAACGGGGCGCTGGCGTTCACCCTCTGCGGGAGCAACGTCCCGGCTTCGGCGTTGAATCCCAATCTTTCGGTCACCAACTCCACTGGGCCGGTGCGCATCGGCGACCCGTCGGCCAACTGCCTCGGCAACAGCATCGGCGGTAATGTGGTGGTGAACAACAACACCGCTGGCGTGGTCTTCGGGAACAACTTCGTGGGCGGTAGCGCCACGTTCCATGGCAACACTGGTGGGCCCATCGTCATCAAGAACAACGCCATCTCCACCGCGCTCGGCTGCGCGACCAACAGCCCGGCGCCGACCAACGCCGGCCAGCCCAACTCGGCAGCTTCCAAGACCGGCCAGTGCGTCGGCGTCTAGCGCGTCACTAGCTACTTCGACCCGAGCCGGTGGCCCGGGTCAGCAGGCGTGGTTGGTCAGCCCAGAGATCGCAGGCGTTCGGCCGTGTCGGCGAGCTGGGGGTCGACATCGGCCACTCGGGCGAACAGCTCTCTCGCCCGCACGCTGTCGCCCGCTCGCTCGTAGAGGTCAGCCAGGGCGTACCAGAGGCGCAGCTGATGGTCGGCAGGGGTGCGTCGCTTCTTGACCGGCCCCCGTTCGAGCAGGCTGATGGCTTCGGCAATCCGGCCCTGATCGGCCAGGGCACCGGAAGCCACGATGCGGCCCTCGGTGACCACCTCGGCCGACGGTGAGGCCTGGCGCAGGTCGTCCCACACCTCGTTGGTCCGCCGGTAGCGCTTGACGGCGCGGTAGCAGTCGGCGAGCACGGGATGTAGGTCGGTTGAACCGCTCAAGCGGGAGAAGGCCTCGAGGTGCTCGGCGGCTACCGTCCAGTTTCCGAGACGGTAGGACGCCATGCCCGCCACCTCTCGTACCACGGCGACGTCGGGAGCCACCTTGACCAGTGGGCGCACGATACGTATGGCGTCTCGAACGCGATCGTGCTCGAGGGCGCGGCTGGCGTCAAGCAGGCGCCGCTCCGCCGCCGGCGCCTCCTTGGCCCCGACCGCCCTGACCAGCTCCCGCCCGACGGACTCGGGAAGTCGCGGCTGGGCCCGGGGTGCCCGCCTGGCCGTGGTCGACGCCGGGCGGGGGGCCTGGCGGGGTTCCTCGATCCACTGGTCGTGGTCGACCCCTGCCGACGGGCGCGACCTCCGGTCATGGGAATCAGACTGCTCCCGCCGAGCCGGGTCCGAGGCGCGGGTGACGGCTCCGGCGCCTCGCCTGGCCACCTTGCCCCACGAGCGGAGGGGGTCGGGTGAGGTCCGCCCGTCGGGCGCACCTCGGGGGTCGGCTCGGCCGCGCGTGCCCGTCGGACGTCGGTCGTCGCCGCTCTCTCCCCGAGCCGGCGAGCGTCCCGGCGGACGACGCCGGGGGGCGGGCCTGGTGGACCCGCCATCAGTCCAGGGTTGGTCGATGGCCGGATCCCCTGCCCTGCGGGCGCCGTCGTTTCCGGTCGGACGGCGAGGAGGGCGGCCGTCCGGGCGCGGCGGACGGCCCCTGCCGGTGGCTTTCCCGGCCGAGCGTGGGGCCGAACCCCTTGCCGGGCTCCCACGCGAGTCGCCGGACGCCGGGCGACCGCCGGTTCCGGGGCGCCGGGGGGGTTTGCCGGCCATTCGGGCAGCGTACCGGACTCCTGGACGGCCTCCCGTCGGGCCCCAGAATGCCAAGATGGCCACCCCGAAGGGCAGCCATCTTCATGAGAAATCCGGCGGCGACCTACTCTCCCAGGGGATCTCCCCCCAAGTACCATCGGCGCGGGCGGGCTTAACTTCCGTGTTCGGGATGGGAACGGGTGTGACTCCACCGCTATAGCCACCGGAAACCTGTTGTCAGAGGGCGCCGAGGCGCCTCCTCAAGACTTCCATAGCGAGCACGAATAACAATAACCCCAAGCCCTCGGCCGATTAGTACCGGTCGGCTGAACACCTTGCGGTGCGTACACCTCCGGCCTATCAACGTGGTCATCTGGCCACGGGCCTTACCAGGTTAACCCTGTGGGAGATCTCATCTTGGAACGAGCTTCGCGCTTAGATGCTTTCAGCGCTTATCCCTTCCGCAGGTCGCAAACCAGCGGTGCCCCTGGCGGGACAACTGGCACACGAGAGCTGCGTCCGTCCCGGTCCTCTCGTACTAGGGACAGCCT
>JBBRXY010000041.1:0-27504 GCA_038238185.1 Acidimicrobiales bacterium
CCATGGTCTTGTGGCGCACGATCAGGTCGCCGAAGGTGTAGTTGCGCACGTGGCCCTGGTGGGCGGCCCCGCTCGGGTAGGGGTACATGCACAGGCAGTAGAACGGCGGCCGGGAGTCGTCGTTGTCGACCTCGTACGTGCCCTCGTCCCGCCACATGGCCTGCCACTTGGCCTCGATGGCCTGGGGGTCGTAACCGTCGTCCACGCGCCGATCGTATCGGTGCCGGCTGCGCTGGCCGCGTCCGGTAGGGTGAGCGGCGCGGGCCTGTAGCTCAGCCTGGTAGAGCGCCTGCATGGCATGCAGGAAGTCCGGGGTTCAAGTCCCCGCAGGTCCACGAGGCGAGGACGAGGTTGCCAGCGGCCGGCAACTGCCGGCAAGGACGGTCGTGGCGGGAAGGCGGTCCCGAGAGCGGCCCCGGCGCTACGATCGCTCATGGCTCGGTTTGCGTCCGAACGCCAGGCGGATGGGTTGCCGTCGGGGCGGTATCTGCTGGCCCTCATTGGCGCAGGTTCCCTCGTCCTGGCCGGGTGCGGAGGTGGTGGAAGCAAGAACCTGGCGGTCACCGGCACGAGTGTCACGACGGGTTCCGGCGCGGGGGCAACGTCGAACCCCGGCACCGCGGCCAAGAAGGCCCGGGCCCGCCTTCCGGGCCCACCGGGCCCCGTCGGCCCGGGCGAGATCGTGCAGGCCATCGCGGTCTGGGATCCCCTGGTGCAGTCAGGGGTTCCCGTCGACCAGTGCCGGCCACTGCTCGACTCGGTGAAGAAGCTCGGACCGGCGGCCCAGAAGGCCGGTGGGGGGCTGTACGTGGCGCTCTACCAGGGAATCGCCGAGGGCTGCGGGGGCCAGATCGACGCCGCCCGGACCGATCTCGGGAGGGCCCGCAACGTCGGCCTTGGTGACGACATCACCGCCGACCCGACGTGCAACGCCCAGCGGCTGCTCGCCTTCGGATTCGACACTTATCTCAACGAGCAGATCTCGCCAGTTTGCAATTCGACGACGACGACCACCGAGAAGCCGACGCCGACTACTTCGAAGACCACGTCGACCACGGCGAAATCGACAACGACAACACGTTGACGGCCCCCGACGTGGCTGGTGCCGGCGAACAAGGCACCACAAGGTCGGGCGACGCCGAGGGGTCTGAGGCCACCGTCATGAAGACGGTGCAGAGTCTGGGCGCCGTCATCGGTCCGACGGCGCTGATAACCGCCGTCCTCTTCTATTTTGGCTATGCCAAGACGGCGGCCTTCTCCGAGGAATTCGGTCTCGACGTCTCGCTCTTTGGGCTTTCGACTCAGGACTACCTGCTCCAGAGCATCCACGCAATGATCATCCCGCTGGGGGGTGTGCTGATCGGCGGGTTGGCCCTCTTGTGGGCGCACCGGATGATCTCACGTCACCTCGAGCTGAACCCCCATCGGGTCCTCTGGCGATGGGTGGCAGGCCTATTGGCAGTGGCCGGGGTGGCTCTGTTCGCCGTCGGGTTGGTATGGAACGCCGATCTCCACCGGTCGGCGACGGTACGGGTCCTCACTCCTCTCAGCCTGATGCTCGGCGTCGGGCTGTTCAGCTATGCCGTCCTCTTCGACCGGCGCCGGCGTCGGCCGAACCGTCCGACACCACCCGCCACCTCCTCGGCTCCGGGGCTGCCCGGGCTGAGCGTGATCCTCATCTCGATCGTGCTCGCCGTCGGTCTTGTTTGGGAGGTGGCCGAGTACGCCGACAAGAAAGGTCGACAGGAAGCTGCGATCGTTCGCAACGAACTGGACCTACTGCCGGGGGTGGTCGTGTACAGCCCCAAGAGCCTGGATATCGCGGCGGACGGCGTCGTGGAAACCAAGTTTGAGGAGCCGGAGTCGGCCTATCGCTTCCGCTACGACGGGCTCAAGCTGCTTTTCCACTCCAACGGCCGGTTTTTCCTCGTTCCCGAATCGTGGACCAAGGACGGCGGTGCGACGGTCGTGCTGCCCGACGACGACAAGAGCATGCGGGTGGAGTTCGTCCACTCACCTCACGCCGCTTGACGATCAGTGCCGTCAGCCCGGCTCGGTCGTCGAGGGTCGAGTCAGCTGGAACACGGTGAAGGCGAGTTGGCACTCGGTGATGGCCGCTCGCAGCGCCGACTTGATGAGAGCCTCGCTCGATTCGAACCCCGGGCCGATCTGGGATCCTAGGGTGTCCTTGGCCTTGCCCTCGGGGAGCTCGGCGGCGATCGCCTCCAAAGCGGCGCGCTGGTCGGCCAGGTCTTTCAGCGCCTGATCGGCCCGGGCGTTGGCGTTGGGCACAAACTTGTCGTTGCACGCCCGTTGATTGGCCGTGATCAGGTCGAGGGCCTTCTTGTCGGCGGCGTCGGCACCGGAGGCGGCACGATCAGCGTCGGCCTGGCTCTTCTGGGCATTGGCGGCGCGCTTGTTGGCGTCGGCCTCGGCCTGGGCCTGCTTCTCGGCGGCGCTCTGTCCACCGCCGGACCTGGCAACCACGCTCACGACATCACCAACGAGGACCAGGGCGATGATAGCGGCCAGCACGCCGGCGACGACCTTGTTCGGCTCGGTGAACATGGGTTCTTCTCCTGCCGCGTGTTTGCACGACACGCGGAACGCGTGCGCGCCGTTGGGCACCAACGATGGTACCCACCCCTTCTGCTCGGGTTCCGGCAACCGGATGAAAGTTCATGAAAATCCACAGGAAGAGCGGGACCTGAGCTATCATCGTGATATGGCCGACGATGCCGTCCGTTGGATGAGCACCGGTGAGGCTGCCCGTCGTCTGGGCGTCACCGTGCGCACGCTCTACCGGCTCATCGACGAGGCCGAGTTGCCCGCCTACAAGTTCGGACGGGTCATCCGCCTGCAGGAGGATGAGATCGACGCCTTCATCACCGCGTCGCGTATCCCTGCGGGCTCACTCGAGCATCTCTATCCGGAGTCCAAGAAGGAAAACTCCGACACCGACGCCAGCCTCACGTAGAGCAGCCCCGGCGGGTCGCCGTCGGTGTGCAGCGTCACCACGTCGGCTCCCACCGCCCGCAGTTCGCCGCCGAGCTGTGCGCCACCGGCGAACACCTGAACGCGCGGGCGTCGTTCGACGGCGTGGCCGATGACGTCGGACATGACTACGCCGATGGTCCGCTCGCCGTGGTCAGGGCGGGCGTCGGCGGCCGGCTCCGATCGACGGTGATCCCGGTGTCGACGCGCCTCGGCCGCGTCCGCCACTCTCACCGCGGCCACGGCCGCCAACGACACCATGGTGATGCGGCCTCCGGCCGCTCCTAGGGCGGCAAAATCGGCACCGACGGCCTCGATCCGCCCAACGTGATGCCGCCCGCCGGTGGTGGTGACGATCGCGGCCACCCGTCGCTCGGCCAGCCCCAGGAGCAGGCTGGCGAAGGCGGCCTCGTCCTCGGCCTGGCGCCTGAGCCAGCGTTCGCGTTGACGGGCGTCCACGGCATCGCGCGCCCGGGCCTCGGCCGCCCAGCGCTCGATGTCGTCGAAGTCCAGCCACGAGCCGATGTCGCCGCCCATCCCACCCATCGGCAGCCAACCTACCGCCAGTACTGGCTACGGTGGGCTCCGGTGACCGAGGCGCGAACCGACCCACAGCCGGCAGACGACTGCATCTTCTGCCGCATCGTGGCCGGCGACATCCCCGCCGAGGAGGTGGCGTCGTCGCCGCTGACATTCGCCTTCCGCGACATCAGCCCGGCCATGCCCGTCCATGTCCTGGTGATCCCGCGCCAGCACATCGAATCGGCGGCCTCGATCGAGGCGACCCACGCCGCGGTGGTCGGCGAGATGTTGGTCACCGCCCGCCGGGTCGCCGAGTCCGCGGGGCTGGGCCAACGAGGATGGCGCCTGGTGTTCAATGTGGGCGACGACGCCCGCAACTCGGTCGCTCATCTCCATCTGCACGTGCTCGGGGGCAGGCCGATGGAATGGCCCCCCGGCTGACGACGAACCGGTAACGTGGGTTCCTCGCCAGTGTCAAAGACCCAGGTCAAGGTTCTCGTCCCCGACAACCGTCTCATGGTGGGCCTCCTAGGCCACCGTGACGAGTTGCTCCGCCTCATCGAGGCGGCATTCGTCGACGCCGAGATTCTGGTGAGGGGCAACGAGATCACCGTCGACGGCGTCGACGCCGATCGCGTCGGGCGCCTGTTCGAGGAGCTCGTCGTGCTCCTGGGCCAGGGCCATCGCCTCGACGCCGCCGACGTGGGTCGCACGATCGAGATGGTGAAGGCCGACGAGCGCCCCTCGGTCGTGATGGGCGCCGAGGTCCTGCGCTCGGGGCGGGGTCGCACCGTGCGCCCCAAGACCAGCGGCCAGCGTCGTTACGTCGAAGCCATCGCCGCCAATGTGGTCACCTTCGGTATCGGCCCGGCGGGAACGGGCAAGTCGTACCTGGCGGTGGCCCTGGCGGTGCAGGCCCTCAACGTCGGGTCGGTGAGCCGCATCATTCTCACCCGTCCCGCGGTGGAGGCAGGCGAACGGCTCGGGTTCCTGCCCGGCGACCTCATGGCCAAGGTCGATCCCTACCTGCGGCCGCTCTACGACGCCCTCTACGACATGCTCGGCCCCGAAGGGGCCAAGCGCCTGCTCGACGGCGACACCATCGAGGTCGCTCCACTCGCCTACATGCGGGGCCGCACCCTGAACGACAGCTTCCTGATCCTCGACGAGGCCCAGAACACCACGCCCGAGCAGATGAAGATGTTCCTCACCCGCATCGGCTTCGGCTCCAAGGCCGTGGTCACCGGTGATGTGACCCAGGTCGACCTGGCCGCCGGGCGCAGCGGCCTCCTCAACCTCGAGCACGTCCTCACGGATATCGAGGGTGTCGAGTTCGTCCACCTCGGTTCTCGCGACGTGGTCCGCCACCGCATCGTCGCCGACATCGTCGACGCCTACGAGCGAGCATCCACATGAGCCTCCCCGGGTCCGGCATTCAGGGGCATAGCGACGACCAACCCAGCGACACGGACCCCGGTTCCGCCGAGGGCCGCGATGCCGCCGAGGCCCTGAGAGAGCGGAAGCGGTCGGGTGGTGGCCTGGTCGACGTGTTCGGGGCCGACGAGCAGTCCGACGTCGCGGTGGAGACTCCTCGCTGGGTCGGATTGGCCACCTCGATACTCGAGGCCGAGGGCGTCCGCGAAGACGTCGAGGTCTCCCTGCTCTTCGTCGACGAGACGGCGATGGCCGAGCTGAACCAGCGCTTCCTCGGCCGTACCGGTTCCACCGACGTCCTCGCCTTCCCGATCGACGACGATGTCTACGAGGGTCCGCGCTCGGCTGATTCGCTCGGCCCGGGCCCGACGGCCGACCCCGATCTGGCCGATCTGCCCACCATCCTCGGCGACGTGGTGGTGTGCCCGGCGGTGGCCCAGCGCAACGCACCGGCCCACGCCGGCACCTACGACGACGAGCTGGCCCTGCTGGTGACCCACGGGGTCCTGCACCTTCTCGGGTTCGACCATGCTCAGCCCGACGAGGCTGAGAAGATGGAACAGCGGGAGCAGGCGCTGCTCGACCGCTTCCACCGCCTGTGACGGCGAGAGCCCCGAGGCCGCGTTGACCACCACCGAGTTCGTGATGGTGGCCGCCGTCGTCGCGCTCATCGCCATCGCTGCCTTCCTGGCCATGGCCGAGACGAGCCTGACCCGCACCAACCGGATCAAGGCCCTGAGCCTCGTCGAGGAGAAGCGGCGGGGTGCCAATGCCCTGCTGCGCCTGGTCGAGCATCCGGAGCAGTTCCTGAACCCGGTGCTGTTCCTGCTTCTCCTCTGTCACCTGGTGGCGGCCACCCTCATCGGCGTGGTGGCCGAACGCCAACTCGGTCCGTGGGGTGTGGTGGCGGCCACCGCCTTCGAGGTCGTCGTCATCTTCGTCATCGCCGAAGCCGTCCCCAAGACCTTCGCCGTCCAGCATCCCGACCGAGCTGCCCTCGGCGTGGCTCCGGTCGTGTCGGCGATCGTCCGTTTCCCGCCCGTGCGTCTCGTGGCCCGGGCCCTCATCGTGCTGTCGAACGTCATCGTTCCCGGCAAGGGCCTGAAGGAGGGCCCGTTCGTCTCCGAGGAGGAGCTGCTGGCCATGGCCGACGTCGCCGTGGAGGAGGACGTCATCCAGCGCGAGGAACGCCAACTCATCCACTCGATCATCGAGTTCGGCGACACCCTCGTGCGTGAGGTGATGGTGCCTCGTCCCGACATGGTGTCGGTGGACGCCCGGGCCAGCCTCGCCGACGTCATGGAGGTGGTCATGGCCGCGGGGTACAGCCGAATTCCTGTCTATGAGCAGGGCATCGACGACATCGCCGGACTCGTCTTCGCCAAGGACCTCATGCGGGCCATGCGGGACGGGCGCAGCGCGGAGCCGGTGCGCGACCTCGTCCGGCCCGCCCGCTTCGTGCCGGAGACCAAACGGGTGGCCGAGCTCATGCCCGAGATGCAACACGAGAAGGCCCACATGGCCATCGTGGTCGACGAGTACGGCGGCACTGCGGGGCTGGTCACCCTCGAGGATTTGATCGAGGAGCTGGTGGGCGAAATCGTCGACGAGTACGACGTGGAGGAGGCAAAGGTCGAGCCCCTGGCCAATGGTGATGTCCGGGTCAACGCCCGCATGCCCATCGATGAGATCAACGAGCTGCTCAGCGTGGAGTTCCCCCAGGGCGACTGGGACACGGTCGGCGGCTTCGTGTTCAACCTCCTTGGCCACGTTCCCGTCGAGGGCGAGTCGGTCGACTACGACGGTCGCCGCCTGCGGGCCGAGAGGGTGCAGGGGCGGCGCATCGGCCGGGTGCGGATCTCCAGGCTCGAGCCCCTTGCCGAAGACGCATGAGGTCGGGCTTCGCCACGCTCGTGGGGCGCCCCAACGTGGGAAAGTCCACCCTGCTCAACGCCATCTGCGCCACCAAGGTGTCGATCGTGTCCGACAAGCCCCAGACCACCCGCAACCAGATCCGCGGCATCCTCAACACCCCTGACGCCCAGGTGGTGTTTGTCGACACGCCGGGGATCCACAAGCCCCGCACGGCGGCGGGGGAGCGGATGAACGCCACGGCCACCGGCACCCTCAACGACGTCGACATCGTCTGCCTGGTCATCGACGCCACCGCCCCGATCGGCAAGGGCGACCGCTTCGTCGCCTCGCGGGTGCCCCCTGGTGCGCTGTGCGTGTTGAACAAGGTCGACGCCGCAACTCCCGAGCAGATCGCCACCCAGCTCACCCGGGCCGCGGAGTTCGACCTGGACGAGTACTTCCCCATCTCCGCCCTCACCGGCGACGGCGTCGACGAGCTGGTTGCCGCCGTCGTGAGCCGTCTTCCCGAAGGTCCCCAGTACTACCCCGACGACGCCGTCACCGACGTCCCCGATGCCCTGTGGGTGGCCGAGCTGGTGCGTGAGCAGCTCCTCATCGTGGCGCGCGACGAGTTGCCCCACTCCATCGCCTGCCTGGTCACCGAGTGGGAGTGGCCCCGGATCCGCTGCGAGATCCTGGTGGAGCGCGATTCCCAGAAGGGCATCGTCGTGGGCAAGGGTGGCGCGGTGCTCAAGGCCGTGGGCACCGCCGTCCGGGCCCAGCTCCGGCCCGGCGCCTATCTCGAGCTGGCCGTGAAAGTCGACAAGGACTGGCAGCGCCGTCCGGCGGCCATCACCCGACTGGGGCTGTGAGGCGAAACGGCGGAACTCCATACGAAGACGGTTGCAAAAGAGACCCTGGACCAACCTGGCGCGTCCAGCTAGGTTGACGCCGACCGGTTCTCGGAAGGGGGCTCCTCATGGGAGCAGCGCTTGGTGTCCTGGTTGGGCTCGCCGTCGCGGTCTTCCTCATCGCCGCATTGTGGATGGTGTTCACCAAGGCGGGCGAGGCGGGGTGGAAGTCGATCATCCCGATCTGGAACACCATCGTCATCCTGCGCATGGTGGGGCGGCCGTGGTGGTGGGTGTTGCTGTTCCTCATTCCGCTCGTGAGCATCGTCGTCCTCTTCGTCGTCTACATCGATTTGGCCAAGGCGTTCGGCAAGGGTGTCGGCTTCGGGGTGGGCATGGTATTGCTCAGCTTCATCTTCATACCGATCCTCGGCTTCGGTGACGCCGAATACCAGGGAGCACCAAACACGTTGTAAGTGCTTGTCGCTTGTGGCCATGGGCGGAAGCGGCCGCCGCCGAGCTGACTGCCCGCATCCCCCTGTTCCTGAAGCTCCTCACGAGGAAGGAAGCCGCCCTGATGCCCGACACCGATACCGTCAACGTGCGCTACATGGTCGACGATGTCGAAGCCGCCATCGGCTTCTACACCACCCATTTCGGCTTCAGCGTCCTCTCCAGCGCAGCCCCGGCCTTCGCCGATGTGCGACGCGGCAACCTGCGCCTGCTGCTGAGCGGCCCCGCCAGTTCGGCCGGTCGTCCCATGCCCGATGGCGGCCAGCCGCAGCCCGGCGGATGGAACCGCATCCACTTCGTCGTCGACGACCTCTCGTCCGAAGTCGAGCGCCTCCGCCAAGCCGGCGTTCGTTTCCGCAACGACATCGTGACCGGACCCGGGGGCTCGCAAATCCTGCTCGAGGACCCCGCCGGCAATCCCGTCGAGCTGTTCCAGGCTGCCGGCACCCGGTCGTAACGCTTGTCACCCAACGGCCTGGCGCACTCCACCCAGTAGGGCCATCTCCCGCCACTTCAAATGGCAGTCGCTCAGCCCGGATAGGGCAGAGCCTCGCCCCAGCCCCACCGCGGCACCGGAGCCTGGGCGACGACATCGGCTCCCGGTTGGGAGTTGGCCAGGGCCAGCCGCGTTCCCCACTCGAGGTAGGCAACCAGGGCCGACCGGAACTCGGGGTCGTCGGGAAGGCCGGCATCGTCGGCGGCCACCGACATGGTCTCGGCGAACCGCCGTCGCTGTTCGATCGAGATCCCGAGGCCCCGGTGCTTGTCGACCATCTTGGGGTAGCCGCCCAGGTCTTCGGTGTACCGAGCGGGCCCGCCGAAGACCTCCTGCCACCACGCGGCCACGTGCTCACGGTGTTCCCCGGAGACGCCGCCGGGAAAGAGCGGCGAGATCAGGTCGTCGTGTTCGACCCGGTCGTAGAAGCAGTCGATGAGGCGCACGAAAGCGCCGTCCCCGCCGGCCCACTCGTAAAGCGTCGGTGGCGCCGGGTCCGGGTTGTCGGCCATCGCCGCGAGCCTAGATGCGTGACCTCGGGAGGGGTGGGCCTCGATCTAAGGGCGAACGCTCAGGCGGGACAGGGAGGCACGGGATCGGTGAACATCGACGCGTCGACGGACCGATCACCGAGCGGAGAGGAGAAGTGGACCGTCGCGTGTGTCTTGGATTGCCGGCCGGGCGACGAGCGCGGAAGGGCACAGGCGCCGGGTCGCTTGGTGGTGAACACGACGAGATCTCCATTTCGGGGGACGGTGACAGGCAGGTGACCAGGTGGCAGCGGAGCGGCCCTCGAGAGAATCGGGACGACCCAGTCGCCGGTTGGTGGCAGGAAGGCGACGACGTCGAGCCCGGTCTGGGCGGGGACGTCGACGGCCGTGACCTCCCAGCTCCGCCAACTGACGTTTTTGAGGACTACCCACCCGGCGAAGACATTGGTCGGGGCGGTCCAACCGGGCGGGGGGGTCCAACCGGGCGGGACCCCTGGCGGCACACCCCCTGGGACGCCGGGGCCGGCAATGCCCCCGCCGCTGCCCCGGAACTGCGGGACGAGGACGCCCACCTGGCTCAGACTCGCGAACCCGACGATCACGACGATCACGGCCACGACGGCGGCGCGGGCCCATTTCGGAAGCCCGCTGAGCACCGTGATCCGCCCACCACGACGACCCCGACGGGTACCGGCCGGATCGTCTGTCGCCGTTGACTGTTTCATTGTGTTGATACATTGACACAATGAGGCGGGCCTGGCAAGATCCAACCTATGGATTACGCGTTTCTCACGCTCGCCGCCGTGTTTCCCATGCTCCTGGTGGTGCTCGGCCTGCGCCCGGTGAGCGATCGTGAACTCACGACGTTTTCGGTCCGGTACTTCCTTCTCGACGACCTGATGTCGCCGACCCTGTCGCGGGCGATCGCCCGGTCCCGAGGGATGAGGTTGTTGGGGGCGGCTTTGGGGTTCTCGCTGCCTGCCGTGCTTCGTGCCCTCACCGATGGTTCGCTGAACACCGGTCCGGCGTTGTTGTGGGGGGCGACCGGCTACCTGGGCGGCGCCCTCCTGGCCGTGCTGCTACCCATCGCCCAGCCCGAGCCGGTACGACGCGCGGCACTGGTGCCGCGCCGGGCCGGCGACTACCTGCCTCGTCGTGCTCTCGCCGCGCCGGCCGTGGCGGTGGCCACCAGCGTCGTTGCGGCCCTGGCCTACACCTGGACACCTCAGCAGCATCCGGAGTCATCCGGCAGCCGCACGCTCTGGGGAACGGTCGTCTTCACCGTTGTCGCCGCGCTGGTCACCTGGGCCGGAACTCAACTGGTCGTCCGGCGCCGGCAGCCGGTGCCTGCCCCCGACTTGCTCGCAATCGACGATGCCTTGCGGGCCCACGGACTGCATCTGGTGTTCGACACCGCTATCACCCTCGGGGGTTTGGCGGCGGCGCTGGCCGCAGTTCAGGTCGGCACTGCCACGAGCGTCCCGGGCCTGCGTTGGGTGTTCATATGCCTCGGTCTGGCCGAGGGTTGGTTCGCCACAGTGGCCTGGGGTGGGCGTCGCCAGAGATGGAGGGTGCGGCCCAAGGTGCCCAGGTGATCGTCACCGTCGATCCCTCTTCGCCGGTTCCTCCCTATGAACAGCTCCGGGCCGCCATCGCCCGGTTGGTCGCCACCGGTCAGCTCCCCGTGCGCTCCCGCCTGCCCACCGTCCGCCAGCTCGCGGCCGACCTCGGCATCGCGCCGGGGACCGTGGCCCGCGCCTACCGCGAGCTCGAGGCCGACGGGATCCTCGTCACCCGGGGCCGGCACGGCACTCATGTCGCCGCCGCCCCGCCACCGCCGCCCCGAGCGGAACGCCAACGACGACTCGCCGAGGCGGCGAGCGCATTTGCCGATACCGTCCGCGAGCTCGGTATCGATCCGGGGACGGCACTCGAGACGATCAACGAAGCGCTGGCGCCGACCTGAGGGTCAGAAAGACAACTACCTGGGCATTCGATGACGTGAAGGTGCTGGTAGAGGCTCACAGAATGCCCAGGTAGTTATCTTCTGGACCCTAAGCCCCGCTCACGCCCGCCCCGGTCGCGTGGCGGCGAAGACGGCGGCGCCCAGGGCGGCCGACCACAGGCACGTCTCCGGGCCGTTGGGCACTCCCCACAACGCACGAAGGTCGAGCACCCAGGCGACCCAGGCCGTGCCCACCAGAAAGACCGCGGCGACGCCGGTGGCGCCGATCCCCGACCGGTTGGCGCCGAGGCCCACTCCATAACCGGCCAAGGCTCCGAACAGGCCGACCGGGCTGAACACCCCAAGCAGGGCGACGGCTGGAGCGAGGCCCGAGCCACCCCGGAAGTCCAGCCACACCGGTGCGATCAGGCCCATGGCCGCCGCCAGACCGGCCCACAGGGCTACCGACTGCCAGGGGACGAGGACCTGGTCGGAGAACGTGGCCACGCCGGCGACGATGTCGGGGCTCCCGTGGCCGGGTGACACCGACGCCACCACCCGCCACGCCACGGACGCAACGGCCAGCACCACGGCCACCTCGAACGCCGCGGGGATCCAGGTGCGGGGGGTGCCGACCGGCGGGCCACCGCCGTGGCCGAGCCGGCGCAGGTCGCGCCGGAGGCGGTTTCTCCGCTGCAGGTAGACGAACGGTACCGACCCCACCAGGTAGGCGCCCAGTACGCACAGCCCGGCGGCGGTCGCCACCGGGTTCATCGGGTTCCCGGGTTCATCCGGGCCCGACCGTACCCCTGCTACGATCGTTCCAGCGCCCAGCTACACGCGCGGACGCGCTCCTGTCGGCGAAACCGTCGACCGGCCTTCCGAGACGGAACGTCACATGCCTGAAAAATCCGCAACGATCAGCGATTACCGCCTCCACGAGACCGATACCGGCTCGCCCGAGGTTCAGGTGGCGTTGCTCACCGGACGAATCAATCATCTTACCGAGCACCTGAAGGTCCACAAGAAGGACCACCACAGTCGCCGGGGGCTGTTGATTCTCGTCGGACGCCGCCGTCGGCTCCTCGACTACACGAGGGCCAACGACGTCGAGCGGTACCGGGAACTGATTGCCCGCCTCGGGCTGCGCAGGTAGGGAAACACCGCAGTACCGAACACCCGCGGCGCGGGCGTCAGCTGCCAGTCGCCGGGTCCCGAGGTCACCCAGCCTCGGTGCCCGACAACTGGGAACTGGCTCCGCCGCCGCCCGACACGCCGGCTCACAGAGGCCGGCGACAAAGGAGTGCACACGATGGCGGAAGCCGTTTCCGTGTCCTGTCCCATCACCGGGACCGACAAGACCCTTTCCTTCTCCGCCGGCAAATTGGCCCAGTTGGCCGATGGCGCAGTGGTAGCCCAGATCGGCGACACCGTCGTCCTGGTCACGGCCACCGCGTCCCGGTCGGTCCGTGAGGGTGCCGATTTCTTCCCGCTCACCGTCGACATCGAGGAGCGGATGTACGCCGCCGGCAAGATCCCCGGCTCGTTCTTCCGTCGGGAGGGTAGGGCCACCGACCAGGCGATCCTCACCTGCCGCCTGATCGACCGGCCCCTGCGCCCGTCGTTCCCCGCCGGCTTCCGCAACGAGGTCCACGTGGTGGGCACCATCCTCGGCGCCGACCAGGAGAACCCCCACGACGTCCTGGCCATCAACGGCGCCTCGGCGGCCCTGATGTTGTCGGGCATCCCGTTCGAGGGCCCCATCGGGGCCGTGCGCATCGCCTACACGATCGACGGCGAGTGGGTTCCCCACGTCACCTACCAGGAGGGCGACGCCGCCACCTTCGAGCTGGTCGTGGCCGGCCGGGCCGCAGCCGGTGACGACGGCACCGAAGACATCGCCATCATGATGGTCGAGGCCGGTGGCACCGAGGACGCCTGGCGCTTCTACGAGCAGGGCGCGCCCAAGGTGACGGAGGAGGTCATCGCCGCCGGGCTCGAAGCGGCCAAGACGTGGATCATGGAGTCGATCACGGCCCAGCGCCAGCTGGTCGAGAAGATAGGCACCAAGCCGCCCCTCGCCTACACCCTCCAGGTCGACTACGCCGACGACGTGTTCGAGCGGGTTGCCGCCATCGGCACCGACCGCATCGCCACGGCCAGCGCCATCTCGTCCAAGACCGACCGCAATCTCGCCACCGACGAGGCCATCGCCGCCATCAAGGAGGAGCTGGCCACCGAGTTCGAGGGTCGCGACAAGGAGATCAAGGCTGCCGTCAAGGCCCTGCAGAAGAAGCTGGTCCGCAAGCGGATCTCCGAGGACGGCATGCGCATCGACGGTCGTGGGCCCACCGACATCCGCCCCCTGTCGGCCGAGGTCGACCTCTTCCCCACGGCCCACGGCACAGGCCTGTTCCAGCGGGGTGAGACCCAGGTCCTCACCGTCGCCAGCCTCGGCATGCCGCGCATGGCCCAGATGCTCGACACCATCGGCATCGACGACTCCAAGCGCTACATGCACCACTACAACATGCCGCCGTTCGCCACCGGCGAGACCGGTTTCATGCGCGGTCCCAAGCGCCGCGAGATCGGCCACGGCCTGCTGGCCGAGCGGGCCCTGCTGCCCGTCGTGCCTCCGGTCGACGAGTTCCCCTACACCCTGCGCGTGGTCTCCGACTGCCTGTCGTCGAACGGTTCCACGTCGATGGCATCGGTGTGCGGATCGTCGCTGTCGCTCATGGACGCCGGTGTGCCGATCAAGGCTCCGGTAGCTGGGATCGCCATGGGCCTGGTGTTCGCCGAGGGCAAGTACACCACCCTCACCGACATCCTGGGCGCCGAAGACGCCTTCGGCGACATGGACTTCAAGGTGGCGGGCACGGCCGACTTCGTGACGGCCCTGCAGCTCGACACCAAGATCTCCGGGCTGCCCGCCGACGTGTTGGGCAAGGCCCTGCAGCAGGCCTACCAGGCCCGCCTGCAGATCCTCGAGGTCATGGAGAAGGCCATCTCCGCCCCCCGCGACTCGGTGCGCGACTCGGCGCCCAAGATCGTCAGCTTCCAGATCCCCCTCGACCGAATCGGTGAGGTCATCGGGCCCAAGGGCAAGGTCATCAACACCCTGCAGCAGGAGACGGGCGCCGATATCAACGTCGACGACGACGGCACCATCGGTACCGTCACCATCGGGGCCAAGGAGGGCACGGCGGTCGCCGATGCCGAGAAGCGCATCCAGCTCATCCTCAACCCGCCCACGGCTGCCGTCGGTGAGATCTACACCGGCAAGGTCGTGAACATCACCAAGTTCGGTGCCTTTGTCAACATCCTTCCCGGACGCGACGGTCTGCTGCACATCTCCAAGCTGGGCAAGGGCAAGAGGGTCGAGCGGGTCGAGGACGTGCTCACCCTCGGCGTCGACATCGAAGTGATGGTCGACGACGTCGACCCCCAGGGCAAGGTGGCCCTTTCGCCCGTCACCGACCTGGTCGGCGGCGGTGACGACGGTGGTTCACGTCCCGAGCGCGGCGGTGACCGTGGGTCACGCGGCGGCTCGTCCCGTGGGGCAGCGCCCGAGTCCGACGGCCCCGGCGCCGGCGGCGACCGTGAGTTCGTCTCCTTCGAGGATTCGTTCCAGGGCGAGGCCCGCCAGGCGTTCGGCGATCTCGGCCCCGAGGCCGCCGCATCGCCCGGACGCGGTGCCGACGAGAGCCGCGGCCCTCGCCGCAGCTCCGGACCCCGCCGCTCCAACCGGCGGTAGCGCCTAGTGATCCAGACCACGCGTCTGGCCAACGGAGTGCACGTGGTGACCGAGTCGATCCCTGGATCGCATTCGGTCACCACCGGCTTCTGGGTCGATGCCGGGTCGCGCGACGAGGGTCCCACCCAGGTCGGCGCCTCGCACTTCCTTGAGCACCTGCTGTTCAAGGGGACGGCGACGCGCAGCGCCCGGGAGATCGCCGAGTCGGTGGAGGCCGTGGGAGGCGACATGAACGCCTTCACCACCAAGGAGTACACGGCGTTCTACACCCGGCTCATCGATGCCGACCTCGACCTCGGCCTCGACATCCTCTCCGACATCATGTGGGCTCCGGCCCTCCGGTCCGACGAGATCGAGGCGGAGCGCCAGGTGATCCTGGAGGAGATCCTCATGCACGAGGACGAGCCCTCCGACCTGGTGCACGACCTGTTCGCGGAGACCCTGTATCCCGACCATCCCCTCGGCCGGGAGGTGCTGGGCGACCGCTCCACGATCCTGGCCATGACCCGCGACGACATCGTCGGCTACTTCGACTCTCTGTACCGGCCCGAGGCCATCGTGGTGTCGGCCGCAGGCAATGTCGACCACGACCAGGTGGTCGCGGGCATCGAGTCACGCCTCGACGGCCGGTTCGGCAACCGCCCGCCGCGTGTCCGACCGCCGTTCGCTCCGGCCCGCTCCCTGGCCGTCAGCAACCGTCCCACCGAGCAGGCCCACGTGGTGGTGGGCACCCGGGCCCTGGCCCGCGACGACCACGACCGCTTCGCCCTCAACCTGGTCAACGAGGTGCTGGGCGGCGGCATGTCGAGCCGCCTGTTCCAGGAGATCCGGGAGAAGCGGGGCCTGGTGTACTCGGTGTACTCGTACCGGGCCGCCTATGTGGAGAGCGGCTACCTCGCCGTCTACGCGGGCACGTCGCCCTCGTCGGTGAACGAGGTCCTCGACCTGGTCAACGTCGAGCTCGACCGCCTGGTCGACGCCGAGATCACCGATCGCGAGCTGGCGATCGCCAAGGGCCATGTCAAGGGCTCGCTGGCCCTGTCCCTCGAGGACTCGGCCGGGCGCATGAGCCGCATCGGTCGCAGCCAGTTGGTGCATGGGAGCGTTCCCAGCTTCGACGAGCTGGTGGCGCGCACCGAGGCCGTGACCCAGGCCGACCTGCACCGGGTCATCGAGCGGGTGGTCACGGGCGAGCGCGTTCTCGCCGTCGTGGGTCCGTTCACCGAGGACGCCTTCACCGCTCGCGTCGCCTGAAGGTACTGTCGCCGGGATGACGATCCGGGTGGGCGTGTTCGGCGCCGGGGGACGTATGGGCTCCACCGTCTGTCGGGCGGTGGCTGCCGATCCCGCCCTCGAGCTGGTCGTGGCCGTCGATCCCCTGCATTCCGGGATCGACCTGCGCCAGGTGAGCGGGGCCGACGTGGCCGGCCAGATCGTCCCCGACGCCGAGGCCCTCGTTCGGGCCGGCGCCGAGGTGGCTGTCGACTTCACCACCGCCGGCGCAGCCATGGAGAACCTGGCCTGGTGTGCCGATAACGGTGTGCACGCGGTGGTCGGCACCACCGGTTTCCGACCCGAAGACTTCGACGAGCTGGCCCGGCGATTCACCACCAGCAACTGCTTCGTGGCTCCCAACTTCGCCATCGGCGCGGTGTTCATGATGCGTTTCGCCGAGCTCGCCGCCCCCTGGTTCGAGACGGCCGAGATCATCGAGCTGCATCACGACGGCAAGGTCGACGCTCCCTCGGGCACGGCGATGCTCACCGCCGCCCGAATGGCGGCGGCGTCGTCGGAATGGGGAGCCGACCCCACCGAGTCGGTCGTGGCCGAGGGCGCTCGCGGTGGCGCCGCGGCTGCGGGGATCCGGGTCCACTCGGTGCGCCTGCGGGGGCTGGTGGCCCACCAGGAGGTGCTCCTCGGCACCACCGGCCAGACCCTCACCATCCGCCACGATTCCACCGACCGGGACTCGTTCATGCCCGGTGTGCTGCTGGCGGTGAAGTCGGTGGCCGACCACCCGGGGCTCACTGTGGGGCTCGACAAGATCCTCGGCCTCTGACGCAGGGCCGTTCGAGGGTCAGAGCAGGGGCATGAGCAGGCCTCTACCGGCGAAGGCCACCAGGCGGTCGAGGCTGTCGAGGAACGAGTCGGACAGGAACCGGTTGTCACCGAGATGCCCGAGGGTGTTGGCGTTGTCCCAGGCCACTTCGCGGGCCGCGGTGACGGAGAAGTTGCCCACGACGTTCTCCAGCTCCGGGCACCGGCGATCGAGATCGGCGATCACCCCCGTCTCGAACGACTGCCGGATGGCCTGGGTGAGCTGGGCGAGCAGGGCGTTGACCTTCTCGAAATCGTCGTGGTGCGAACCGTCGCCCAGTTCGGTGCCCGCCTCCCGGCACGTGGCCACCAGGGCCAGGGGGAGATCATGGTTGATGTGGGCGTTCATGCCGGCCACGGCGAACTGGAGCGGTGCCACGTCGGCTCGGGTGTGCCGGGAGATCAGAGCCCGCCACGACCGGCACACCGAGGCCGCATCGGCGGCCCAACTGTCGAGCGCGGCCAGGTAGCGGTTGGCGAACACCACGTCGAGGCGGTCCATGAACACCGGGTCGGCGAAGAACTCCGTGCCCATGTGGGCGCCGACCGCACGGGTGACGGTGAGGTACATACGGTTGAAGCAGGCCACGCCGTCGGTCTCGGGCAGGGCGTCGGCGATGGTCGTCATCCGGTCGATGGCCTCGGCGATGGAGCCGACCGGCCCCGCCGGCAACACCGGCAGGGCGCCCGGGGTGGTGTCGGCCATCAGCGTGGGGTGGGGTCGGGAGCCTCCGCCGTCCGGCGCTGGCGCAGGACCCACCACACCGCGGCACCGAGCAGGGCCAGGGCGACGACGATGCTTACGGGCTTGAGCCACTTGTCGACGGTGTGCCACTGGCTGCCCAGCCCATAGCCGGCGGCGGCCAGGGCGAAGGTCCAGGGCAGGCAGCCGGCGATGGTGTAGACGCTGAACTTGCCGAACTTCATCCGGGCGACACCGGCAGGCAGGCTGATGAACGTCCGCACCACGGGGAGGAGGCGGGAGGCGAAAACGGCCACGTCGCCATGGTCGGCGAACCAGGCGTCGGCGCGCTCGACGTGGTGCGGCTTCAGGCGGAGCGCCCGCCAGAGAAACGGTTCTGATCCGGGCTTGGCCGTTACCATCCGGTCGATGAGCGGGCGGCCACCGCGGTATCCCACGCCCCAGGCGATCCAGGAGCCGACCAGGTTCCCGGCCGTGCCCAGGAGGGCGACGATCACGAAGTTGAGGGGCTTGTGCCCGGCGGCCACGCTGGCCACGAAGGCGGTATTGGCCAGAGCCCCGCCCAGGAGCATGGTCACCTCGCTGGGAAAGGGGATGCAGGCCGACTCGGCGACCATGAGCAGGAAGACGGCCAGGTAGCCGTTGTCCACGATGAACTGCTGCAAGCGTGCTTCCTCTCGTCGGCGTTCCCCAACTCGACGGTAGCGGGTCGGAACTGCCTCTCAGGGTGAATCAGTCGTCGAGTCGTCGCCGGGTTCGCCTTCGAGCTCGTCGACGGACGGAATCTCGGAGTTTCCCTGCAGGCGGTTGAGCACGAGGGAGAGCACCACCAGACTGACGGTGACGACGGTGGTGGCCACCAGGTGGCGATTGAAAAAGCCCAGGATGGCGTCGACGGGCCCGCCGAGGATGTCGCCGAAGAGCCGTAGGACAGACACCGACGCGATGGTCCCAGCGACGTTGACGACGAGGAACCAAGCGAAGGGCATGCCCATCCTGCCCGCCAGGGCGCAGACGATGGCGCCCGGGAACAGGAACACCATCGGGTAGGCGGCCTCGGCGAACACCCGCTCGGTGAAGGTCACGAACACCCCGCCGCCTCCCTTGGTCTCCAGCCAGCGGATGGCCCGGTCGCCGTACCATCGGCCGAGGAGCCAGTAGAGGGGGTCGGACAGGAGCCGCCGGAGCGTCCCGATGATCAGGAAGGGAACGAGATCGACGTTGCGGGCCAGGATGAGGTAGCGGTTACGGGCGTCGAGGGTGATGAGCAGGAGGGGGTGGCGCGTGGCGAGGGGCGCGGTGAACGCGGTGGCGATCGTGCCCGCGACGATGACGACGACGATGCCGGCCACGAGCAGCCTGAGCTTGATCCGGCTCGGCTGGCTTCGGGTCACGCCCCAGACGGTAGGCGAGTCGGGAGCTCGTCCCGGCGGGGGATTGGGTCAGGTCTCCTGGTTGCTCAGCCGGAAGGGCGCAGGATCTGAAGCTCGCCGGTGGGCGTGGCCCCGGCCACGAAGACCAGGCCCGTCGGGCCGTCGACGACCACGCTGTTGGGTTGTTGCACGGTCGGGAAGGTGGCCAGGCGCTTGGGAAGGCGACCGCTGATGTCGTACTCCACCAGTTGGTTACGGGCCGTGAGCGTGACCCACAGGCGCTGGCGTCCACCGTCGACGGCGATGCCGTAGGGAGCACCGACGGCCGGGGTCGTCCCCACCTTCGCCAGCTTGGGCTGGTCGGTGTAGACGATGACCTGATCGCCCTGGGTGTCGGCCACGTAGTAGCGGCCGTCGGGCCCGGAGACCACATGGGTCGGGCCCACCCCGCTCTCGATCGTGCCCACCGGGCTCAGGGTGGCGGCGTCGACCACTTCCATCTGACGGCCCCGCACCCCCACCACGGCCACCGTGCGCCCGTTGCTGGCCACGCCACCCGGCTGCACGGGCATGGGCAGGACGGTCGTGACCTGGGCGTCCTGGATCACCGAGAGGGAGTCGGCCAGCTCGTTGCCTGCGAACAGCCGGCCGGCGGCGGAAGCGGCGTCGTGAGGCTGGCGCCCGACGGGCGTGCTGGACGTGACCGATCCGGTCTCCAGGTCGATGGTCTCCAACTTGTCGGACCCTTCGGTGGGCGCCAGCACCAGGTGGGTCGCGGGGTCGAACCCGAGGTGGCGGGGTGCACCGGTGAGCGGCACGCGTCGCTCGACGCCGCCCTCGTGGTTCACGATCACCACTCCATCGGGACCCCGGACGCCAATGGCCACCAATCCGGTCGTTGCGTCGGCGACCATTCCCTCGGGTTCGCCGCCGGCGGACACGACCGTGCCTGTGGGGGTGACGGTTGGCACCGGCGACTTGGCCGGCTCGGGCGTGTCGGTCCTCGCCTTCGGCGTCCCCGACGAGCACGCGGCCGCCAGTAACCCCACGGTGATGGCCAGAGCCGAGCCCCGGCAGACGGATCGAGTTGGACGTGACTGACGGAAGTTCATCCGGCCAGTCTGGACCGAGACCGGCTGACGCCAGGGTCAGGCGCTGGTGTTCTGACCGGAACGGGTGGGGTGGGGGCTGTCGGGGAGGAGGCGGAGCACCTCGGGCCGGCGGACCGAGCCCTTGGCCGTGCGGGGAAGCGGCCCGGCGACCACCCGCACCAGCACGGGTCGCTTGAAGGGGGCCAGGCCGGCGGTGAGGCGGGCGACCTCGCCCTCGGCCGCCGCGGTCACGGCCCGGGGGCTCGGGCACCGAGCGATGAGACAGGGCGCGGCGACCACCACGGCGCCGACCCGCTCGTTCCCGTCGTCGCCGGGAACGCCCACCACGCATGCCTCGGTCAGCAGGGCACTGCCGGCGAGTACCTCCTCCACCTCCTCGGGTTGCACCTTCTTGGCATTGGCCAGCACGATCAGGGTTTTGGCCCGCCCGGTGAGGTGGAGGAAACCGTCGGTGTCGAGGTGCCCGAGATCGCCGGTGTGGAGCCAGCCGTCGCCGTCGATGGTGGCCTCGGTGAGGGCGGCGTCGTTCCAGTAGCCGATCATGACCCCGGGTGAGCTGACGAGGATCTCGCCGGTGGGATCGATGCGGACCTCGGTGCCCGGCAAGGGGCGGCCCACCGAGCCCTGCCGGCAGGCGGCCGGTGTGTTCATGGCGACCACGGGAGCCAACTCGGTGAGGCCGTAGCCGGTGTACACCGGGAGGCCGAGACGCTCCACGCGACGGGAGACGGTTGCGTCGAGGGCCGCACCCCCGCAGTGGAATGCGGGCCGGCGCGATCCCTGGGCACTCAGGTCATCGACGTGGTCGAGGAGGGCGGTCAGGAACGCCGGAACCACCGTCATCCGGGTGAAGCGGCGCTCCGCCATGGCTGCGACCACCTGTCGAGGTGCGCTCGAACCCACGAAGGCGAAGTTGGCCCCCGTGGCCATGGCGGCCAGGAGGCCGCACGACAGCTCCAACATGTGGTTGAGGGGCAGGAAGGACAGCCACCGGTCGTCGGCGTCCAGGCCATAGGCGGCGACGCCCTCGTTCACCACATAGGCGATGTTGGCCAACGAGAGCGTTACCCCTTTGGGGGAGCCACTCGTTCCCGACGTCCACACGATGAGGGCGGCGTCGCCGTCGGCGTGGGCGATGTCGGCATCGGGCCGGTCGCCAAGGCCGGCGATCTGGTCGAAGCGAAGTACTGGTCGGACCGAGGTGATGACGGCCGGCGCGTGAGACGCCACCAAGGCCGAGGGCTGGGCCCGTTCGACGACTCGGCTCAGTTCGTCGGCGCCGAGCTTCGTGTCGAGCGGAACGGCGACCGCGCCGCGTCGCCAGGCGCCGAACAGGGCCACGACCCAGTCGGCTCCGGCTTCTCCGGCGATGGCCACCCGGTCGCCCGCTCCCACGCCCCGGGAGGCCAGCCAACCCGCCACTCGCCGCGACGACCGGTCGACCTCGGCGTAGCTCAGCTCCGTCCATCCTTGCCATGTCCGGGAGGCCAGCGCCGGGCGACGGGCGCCGGTCGGATCGGCCCGGTGCAGCCAGGCGCCCAGGAGATCTGTCGTCGTGGCCATCCGACAATTGTCTAACGGGCCGGGAGCCGGTGGGCCCGGGGATCCCCCTCAGGGGTCGTCGGGGGAGTCCTCACGCAGGCGCAGGATGACCCGGTTGCCCCGGTCCCAGGTGACGTAGTTCCACGCCCAGTTGAGCAGCACGGTGAGCCGATTCCGGAACCCGACCAACAGCACCAGGTGCAGACCCAGCCACGTCAGCCAGCCGGGCGTTCCTCCCAGGCGGATACCGAAGGGCAGGTCGGCGACCGCCGAACGCCGACCGATGGTGGCCATCTTTCCCTTGTTGCGGTAATGGAACGGTCGGGTCGGCCGACCGGCCAGGCGGTAGCCGATGCAGGTGGCCACGTGGCGGGCCCCCTGCTGGGCCACAGGCGCGACCATCGGAAGGGGGCCATCGGCGTTGCCGGCGGCGGCCATGTCGCCGATCACGAAGACGTCGGGATGACCGGGAACGGACAGGTCGTCGGCTACGACCACGGTGCCGGCCCGGCCCTGCTCGACGCCCAGGACGTCGGCCAGCGGATTGGCCCGGACGCCGGCAGCCCAGACGAGAGTGCGGGTGGGAACGACAAAGCCGTCGTCGAACGTGACCCCGTCGCAGCGGGCCTCGGCGATCTTGGTGCCCAGGCGGACGTCCACGCCACGCGCCCGCAGCGTCCGCAACGCCTCGGCCTGCAACTTGGAGTGGAATCCGTTCAGGAGGTGATCGCCCATCTCGACCAGCACGACGCGCGCCCGGCCCACGTCGAGCACCGGGAAGTCGCGTTCGAGGACCCGGAAGAGCTCCGCCAGCGCGCCCGACATCTCCACGCCCGTGGGGCCACCGCCGGCGACGACCACGGTGAGGAAGCCGGCGTCGACGCAGCTGGGGTCGGTGTGGGCCCACTCGAAGTGCTCGAGCAGATGGTTGCGCAGGGCCATGGCATCGGGAAGCGACTTGAGGGGGAAGGCGTTCTCGGCCACGCCGGGCACCCCGAACGTGTCGTTCACCGAGCCCGCCGCCAGGACCAGGAAGTCGTAGTCAAGCGGGGGACCGGTGTCGACGTCGACCCGTTGGGCCTCGAGGTCGATGCCGGTCACCGTGGCCATGCGGGCGTCGATGTTGGTGTCGCCCCAGAAAATGCCCCGAACATTGTGGGCGATGTCGCCGGGGCCGAGGGCAGCCGTGGCCACCTGGTAGAGCAGGGGCCAGAAGCCGTGATAGTTGTGCCGCTCGACCAGGGTGACGTCGACGGGAACGGAGCGCAGGGCCCGGGCCGCGGCGATGCCACCGAAGCCGCCGCCAACGACCACCACCTGCGGCCGTCGCGAGCCGTTCTCGCCCGGGTTGGCGGCGCTTGAGGAGTCGAGAGTCACCGCCTGAACCTAGCCACCGAACCGAAAGTGGCCGGTCGCGCCGCTGGTAGGGTTCGGGGATGGCCAGGTTCGGCGCGGTTGTCACCGCCATGGTGACGCCGTTCAGCGACGATGGGTCGCTCGACCTCGACGCGGCAGTCGAGGTGGCCCGATGGTTGGCCGACCACGGCAGTGACGGGCTGGTCGTCACCGGCACAACGGGCGAGGGTCCTACGCTCAGCGACGACGAGAAGGTCGACCTGTGGCGGGCCGTCGCCGACGCCGTCACTATCCCCGTTCTGGCCAACTCGGCGAG
This sequence comes from Acidimicrobiales bacterium, assembly GCA_038238185.1. Lineage (GTDB taxonomy): Bacteria > Actinomycetota > Acidimicrobiia > Acidimicrobiales > AC-14 > DATAQC01. The sequence continues at coordinate 23,357 of JBBRXY010000041.1, forward strand.
CAACGACACGGCGCATTCGGTGGTGCTGACCCGGCGGGCGGCCGAGTGTGGCGTGGCCGGCGCCCTCGTCGTCACGCCGTACTACAACCGACCGTCGCAAGCCGGTATCGAGGCTCACATCCGGGCCGTGGCCGCCGCCTCCAATCTGCCTCTGATGATCTACGACATCCCCGTGCGCACCGGGCGCAAGGTCGCCCACGACACGTTCATCCGCCTGACCCTCGACGTGCCCACGATCGTGGGGGTCAAGGACGCAGCCGGCGACCCGGCCGCCTCGGCCCGGTTGGTGGCCGAGACCCCCGAGAGCTTCGAGCTCTACAGCGGCGACGACGGCCTCACGCTGCCCCTGCTGGCGGTCGGAGCTGTCGGTGTGGTGAGCGTGGCCTCCCATTGGGCCGGTCCCCACTTCGCCGAGATGATCGCCCGCTTCACCAAGGGCGACCTCGCCCGAGCCCGCGAGATCAATGCCACCCTGTCCGGTTCCTACGCCTTTGAGACGAGCGATGCTGCCCCCAATCCGATACCGGCCAAAACCATGATGCGAGTGTTGGGACTGGCGGTGGGCCAATGCCGACTGCCGATGGGTCCCGCCCCTGAGGGGCTCGAAGCTGTTGCCCGCGATGTCCTCGGCGCACTCGCCGGTGCCGGGGCCCATCCGCGTGGCTGACCCGGTACGCATCACCTTCCTCGGCGGTCTGGGCGAGATCGGGCGGAACTGCGCCGTCATCGAGCAGGACGACCGCCTCATGCTGCTCGACTGCGGCCTCATGTTCCCCGACGCCGACATGCTCGGTGTCGACCTGGTGCTGCCCGACTTCACCTGGTTGCGCGAGAACGCCCACCGGGTCGAGGGCTGCGTCCTGTCCCACGGTCACGAGGACCACGTGGGCGCCCTCTCCTACCTCCTGCGCGACCTGAAGTTCCCCCTGTACGGGTCGCAGCTCACCCTCGGCCTGGCTCGTAGCCGGATCGAGGAGGCGGGCCTGCTCAACCGCACCAGCTTCAACCCGGTGGCCGACGGCGAGCGTCGCCGTATTGGGCCCTTCGACTGCGAATTCATCCCCGTCACCCACTCGGTGCCGCACGGCTTCGCCACCGCCTTCCACACCCCCCAGGGCGTGATCCTGCACTCGGGCGACTTCAAGATCGACCTGACCCCCGTCGACGGCCGCGTCACCGACCTGGGCCGCATCGGCGCTATCGGGCGAGACCCGGGCATCCGCCTGCTCCTGTCCGACTCCACCAACGCCGAGGAGCCCGGCTACACCGACAGTGAGAGTTCGGTCGGACGGGTGCTGCGCGACATCTTCCGGGCCCATCCCGGCCGGCGGATCGTCACCGCCTGTTTCGCCAGCCACATCCACCGCATCCAGCAGATCGCCGACGCCGCCGTCGCCACCGGCCGCAACGTGGCCACCCTCGGCCGCTCGATGGCCAAGAACGTGGCCCTGGCCATCGACATGGGCCTGCTCAACATCCCCAAGCACTCCTTGGTCGACATCGAGGCCATCGGTGGCATGGACCCGGGCAAGGTGTGCGTTATCTCCACCGGATCCCAGGGCGAACCCATGTCGGCCATCACGCTGATGGCCGCGGGGGAGAACCGCCGCCTGAGCCTGCGGGAAGGCGACGTGGTGGTCATCTCCGCCAACGCCATCCCCGGCAACGAGTACTCGGTCAACCGGGTCATCGACGGCCTCTACCGGCGCGGGGCCCAGGTCGTGCACGCCGGTCTGGCGCCCGTCCACGTCACCGGCCACGCCATGCAGGGCGAGCTGAAGACCATGCTGGCCCTGGCCCGGCCCGAGCACTTCATCCCCGTGCACGGTGAGTTCCGCCATCTCACCCACCACTCGCGCCTGGCCATGGAGATGGGCGTGGTCGAGAACAACGTCTTGCTGGCCGAGGACGGCGACGTGGTCGAGCTCACCGACGAGGGCCTCGACTTCGTCGACACCGTCCCGTCCGGGTACCTCTACGTCGACGGCATCGTCGGCGATGTCAGCCACGGCGTGCTGCGCGACCGGCGCGTGCTGGCCGACGAGGGCGTGATCGTGGTGGTGGTGGCCGTCGACGCCAGCTCCGGCGAGATCCTCGCCGACCCCGAGATCATCACCCACGGCTGGGTGTACGCGCCCGAGGCCGAAGCGCTCCTCGACGAGGCCCGCCAGACCGTTGTCACCGTGCTCGAGCAGGCCGCCGACGACCACCAGGTCGACCTGGAGACGCTGAAGCGCCGCGTGCGCAAGTCACTGGCCCGCTTCGTCAACGAGCGGACGAAGCGTCGCCCCATGATCGTCCCCGTCGTCGTCGAGGCGTAGTTCTGGCGGCTTCGCCGCACGAGAGGGCGGGGGCCCCGGCCTGGCCGGCGGCGTCCGCGGCGCGGCTGATGATCGACCCGTCGCGGTTCTCGCGCCGCGAGCTTCCGTTCGGGCCCCGAACTCAGCGGTCGCTCCGACCCCCGTTGGTCACGGCGTAGAACCCCGCCGGCGGGACGCACACACCCGTCGCGCAGGCCAACCCCCAGGGGGACGACCGGTCGTTGCAGCATGGACGGGAGCCAGGCCGTCTCCCATGCCGCCCTCGTGAGCGTTTCCGGACGGCTGTCGGCCCTGATCGACAGGCGCGACATCGGCACGTTGCGGTCATCCGGCGGCGTCGCTTGCCCGGCACATCCGCAGGGGGCTCCTGATGAGGCCCAAACAGATTCTGTGCGGTTCCGCCGGGGCTGAGGCCGCGCACCCGGGGTGATTTCCGCGTGCCCAGCTCGCCGGATCACCGCTGCGCCAGCAGCCGGGCCAGCGCAGTGAGTTGGCTCGCATCGAGGCCGGGGGACTGCGGCTTGGCACTTGCGTGGACGCGCACGGGGCCGATACGGGTATCGACACACGCGCCGATCGGTCGTCCATCCAATGTCGCGTACTCGTCGAGCAACACGAAGCGTTCATCGCCTGGGTCCTGCGCCGAGCGATCGTCTTCGTAGGAGGCCCTCGGCTCGGGCGCCGGGTAGACGTCGAAGACCACCTCACCGGCGGCGGTGGAATAGAAGCATCCAGGAAGCGAGTCCGTCCTCGGCTTGACGCTGCTGACCGCCGAGATGCCTCGACGGGCCTCCGCCGGTCCGAGCAGACCGCAGATGGCCTCGGAGCTCTCGGGCAGAACGGCTGGAGGCACGAGCGCCGGGTCGTCGGGATCGAAGTTCCGCAGGCAATGGACGTCGCGCTGCCGGATCGGCACCGGAAGGGGGGACTGCGGCGGCCGCTCGGGAGCCTCGCCGGTGAGGCTGACGAGCACACCTCGCTCGAGCACTCGCTGCCCGGGCTCCAGGGGCCCCTCGAGGTACCCGTACACCTTCAGTGTGGCCGGGCGCCCGGCCACCTCCCGTGTGAGGGTCACGATGGTCGACCGGAGGTGGAACGAGCACCGGACCTCGACCAGTCGCCACCCCCCGGCCTCCGCCCGGGAGCGGTAGGCGTCGACCACCTCCCCGGGCTCGCCCTTGAGGCGGAAGCGCTGGCTGATCTCGGTCGGCTGGGAGGCGTGCCACCAGTCCTCGTGCGCCGGCTCCTCCTCCACGCTTCGGAGCTCCGTACCCGGTGCCCGGAACCGGAGGACGGGCTCCTTCCGAAGCGCCCGCAGCTCCCGGCGTCCCTCGGGCGTCGAGTCCTGGAACAGGCTCTCGAGCGGGCTCAGTGGATAGCCCGCGCGGTACCGCACGATGGAGCCCACGCCAGCGGCGAGGACAGATGCGACGAGGATCCCGACGAAGACGAGCACTCGGGGTCGATACCACGCGCTCGCGCCCGTCACCCCGGAAATCATCGACGCCGCCGTGCGACGCGTCCCACGATTACCATCGCGTTGATAACAGCACCGACGTCCGACTCCATGCCGTCTCGCTCCTCAGCGGGGACGGCGCCAGTCAACCACCAGCCGGCAACGTAGAGGCCACCACTGCCACCACGGAGAGATAGGCGTGCCATTCAATCGAACATACCGAATACCGAACCGCTTGCGGCACAACCCTGCAGTGCGCCCAGCCAGCCGGTCCGGGCCGTCGGAGCGGTCTCGATCCACGAGCGAATGGCCTGGATCCCCAGGACGTCGGCAAGGCGGGTGATCACCGTCTCCCCGCCGGCCCGCAGCTC
>JBBRXY010000042.1:0-26829 GCA_038238185.1 Acidimicrobiales bacterium
AGGTCGGGTCTGGCCAGGTCGCCGACCAACAACGCCCCGCCCGAGAGCAGCAGGGCAGGATCGTCGCCAGCGGAGCGGTCACGCACGAGCAGGCTTACATGCTCGGGAGTATGGCCGGGCGTGTGGAGAACCTCGAAGACGACTTCGCCCATCTCGATCCGCTCGCCGTGGCGCACCGGCCGGTGGTCGTAGCCGAGGTCGGCTTCGGCCGATCCCAACACGGTGAGGGGCTGTCGGGTGGCCAACTCGGCCAGGCCGGACAGGTAGTCGTTGTGGCCGTGGGTGTCGATCCCGTAGCCGATGCGCATGCCCTGAGCCCGGGCGACGGCGAAGTACTCACCCACGTCGCGCTGGGGATCGAGGACCAGGGCTTCGCCGGTGTCCTCGGACCCGACCAGGTAGGAGGCGTGGCCGAGGCCTTCGAGGTAGAACTGCTTGAAGAACATGGCGGGGATCTCCTGTCAGGTGAGGATCTGGCGGGCGGTGAAATAGACGGCGAAGCCGATGAGCAGGACGCCGAAGCCTTTACGGAGCCGGTCGGCGTGCAGCTGCGTCACCAGGTGGGACCCGGCGACGGCCCCGGGGATGGCGCCGGCGGCGAAGGCGGTGGCCAACGGCCAGTCCACGTGGCCCAGGGCCCAGTGGGTCGCCAAGGTCGGAATGGACAACACGGCGATCACCACCAGGCTGGTGCCGGCCGACTCGGGCATGGTCAGGCCAAGGACGAGGACGAACAGCGGGACCAGCAGGAACCCCCCGCCGTTGGCCAACAGCCCGGTGAAGAAGCCGATGGCGGCGGCGTTGGGGATGACGACGAGGGCCCGCCGCCTGGCCCGACCCGCATAGCGGGCCGCCGAGCTCAGGGGCAACAGGATGCGGATGCCGACCAGGGCGAGTACCACCCCCGAGGCAATGAGCAGGCCCGTGCCACCCACCGACGACGACAGCAGGGCGCCGACGATGGTGGCCGGGACGCCGCCCATGATCGACCAGCGGGCGATGTTGACGTCCACCTGGTGGCGTCGGGCGTAGCCCAGCGCGCCGACAATGGCGGCAGGAATCGTTGCCGGCAACGGAGCGGCCACCGCGATCACCCCGGGCACCCCGAGCAGGCCGAGCACAGGTGTGGCGAAGCTGGAGCCCCCGACGCCGAAGAGCCCGAACAGCACCCCGATGACGACACCGGCGACGGTGACCTCTGGCCACGGCGGCACCGGCGCTACGTGGCCGTCGCCAGCGGCAGGACATGGCCGGGGTGGCCAGGAAACAGTATGCGCACGAACGCATACTAGCTCGTGCTAGTATGGCTGTCATGAAGGACGCGATACGTAACCGGGTGGGGCCCAACATGCGCCGGGAACTCGACGACCTGACCTCGGGCATGTGCCGGGCGCTGAACGACCCCAAGCGCCTGGCCATCCTGTATGCCCTGGCCGGGGGCTCCTATTCGGTCACCGAGTTGTGCGAGCTGCTCGAGGTGTCGCAGTCCAACATCTCCCAGCACCTGACCGTGCTTCGGGATCGGGGGCTCGTTGACACGCACCGGGAGGGCAACCGGGTCTTCTACAGCCTGCGGGACCTTCGGGTCGTGGATGCCATCGACCTGTTGCGTTCGGTCATGAACGACGAGCTGTCCCGGCGCCAGGCACTGCGTCACAGCGAGTAGCTGAACCTCGGTCCACGGCCCCCCCATTCTGAGGAGAGGAAAGCATGAGATCACCCAGAACGATTATGAAGGTACGCAGGGCCGACCGCCGGGCGCGCTCGGGGAACTTCCAGGGACACACACCCCGGGGACGATCGCATCAGACCGAGGACGCCGCCATGGAGGCGATGGGGGCTGCCGAGGGCCGCTGGTTCAACGCCAGCCGGTACCGCCGGCGGGCCCAGGTCACCGCGGTGACGCCACTCACTGCGACCGGCACGGTGCGTATCGGCTTCAGAGTCGTCGACGGCGAGCCGTTCCACTTCGATCCTGGCCAGTTCGTGGGCATCGAGGCCCACTTCGGTGGCCTGGGCTATCGTCGCAGCCCCTACTGCATCCTCACCGCGCCGGCCGACGAGCCGGTGTTCGATCTGCTCGTGCGAGCCGTGCCCCAGGGGCCGCTGTCCATGCACCTGGTCTCGCTGCAGGCCGGCGACGAAGTGGCCTTCCGGGGCCCGACCGGGCGGTCCATGGTCCCCCACGACGACCATGATCGGGAGCTGGCGTTGTTCGCCACCGGCACCGGCATCGCCCCCTTCTACTCCCTGGCCAGCCACCTGCTGGCCGGCGGCTACTCGCAGCCCATCGTGTTGTGGTGGGGCCTGCGCCTGGTCGACGACGTCTGCCTGACCGACGAGCTCGACGCTCTCGTTGCCGCCTACCCGAACTTCAGCTATCACGTCACGCTGTCGCAGCCTCCCGCAGACTGGGACGGCCTGCGTGGTCGCCTGGGCGAGTCGGTGCCGCCGCTGCTGGCCACCCTGGGCGCCAAGCGCTTCTACCTGGCCGGCAACGGGGCCATGACCGAAGAGATGGCCCTGGGCCTGTCAGACCTCGGCGTAGACGAGAGGTACATCTACAAAGAGCCCTACTTCGACTGCACCCACGAGCCCGACCCCGACGTCGTCGCCGACATCACGGAGCGCTTCGTGGCCACCGATCTGCACTCGGCCCTCGCCAGCCGCCGGGGCACGGTCTTCGGTTCTGACCTTGACGCAGCCCGCTCGGGCAAGGCGGGCAACGGCGACCCCATGGCCGTGTCCGACCTGTTCGACCTCATGCCCGCGTTTCTGTCCCACCATCCCGACCACGACGATCCCCAGCCGGTCGAGTCGCCTGGTGCCTGGGGTCGGCAGTAGTGGCCGACACGATCGATCCTGAGACCCTCGCCCGCAACATGGGCACGTTCCAGGTCGTCGACGTTCGCTACCCGAACGAGTGGGAGGCCGGCCACATCGACACGGCGCTGCACATCCCCCACGACGACGTGTTCGATCGGATCGGCGAGCTCGATCGCAACCGGCCCGTGGTGACCGTCTGTCGCAGCGGTAGCCGCAGTGCCGAGGCGGCAGACGATCTGGCCGGCGAGGGCTTCGAGGTCGAGAACCTCGACGGTGGCGTGCAGGCCTGGGCCGCCAGGGGCATGCCCCTTGTGGCCGCAGATGGCAGCCCGGGAGCCGTGGCCGAACCCGAACCACCGCCCGACGACCGTCCCGAGCGGATGAAGCGGCTCCAGTCGGAGTTCTTGGACGTGATCTTCGCCGTGCAGGAGCACTTCGGTGACCGGGAGGCCTCCGAGGAGGAGATGCAGGCCTTCCTGCGGCAACGCCTGATCGACGAGGGCAAGACGCCCGAGGAGGCCGACAAGTTCCTGGCCGACATGGACGGGCCGTCGACCTAGCGGACGAAGCATCGCCCACGCCGTAGCAGTAACCACCGACCAAGGAGACAACGACATGGCCGTACTGGAGTTCCTGGGCAGCCAACCGGGGCGCATCGTGCGTATTGCAGCCGGCCTCGCCCTCGTCGCCACCGGGGCGATACGCAGGGGCGGTTGGCTGGTGCTCGCGGCGGTCGGGTTGGTGCCGTTGGCGGCCGGCGTGTTCGACCTCTGCATTCTCGGCCCGCGCTTCGGCCTGCCCGTCGTTGGCCCGAGGTTCCGCCAAGCCATGGCCAACCGGTGACCCAGCCACGCCATCAGCCGGTGCGCGATCCCGCGCCGTCCTCGACCCGTCTTCGACGAGACACTCCGTGACGCTGAGACTCGGAGGCACGCCCTTGCCCGTCATCGGGCGGGCGCGGGTCTACGTGTGCGGGATCACGCCCTACGACACCACGCATGTGGGCCACGCCGCCACCTTCGTGTGGAGTGATGTCGCTGTGCGGCTCCTCCGCCATCTCGGCGCCGACGTGGAGGTGGCCCGAAATATCACCGACGTCGACGATGTGCTCGTGGCCGAGGCTGGCCGCCGGGGTGAGGCGTGGCGCTCCCTCGCCGCACAGCAGACCTACCGCTTCGAGGACGACATCGCCCGGCTGGGCGTGCTGCGGCCCGCGCACGAGCCGAGGGCCGCCGATCACATCGGCCACGTCATCGATCTGGCTGCCGCCCTGGTGGATCTGGGGCACTGCTACGAGCGACGCGGCTGGGTGTTCTTCCGAGGCGACGACGTTGTCGAGCGCTCCGGGCTTGATCCCGACCAGGCACGTGGCCTGCTGGCGGCCGTGGACCCCTCCCACCACGGCGATCTGGCCGACGATGAGTTCGATGTTGCGCTGTGGCAGGCCTCGGGAGCCGATGAACCGGGTTGGGCCAGCCCCTGGGGTCGCGGTCGGCCGGGCTGGCACGCCGAGTGCGCGGCGATGGCGTTGGTCACGTTGGGAGCGGGCATCGACCTGCATTGCGGGGGCTCCGACCTGGCATTTCCTCATCACGCCTACGAGGCGGCTCTGGCCGAGGCCGTGACCGGGGTCCGCCCCTTCGCCCGTGCCTGGCTACGGCCTGGGAGCGTGCTCCATGAGGGTCAGAAGATGGCGAAGTCCACCGGGAACCTGGTGTTCGTCCACGACCTGTTGGAGCGGTGGTCAGCCGCCGAACTGCGCCTGGCCATCCTCGATCGACACTGGGCACAGGACTGGGAGTTCGACGAGGCCAGCCTGGCCTCCACGCGGGATCGCCTGCGTACGCTGCGAGCGGCATCACTGCATGAGGGTGGGCACCAGGGATCGGACGACGTGGTCGATTGCCTGAGCTCGAACCTCGATGTCCCGGGAGCACTGGCGGTAGCCGAGGAGGCCGGAGGTGGCGCGGCCCGCACGATGATCGACGTGCTGGGGCTGCACCACCACGAGTCGGTCAGGCGTAGCGCGGTCGTTCCCGCTCCCTGAGGAACGAAAGGTGAAGTAGCACCGCCGAGTCCTGGTTCGAGGTGCGAGAGAATTTCCCATCTCGGGGCCTCCGCACCGAGGGGCGAAGACCTCGAGATGGTGCTGCATGCCTGGCCCATCCTCAGCTCGCGAGCCAACGCGATCGCGTGATGGCAGTTGTAACGAGGCAACCCGATGGATGCTCTCGACAGCGGCGACGGAAAGTTCCGCCAGGACGACCGGCTCCATCGCCGGCGACCACTCCCCGCTCTCGGGTGCGAGGTTCGGCCATCGACCTCTTCGTCCATATATTGACCCGAAAGGCATGAGCGCTAATACCAGCACATGCGTTGATAAGTGTAGATATCAACGGACCCTGGCTATTGTGGCCCCAGTGTCGAGATCTTCTACCCGCCCCTCCCCCGCCGCTGACCGGCGCCGACCGGCCGGCCCGTCGCTGGTGGAGCTGGCCGAGGACTGGCTCGCCGCCAAGGGTGCCATGGCCTCGGCGGCTCAGGTGCAGAAGGGCCACAGCGATCGGGCACGGCGGGGTGACCTGGCCCGCTGGGGCCGCCTGCTATCCGTCGGCAAGGGCATCCCCGAGGAGGCGGCGGCCAAGCTCGACCTCGCTGCCGATCTCGGCGCGTTGTCGGTCCGGGACCTGACCTCGGAGCGCATCACTGCGTCGGTGGCCGAGGCCAAGCGACGCTGGTCGGAGTCGACCGTGCAACGGATGCTGTCGACACTTCGGGGCTTCACCCGGTGGTTGATCCGTCAGGGCCACCTTGGCGACGACCCTTGCGAGGACGAGATGCTGCACGCCACGTCGCGCGACCGGCGCCGCCCCAGGGCGTTGTCGGCCGAGGACATCGAGGCCATGACCACGTCGGCCGCCGGCGCTTCGTCGGGGCGCCAGAGGATGTTCTGGCCGGCACGTGACGTGGCCATCGCGCGGTTCCTCGCCGGTACCGGGGCCCGGGCCGAGGAGGCGTGTGGGGCGACCATCGGCGACATCGACCGACGTCCGGAGCGGCCTATCTGGCGAGTCAACGTGGCCAAGGGAGGCAAGCGGCGCGACGTGCCCTTGGGTCGCTTCTCCGTGGGCGCCCTCGACACCTGGCTGGCCGAACGGCCGACAGGCTCGTCAGCCGGGGTGACTCTCCCTGCCCGCAGGGCCGATCCGCTGTTCGTACGGGTTGATGGTCGGCCCCTCACCCCAAGTGGCCTGGACCGGCTCCTGCGGGTGCTGGCGTTGCGGGCCGGCGTGACCACTCCCGAGGGAGCGATGGCCCACGCCTTCCGCCACTCCTACGGAGTGACCCTGGCGTTGCGGGGTGTGCCCCAGGCCGTAATCGGCCAGCTCATGGGCCACGCTGATCCCCGGACCACCTCGATCTACACGACGGTGGCCAGCGGCGCCCTCATCGCCGTGCTCGACGACGCCGGCCTGCTGTAGTCCCCAAGGGCGTAGGTCTGCATCAATGCCTGCGGAGTTCCTGACCGAGTCCCAGGCTCGGCGCTACGGACGATTCCAGGCCGACCCCTCCCCCGAGCAGCTGGAGCGGTACTTCGCCCTTGGCCCCGGCGACCTCACCAGCATCGGGCGACGTCGGGGGGATTGGACGAGGCTCGGCTTCGCCGTCCAGCTCGGCACCGTCCGCTTCCTGGGCACCTTCGTGACCCGATTGGAGGAGACCCCGCCGTCGGTGATCCAGCACATGGCCGCGACCCTGGGCGTCAGTCCGGCGGAATGGACGACCTACGTCAGCTCGAGGGCTCGCCTGGTACACATCGCGGAGATCTCCCGCCTCTACGGCTCCGTCAGTTTCGGTGACCCACCGTTGTCGGGCCGCTTCCTGCGGTGGCTCTACGAGCGCGCCTGGACCGGCGATGATCGCCCCACGGTGTTGCTGGACTTGTCCACAGCCTGGTTGGTCGACCACAAGGTCCTCCTGCCGGGCATCACTCGGCTCACCAAGCTCGTCGCCCGCGTGCGCGAACGGGCCAACCGGCGGGCGTGGCGCCAGAGCAGCCGATCTGTCTCGGCCGACCAACGTCTGGTTTTGGAACGACTCCTCGAGATCGACCCGGGCACCGGTACCTCGGGTCTGGACCGCCTTCGCCGACCCCCCTCGTCGCCGACCGTCGACGGCCTGGTCGCCGCGCTCGACCGGCTGGAGGAGGTTCAGGCTCTCGGCGGCGATGACATCGACCTTGGAGGAGCGCCGGCGGGGCGCGTCCGGGCCCTGGCCCGGGAGGCGTTCCCGGTCAAGGCGCAACGCGTCGCCCGGCGCACGCCGGAACGGCGGCTGGCCACCCTGGCGGCCTTCGCCTGTCGGCTCCATCGCGATGCCCACGACGACGTCATCGATGTCTTCCTGTCCGTCGCCGCGACCATGACGGCACGGGCCGAGCGGGCGGGACGCACCCAGAGGCTGGCCAGCCTGGCGGACCTGGATGCGGCCGCCCTCGTACTCCGCCAGGCAGCCATGGTCGTCCTCGACGCGCAGGTTCCCGACCCGACGGTGCGCTCTTCGGTCTTCGAGAAGGTCTCGGCAGCGCAGCTCCAGGCAGCGGTCGACCTCATCGGGCGAACGTCGGGCGCCGGAGACGTCAGCCTCGTCGGCCTGCTGTCGCGCTATCCGACCGTCCAGCGATTCCTGCCCCGTCTCCTCGAGTTGGTCCACTTCGATGCCACCCACGTCAATGACATCGTGCTCGCTGCCCTTCGCCACCTCCGCCTCGTCAATCGCGGAGAGGCGGCCATGGCGGAGGCCCCGACGGGAATCGTCAGCGACACCTGGCGCCAGCTGGCGGTGCCTCATGGCGCAATCGACAAGCGGGGCTACACCTTGTGCCTCGTCGACAAGCTTCGGGCGGCACTGCGTCGTCGCGATGTGTTCGTTCCCGCCGGCGATCGCTGGGGTGACCCTCGTCGTCTCCTCCTCGAACCCGCAGCGTGGAAGCGCGCAGCGCCAGGGGTCCTGGCGGCCTTGGCCCTGCCCTCCAGCTCCCGGACGGCTACCTGGCGGGCCTTGCCCGGGAGCTGGACACCGGCTATCGCCAGGCCGCCAGCGCCCTTGCCGCCGACCCCGCCCTCTGGGTCGACACCTCCGACCCAAAGCGCGACCGGGTCCGGCTGGCCCGGCTCGAGGCCAGTCTGGAGTCTGCCTCGGCGGCGTTGCTGCGGGCCGACATCCACGCCTTGTTACACACGGTCGACTTGCCCGAGATCCTGCTCGAGGTCAACCGTTGGTGTCGTTTCACCGACGCCTTCACCAACGCCAGTGGCGGTGGCGGCCGCATCCCCGATCTCGACCTCTCCGCCTGCGCCGTGCTGCTGGCCCAGGCCTGCAACGTCGGCTACCGGCCGGTCACCCGTGCCGATGTCCCGGCCCTCACGCAGGCCCGTCTGGCCTGGGTGGCCGCCAACTACATCCGCCCCGAGACGATCGTGGCGGCCAACACCTGCCTCGTCGACCTCCAGGCCCAACTCGGCATCGCCCGGATCTGGGGCGGCGGCGAGGTGGCATCCGCCGATGGCATCCGTTTCGCGGTCCCCGTCCGCTCCATCCACGCCAGTCCGAACCCCCGGTATTTCGGGACGGGCCGGGGCGTCACTCTGTACAACTTCGTTGCCGACACCTACACCGGCTTCGCTCATCTGGTCGTTCCGGGTACTCTGCGGGATTCCCAGTTCATTCTGGACGGGCTGATGAACAACCCGACCTCATTGGACCCCCATCATGTCGTGGCTGACACCGGCGGGGTGTCCGAGCTGATCTTCGGGTGCTTCCGCCTCCTCGGCTACCTCTTCACGCCGCGGATGGCCGACCTTCCCCACCGTCGCTACTGGCGCATGGACGCCAACGCCGACTACGGCGCCCTGAACCGGGTAGCCCGCCAGCGCATCAACAGTCGGCTCATCAACGAGCTCATCAACGAGCACTGGGCCGACATCCTCCGGGTCGCCGGCACGCTGCACACCAGGACGGTGACCGCATCGGAGCTGATTCGAGCCTTGCAACGGGCCGGGCACCCCACCGGCCTTGGCTCGCGCCATCGCCGAGATCGGGCACGTCGACAAGACCATCGCCCAGCTGCGTTGGATCTCCGACGAGCATCATCGTCGGGCCGTCGGTGTCCAGGCCAACCGCCACGAGGCCCGTCACGGCCTGGCCCGGAGCGTCTTCCACGGTCGACGAGGCGATCTGTATCAGGCGTATCGACGAGGCCAGGAGGAGCAACTTGGCGCGCTCGGCCTCGTCGTGAACGCCGTCACCCTCTGGAACTCAAGGTACATGGATCGCGCCGTTGGCCACCTTCGCGACCTCGGTCAGATCGTCGATGACGGCGACCTCGAACGGATCTCGCCGTTGATCCATGCACACATCGAGCTCCACGGCCGGTATTCCTTCGACCCGCCCGAGCACATCCGACATGGGGAACTACGGCCACTCCCCCACCCCGGCGGCTAGCGCGAATTCGTCTCGGTTGCTACCGCGAGGCCTATCAGCTCCTGCACGTCGCCGCCCGACTCGCCCGCCGGGGCCGGGACCTGTATCTACGCATCGACGACGCCTGGCTGTGGGCCGACCAGCTCGGCACCGCGTTCGGACGGCTGCGCGCCCCTCTCTGCTGAGCGACCTCCCGGGTCAGTGCCGGCCCAGAAGGCTCATCGAGGCGCACCAACCCGACCACCAACACCAACCCCATAGTCGGTCCCGCCCAATCTGTGGTCGCCGCCGAGCACAAACTCCCACTCGGATCAGTCCGTCCTGAGGTCGGACGAACAATCGAGGCTAGTGACCCAGGGCTACCCCTTGGCCGGGCTGACCGAGACATCCGAGCGAGAACTCGGTTGTCACTCCCGACTCCTACCGTGCTGCATGATGGCGGAGCTGGTCCTGGCGACACCCGCCGGAACCGACTGGTGTCCGCGGAAGCCGGGCGGTGCATCCCACTACGACGAGGAGTCTCACATGTACTACACCAAGGGGAACTACGAGGCGTTCGCTCGACCACGCAAACCGGCGGGTGTGGACAACAAATCCGCCTACATCGTGGGCGGCGGCCTCACCTCGCTTGCCGCGGCGGCATTCCTCGTCCGCGACGGCCAAATGTCCGGCGACCGCATCACGATCCTCGAGGCGTTGCCCGTAACCGGTGGTGCGCTCGATGGCGCCGGCAACGCCGAGACGGGTTGGCTCATCCGCGGCGGTCGCGAGATGGAGGACCACTTCGAGTGCCTCTGGGACCTCTTCCGCTCGATCCCGTCGCTCGAGATTGAGGGCGCCTCGGTCCTCGACGAGTTCTACTGGCTCAACAAGGACGACCCGAACTTCTCGCTCAGGCGCACGACCAAACGCCGGGGCGAGGACGGCGGCACCGCCAAGTTGTTCGCAATGTCGAACAAGGCCACGAAAGACCTGATCGACCTCGTGCTCTGCCTCGAGGAGAACCTCTACGACAAGCGGATCAATGAGGTTGTCAGCAAGGACTTCTTCGAGTCCAATTTCTGGCTGTACTGGCGTACGATGTTCGCGTTTGAGGAGTGGCACAGCGCCCTCGAGATGAAGCTCTATGTCCAGCGTTTCATCCATCACATCGCCGGCCTGCCCGACTTCAGCACCCTGAAGTTCACCAAGTACAACCAGTATGAGTCACTCGTGGTTCCGCTGGTTACCTGGCTCACGGATCAGGGCGTCACCATCGAGCACGGCACCCGGGTCACCAACGTCGAGTTCGAGATCACGCCTACCCGCAAGGTCGCCACCCGCATCACCTGGAACCGCGACGGCCACGAGGGAGGCCTTGACGTCACCCCGAACGACCTCGTCTTCGTCCCCAACGGATCGCTGGTCGAGAACTCCCGATGGGGCGACCACCACACCCCAGCGGAGTTCGATCCCACCATCCGCCCCGGCGGCGGGTGGCAACTGTGGCGCAACATCGCCAGCCAGGATCCGTCGTTCGGCCATCCGGACAAGTTCATCTCGAACCCGGAGCAGTCGCAGTGGGAGTCGGCCACCGTCACCACCCTCGACGCCCGCATCCCCGCCTTCATAGAGAACATCGCCGAGCGGGGCACCCGCACCGGCAAGGTGGTGACCGGTGGGATCGTTTCGGTCGAAGACTCTCCGTGGCTGATGAGCTGGACCGTCAACCGCCAGCCTCACTTTGCGGCCCAGCCCGACGATCAGGTCGTGGTCTGGGTGTACGGCCTGTTCACCGATGTCGAGGGTTCCTACGTCAGCAAGGCGATGCGGGACTGCAGCGGCGAGGAGATCACCCAGGAATGGCTCTACCACCTGGGCGTCCCGCTCGGCGACATCGACGAGATGGCCGCCACCGGCGCCATCACCCGGCCGTGCATGATGCCGTACGTCACGGCGTTCTTTATGCCCCGCAACGGCGACGACCGCCCCGCCGTCGTGCCCGAGCACGTCGTGAACTTCGCCTTCATCGGCCAGTTCGCCGAGTCGACCCGCGACACGGTCTTCACCACCGAGTACTCGGTGCGCACGGCGATGGAAGCCGTCTACCAGCTTCTCGACATCGACCGCGGCGTTCCCGAGGTTTTCGGGTCCGTGTACGACATCCGCGAGCTGTCCAAGTCGGCGTCCCAAATGCGCGACGGCGAGCGACTCCCGGTGCCGGGCTTCCTCACCAAGCACATCGAGGGCAACATGCTCGGCCGGATGCTCCAGGAGTACGGCGTCATCTGACACCGGGCGTGCCGTAACGGCGGCTCAGGGGAGCTTTGCCTGTCCCAGTTCGCGGGCCCGAGAGACCCAGGAGCGTGACGCCTCCCGCCGGGCCACGAGTCGTCGCCACACGATGACGCCGACGCCGGTGGCAACCAGTCCGGGGATCGAGACGCCTCCTATCATCGGGCCGGCTCGGCGGGCGATGAGCTGGGCGCCCGCAAGGACGGAGGCACTCGTGACGAGGCCATCGACGAGGTGGTCGATCGCGTGGTCCTGGTCGCTTACGCGGAAGTCCACACCGAGGGTCCCCGCACGAATCTGGTCGAGCACCGTGTCGACATCATCGGGGAGGCGCGACACCAGGTGCTCCCAACTGCGCGCTGATCGGGCCAGATTGCGCCCGATCCGCTTCGGGCTGAACCGGTTGGCCATCATGGTGGCGACATGGGGCTGCAGCAATTCGGTGACGCGGATCTCCGTGCCGACGCCCCGGCCCAGGCCCTGCAAACGCAGGCACACGCGGAACAGCAAAGCCAGGTCGGCGGGGAGCACGAGCTTGTGCCGATGGAGGAGCTCCATGCCCGAACTGACGATCGCGACCATGTCGAGATGGCCGATGCCGACGAGGAGGTACCGGTTCAGCCACGCCTCGATGTCAGCTCGCAGAGCCTGCATGTCGATACCTGGTGGCGGCGTCGTCATCTCGACCACGATGTCGATGAGGCCGTCTACGTCGTGCGTTCCGATGGCGATCACGAAGTTCTCGAGCTGGATGCTTCGCGCGCCGGACAGGCGGCCGACGTCGCCGAAGTCCAGGATCGCCAGATGCGTCTCGTCGGGGATGAGAAAGTTTCCGGGATGCGGGTCGGCGTGGTAGAGGCCGTCGCGAAAGATCATCTCGATGTAGATGTCGGCCGAGCGGCGAACGAGCGTGTCGACATCCCAACCCGTAGCTTCTACGCCGGCTCTGTCGGCGAAGGGCGATCCGGTGATCATCGACATCGTCAGCACCTTGGCGCTCGACAGGTCGGGGTACGGCGCGGGAATGACGACATCGGGTTCGTCTGCGAAGTTCTCGCGGAACCGCTGAAGGTTGGTCAGCTCTTCGCCAAGATCGATCGCGTCCTTCATCATGGTCGCGAACTCGGAAACGAGAACGGTCGGCCGTAGTTGCGCGAGCTCGGGGTCACGCGCCTCGAGGTAGGCGGCGAGGGCGGCCATCAGCTCCAGATCCTCGCGGACACGGGGCGATGCCCCGTCGTGCACCACCTTCACTGCGACAGTGGTTCCGTCGACCAGCGTGGCTCGATGGACCTGGGCAACCGATCCCGACGCGAACGGCTCCGTCTCGAACGACTCGTAGAGGTCGGCGACACCCTTCCCCAGCTCGGCCTCGACGGTCCGTTGCGCCACACCCGGCGGGTCGGCGGGCACCGAGCCTTGGAGCCGTTCCAGCTCCAAGGCCATCTCGACGCCCACGACATCGGGGCGAAGGCTCAGCATTTGGCCGAACTTGACCCACGTCGTCCCGAGCTCGGTCAGAGCGCTGCGGACCCTCTCACCCTCGGAGCGGTCGACGAGCTCGGCGCCGACGACGTGCTCGCGCAGCTTCTGGAGTACTCCGGGATCGACAAGGCCCGAGCCGCGTGGCACCCAGGCGGCCAAGCCGTTCCGGGCGAGAATCGTTGCAATCTCGCCGAGTCGCTTCCGATGGGCGATCAACGTTCCGCTCAGCTCGGCCATTCCTACCCCGTCCTCTCGCCCAAGAACGCTGTTAGGCACCTCATCGTCGCGCGCCTTCTTGTCGTGCGCCGCCCGGTGGCCAAGCCGAACCATTGTTCAGGCAAAGCTCGGATGTCAGTGGAAGCGTAGGAATCGTGTCAGTGGATGCGCAACGACTCATAGCGGCGCAGAGCGGGTGGTCGGCGGCCCCGCCAGCAGCCCGCCGATGGTGGTGATCAACGGGGCGACTGGGCCCGGAGTCGGATCGCCTCGCGCAGGAGGACGTAGAAACCGTAGACGGCGAAGAGGGTGGCGTAGCAGAAGCCCAGGAATTCGATCTGGGTCATTCCCCACGGCTTGTCGGGCAGCCACTTGAACGCGTACTGGCCGGTGAGGAACGTCAAGAGCAGCGCCGTTCCCGGGCCGCGGTAACGGAGCTTGGTGCCGTCCACGAACCCTGCGACGAGCAGGGTGGCACCACCGATGCCCAGAAAATAGAAGGCGCTGTGCTGGATGAAGCCGTCGACCACGCCGATGATGCCGCCGAGGAGGAGGATGCCGCCGGCCAGCACCGTTCGGGCCGTGGCCACCGGCATGACCCTGCCGGTGGACGGAGCCGTCGGCGCTGTCGGGCCGGTCGGGCCTAGCCGATCGGTCTCGGCGCTGTCCTTGGGCTGACGAACTGCTCGTGCCTCACTCATGGGACCTCTTCGACGACGGAATAGAACCTGACTGGTCAGGTTCTATTCTCCCATGCCGAAGCTGGCCGAGGCGGCCAAGGAGCAGCGCCGTCAGCATCTGATCGATGCCGCCTGGCGCGGCGTCACTCGCGGCGCGTACCGAATCCTCAGCGTCGACGACGTGTGCGCCGAGGCTGGTCTGTCGAAGGGCGCCTTCTACACCTACTTCGACCAGAAGCAGGACCTGCTGTTGGCCCTGTTGGACGAAGACGCCGCGGGGCTGTCCGAGCTGGTGGCCGACGCCGCCAACCAGCCCTGTGGCATCGATCAGATCCACCGGTTCGTCGCCGCCGCAGTGGATCGGGGCTCCGAAGGGCTCCGCGCCGAGCCTCAGGGCTGAGTGTGGCGTCCTGTGGCGACGAGGGGCAGGCCATGACCGGTCGGCCGCCGGGTGGTTGCAGGGGCGCTTTGCCCGTCGCCGTGTCGATGTCTTCGAAGATCCACTCCGATCCTCGATGTCGGAAACCTGCTAGAC
The DNA here is from genome assembly GCA_038238185.1 of Acidimicrobiales bacterium. Classification (GTDB taxonomy): domain Bacteria; phylum Actinomycetota; class Acidimicrobiia; order Acidimicrobiales; family AC-14; genus DATAQC01. Next base: position 14,500 of record JBBRXY010000042.1, read on the forward strand.
GAATCCGCTCGGATCGAGGAGGCTGGAGCCATGCACGACGACCGCGAACGGTGCCTGTGGGCGGTGCGGTCCAAGGATGATCGCTTCGACGGGTGGTTCTTCACCGCGGTCGTCACGACGGGCATCTATTGCCGGCCCAGTTGCCCGGTCCGGCCGCCCAAGCCATCCAACATGCGGTTCTATCCCTCGGCGGCGGCCGCGCAACAGGCCGGGTTCCGAGCCTGTAAGCGTTGCCGTCCCGACGCCACCCCCGGGTCACCGCAATGGAACGAGCGTGCCGATGTCGTCGCCCGCGCCATGCGCCTGATCGCCGACGGAGTGGTCGAGCGCGAAGGTGTCGGCGGGTTGGCGGGGCGACTGGGCTACAGCACCCGTCAGATCGAGCGACACGTGCGGGCCGAGCTTGGGGCCGGGCCGTTGGCAATTGCCCGTGCTCAACGAGCCCAGACCGCCCGGATGCTCATCGAGACCACCTCGTTGCCCATGGCCGAGACCGCCTTCGCCGCCGGTTTCGCCAGCGTCCGCTCCTTCAACGACTCCGTTCGCGACGTGTTCGCCTCGTCGCCGACCGAAATGCGACAGCGAGTGGTCCACGGCCGACAATCGGCCGCATCGGGCACCCTCAGCCTGCGCCTGCCGTTTCGCCGGCCGTTGTACCCCGACAACCTGTTCGGGCATCTTGCCGCCACCGCGGTGCCCGGGGTCGAGGAATGGCGAGATGGCTGGTACCGCCGGACTCTGCGGTTGCCGCATGGCGGGGGCATCGTCGCTCTCGCCCCCCGCCACGATCACATCGAATGCCGCTTGACCCTGGACGATCTGCGAGATCTGGCCGTGGCCGTCAGCCGCTGTCGCTGGATGCTCGATCTCGACGCCGATCCAGTCGCTATCGACGACCGGCTCGGCACCGAGTCGCACCTCGCTGAGCTGGTGGCGAAACACCCGGGCCGCAGGGTGCCGCGCACCGTTGACCCAGCTGAGTTCGCCCTGCGGGCCGTGCTCGGCCAGCAGGTGTCGACGGCGGCGGCACGTACCCACGCCGGCCGCCTGGTGATCGCTCACGGAGAGGCCATGAACGACCCTGATGGCGGTCTGACCCATCTGTTTCCCGAACCGGCAACCCTCGCAGCCATCGACCCGGCGACACTCGCCCTCCCCCGGTCACGCCGAGCGACCTTGATCACCCTGGCGGTGGCCATGACCTCGGGCGAGATAGACCTCGGACCGGCGACGGCATGGGATTACGCTCGCGGCCAGCTGATGAAGGTCAACGGAATTGGTCCGTGGACCGTCGAGACCATCGCCATGCGGGCCCTGGGCGATCCCGACGCCTTCCCCACCGGTGATCTCGGTGTCGTCGCGGCCGCCCGCAACCTCGGTCTGCCCGCCACGCCGGCGGCACTCTCGCTCGTCTCCGAAGGGTGGCGGTCATGGCGCGCGTATGCCGTCCAACACCTGTGGGCCACCGGCGATCACGCCGTCAACCGGCTCCCTGCCTGACCCGCATAACGAGAGGATCCACCGTGACTCAGCGCGTATACACCTACATGGACAGCCAGATCGGCGATCTGACACTCGTGGCCACCGATGGGGTCTTGAGCGGTGTGTTCATGGTCGACCAGCGCCACCGTCCGCCGACCGACGAGTTCGGCGAGCGCGACCCGAGGCCCTTTCCGGAGGTCATCGACCAACTGGAGACGTACTTCGCCGGTGAACGCACCACCTTCGATCTGGAGCTGGCGGCGGTGGGAACACCATTCCAGCAATCCGTGTGGGCGGCCCTGTGCCGTGTCCCCTACGGGGAGACCGCCTCCTACGGTCAGATCGCCCAATGGATCGGAAGACCGGGAGCGTCACGGGCAGTCGGCTTGGCGAACGGCTCCAACCCGATCTGCATCATCGTCCCCTGCCATCGTGTCGTGGGGTCCGACGGGAGCCTCACCGGCTACGGCGGAGGGCTCGAGCGCAAGCAGTTCCTCCTCGACCTGGAGAAGCGCCGGGTCCATGCGTCCGCCAGGCCCTGCCGTATGAATGGAACGGAGACTTCATCAGCCTTACTGGGAACCCACGTTCGGTGAAAAAAGGGGGGGGTCGGCCGGTCCAGCGAGGGCGGTCAGGTCGTCGAGAGTTCACCGTCAGCCAGCCCAACGACGCCCGTCTCCGTGAGCAGCCCGTAGCCGTCGAACACCTCGTCGACCTCACCTCGGGTGTTGCGCTGCCGGCGCCAGAGCAGCCGGAGCACCGGGCGCGACCCGGCAGCCTCAATGGCCGCGGTGAGCTCTCCCACCCGAGGTGCGTCCAGGACCACGGCGATCACGTCGGGACTCCCGACGGCGATGACGAATTCGTCGAGTGTTGCCGCCTCGACCAGCTGCACGGGAGTTCTGAGAATTCGCTCAAGTTCGGCGATGCGGCTTCCGCGGGCGATGCCAGAGCGGGAGCGGCCCAAGACGTACGACAGTCGCCATGACGGGTCATTCTGGGCCAGGCGGCCATCCCTTCGGGGACCATCACGCCCGCGGTACCGTTGAGGCGTGCCCACGGCGCCGCAGAACCGATCCGGGCGGTACGCCGACCTCGACGCCGGCGAGCTGGCCGACGCGGTTGAGCGGTCCTACGAGCGAGACGAGTTGCCGGACTGGGAGCTGCTCTTCGAGCTCAGCCGACGAATGCTCGCCGCCGAGACCAGCGACACACGCCAGGGACCTGTCGGAGCCTCGCGGCAGAGCTAAGCCGCGTCGCCGGGCAAACCCTATCGGGGCAAGGGATTTGGACCTCTCCGAAATGCGGGGATAATCCCCCTTATCGCCGGTAGAGGAGCCGTTGCTCCCACCAGACACTGCGGTCACGATGTTGTCAGATCACGCTGCAGGTTCGAGGGTGACGCGGTGCCGCATGGCTTCCAGTCCTGCCACCGGGGCCGCTTCTGGTAGAAGGTTGCTGGTGCGACGCCAGTCGAAGTAGTCGCCTCCGAGATCGGTGTAGGTCTGGCCGGTGGAGAGCAGGTGCCAGGCGATCACCAGGATCGAGTGCTCGACCGCGACGGCGGCCCCGGATGCGGGCGTAGTGGCCCCGAGGTAGGTGTCTTTGGTGCGCCCGGCGACGTCGGCCGCTTCAAATTCGTGGAGTGTGCCGGGTGTCTGGCCCTCAGAGCCCGACGCACTGGCCGGTCTTGCTTCCGGCTGTGTTGGGCTGCCCGGCATTGCTGGGTGCCGGCAGGTTGGTCTTGCAGGCCAGTGCGCCGACGATCAGGTTGTTCTTGACCACGATCGGACCTCCCGTGTTGCCGCTGAAGGTGGCTCGGTTGGTGACATGGTTGTTCCCGAACACCAGGCGGTCGAAGTTGTTGGTCAAACTCGCGTCGCCCCGGATGGCGTTGCCGAGACAGCCGGTGGCCGGGTCACCGATGCGAATGGGCCCACCGGTGTTGGCCACCGCAAGTGCCGTGCCCGACGAAGCGGCGCGGATGTCGTTTCCGCAGAGGTCCAACGCCCGGGCCCCGGTGGACCTGATGCCTCCCTCCACGATCGAGTTGGTGACAGTGAGCTCACCACCCCGGTTAACGGTGATCCCGCCGGTCACGGTGGCATTGAGGTAGCAGACGTGCTTGCCGGCGGCCACGACAACCGGTCCGGTGACCTTGCCGGTGATCGTCGTCGGGCAGGGGGTCGGCTGGGATGGCCGGACGACCACCATCTCGGCAGGATCACCGCACGGAGTCGCGGCCACGGCGTTGTTGTTGGCGTCACCGGAGTAGCTGGCCCGCCACTGGTAGGTGCCCGGCGCAGTCGGAGTGAACCTGGCCGAGACGTAGACGCCGTTGCCGTTCACCTGCTTCATCGAGGAGAACACGGCCGGCCCGGCGCAGGTGTTCGGCCCGTAGAGCGCGAAGGTGATCGAGCCCGTAGGAGCGAGGCCTCCGGCCAGGGTGGCCGTGTCCTTGACCTTACCGACGCCCGCATCCACCGGCGGTGACGCTTTGGTGCGCAAGGTGGGGGTGGGCTTGCCGACGAGGGTGGTGGTCGAGGCGGTGCTGGTCGCGAAGTTGGCGTCGCCGCTGTAGGTGGCGACCACCGTGTGCGAGCCTGCCCCGAGAGCAGCGGTGGTGAACCCTGCGGTCCCACCGGTGAGGGCCTTGGTGGCCGCCGGGTTTGCCTGCCCGTCAACAAAGAAGCGCACCGTCCCCGACGGGCTCAGGGCGTTCGGAAGGCTCGGCGCCACGTTGGCGGTGAAGGTGACGTCGGCACCGAGAGCCGGGTTCGGCGGGCTGGCCGACACTGTCGTCGTGGTCGTCGCCTTCGCCGCGGTCAGGGTGAAGGACTGCGTAGCGTCGGGGTTGATCCCGTTGGTGGCGGTGAAGCTGACCGGGTAGGTCCCGACGGTGCCTGCCGCAGGAGTGCCGGCGAGGACACCCGTGCTGGCGTTGAAGGTCACCCCGGACGGCAACGTGCCCGTCTCGCTCAGGGTCGGGGCCGGACTGCCGGTGGCAACCACGGTGAACGAGCCCCCGGCGCCCACGGTGAACGTGGTGGCAGGGGCGCTCGTGATGGCCGGGGCCTGGCCAGCCACCGGGGCCGTCAGGGCAAACGAGTCGGTCGCCGAGGCCGGCGTGAACCGGGTGCTGCCGGCGTAGGTTGCGGTGACGGGCACGAGCCCGGGCGGTCCAGTGGGCGTGAGCATGCAGGTCGCATTGCCAGCACCGTCGGTGGTCGCGGCGCACGTCTGAGTTCCCAGGCCGATCGTGACCAGTGCGTTGGGAATCGGGGTCGGCGGGGTCTTGGCCACATCGACGAGGTTGGCGGCCAGCCTCGCCGGCCTGCCGACCGGGCCGCCCCCCTGGCTCTGGTTCAGCGAGAGGAAACTGGTGTCCTTGCCGGCCACCCACCTGAAGCTGATGGGGGCCGAGGTGACCGCCCTCCCGTCGACGACGGCGACCGCGATCACCCGGTCGGTGCCGGGGAACACCCCGGAATAGGCGAAGACGGCCTTGCCGCTTGCGTCGGCGTTGACCAGCTTCACCTGGGAGTTGGCCCCGGAAACAACGAAGCGGATCGGCGTGCCCGTCGGAGCCGAGACGTTCTGTGTCTGGGCAGTGAATGTCACCGGTGACCCGGTGGGCGGCCTCGATAAACCGGTGCCGGTCAGAGTCATCTGAGGCCCGCTCGTAGTGGGGGGAGACGACCCACACGAGGTGGGCCCGAAACGCACGACAGAGCCGGGCAGCGGTGCATAGACGCAACCGCCGGCAGTGGTCGCCTGGATGAAGAAGTTCGAGCTACCGGAAGCGACAGGTGCCACCGATGGGGGTGTCGTGGTCAGATCGATCTGCGACACCGTTCCCCCGAAGGAGAACACGTCGAGCATCGTGGCGTTCCCGGACGGACCCACCGACGCCACGGCCACCGACGCGGGGGTCCCGGAGGATACGCTAGCGACACTGGTGACGGTGGGAGAGGTGGTGTCGGTTCCGCCTATCCGGTCTATCGTCGATGCCGCGGAGTTGGCCAGGTAGATGGTGCCGTCAGGGGCAAAGGCGAGCCCAAGGTTGCCGCCACTGGTCGTGACGTAGGCGCTCACCGTCGGATTGACGCCCGCGGGGTTGGCGATCCTGGTGATCTGATTGCTGGCTGCAAACCCGGAGCATTCGTCGTCGGTGAACAGGTCGCCGCTCAGAGGATCCACGGCTAGGACGAATGGGCAGTCCGGTAGCCCGGTTTCCGAGCTGGCCACGACCCTTAACGTGGTTCCTGTCGCCGGATCGAGCTGGACGATCTCGGGATTGCTGATGTTGTCGCCCAGGTGGACCAGGCCGGCGTAGAGGGAACCGTCCTTCCCGAACACCAAGTTACCAAGCGCCCCGGGTGCGAAGGAGGCTCCGGGTAGCTGGTTCGCCGGGCTGGCCACGCCGCCCGAAGGACCGAACACGTGGATGGACCCATCCGTCTGGTTGGAAACGTACGCATTCCCGGCCGGGTCAAAGGCGGGCGGGGATTGCCCAGAACAGGCGGGGAACGTGACGTTTCCGGGGAAGACGACGGTCGAGGTGTTGAACGCCAATCCGGTAACGAACGCCGATGCCGAGAACCCGCTGACCGCGGTGGGGATATCGTTCGCACAAGCAGCGGCGGTGGCTGTGAAGTTCACCGCCGCGCTACCGGGCACGGGCAGGTTCCCGTCGGTCACGTCGACCGCCGTGAAGGCCACCGACTCCGAGTTGGTGTCAGTGACCGTGAACGTCGCCTGACCCGAGCTGTCCGTCACTGCTTGTCTGCTCGACGGGCTGATCACCGCGTTGCTCCCCCCGGCCGACAGCGACACTGTCTTGCCCGACGCCGGCCGGTGGAGTGCGTCCTCGAGGTACACCGTCACCGTCGCCTTCGAGGTGCCATCGTTGGCAACCGTCGTCGGGCTAGCGATGATGCTGGCGCCGGTCGCAGTGGGCGGCACAAAGGTGATCGTCGGATGGGAGACGAGTGTGATCCCGTCGGTGGTGTCAGTGACCGTAAACGTGACGATCTCGGGCACCGTGTCGGTGACCCTGAAGGAAACGGCGCCGCCGTTGTTTGTTGAAGTGCCGATGATCGCCTTGACGACCGCCGTCGGGCTGCTCGTCGTTACGGACACCGCCTTCCCACTGACCGGTGCGCCGTTGGCGCTGCTGAGGAAGGCGTCGACAAGCCCGACCGTGTTTCCGTCCGCAGGGGCAGTACCCGAACTGATCGCCGTCGACACGGTGGCATCCACGGGCCCGGTGGGAGCGCCGCTCAACGCGAGCGCGATGTGAGCCTCGTCGGGTGACCCGAGCCCAACGTGGGCGAAGTCACTCCCCATGTTCGTCGGCGACTCGAACGCTGGCGTACCGCCGAGCGGGTACAGGGCCGGGTTCAGTTCGCCGATGTTGGATCCCACCTCGATGTTGATGTTCGCGACTTCGGCGGCCACCACCGGAGCTGACATGCTCGTCCCACCAAAGGACAGGCCTGTCGGGCATCCTCCGGCATCGGCCTGACAGATCTGGACACCGTCAGTTGGGTCGGCAATCGCTGACAGGTCCGGTATCGAGCGCATCGAAGAGGACGAGAGGCCGTTCTGATACGGAGGGCGGGCGAAGTACTTGCTGACACCGAAACCGCCCTTGCCCGTCGGCGGTGTGGACATGGTGCCGTCCCAATACGTCTCACCTGCATAGAGCCCGCCAACCGAGGGCTTTGCCGACGTGCCGCCGACAGCGGTGGCATGAGGGGAGTCGGCCGGTACTCCGACCGTGTTCGGACTGCCGTCCGAACAGGTGCTGCCTGAGTCGCCCGCGCCGTTCAGCACGCTGATTCCGGCCGCTGCCGCCTGGGCCAGAACCGAATCTATAGCCTGAGCCCCGGCCTGGCTCACCTGGTCCTCGCATGCAGTCCAGCTGTTCGAGATGATAGTGACGCCGTCGTTGATCATCGCGTTGAACATGGCCTCGAAGCTCGTCGTCATGGGAGCGTCGTAGACCACGTATTGCGTCGGTGCGGAGGGTGTCAGCTGCATGACGGTGGCGATGTCGAGAAGGACCTCTGACTCGCCAGAACCCGGGGTCGACACGCCGCCGTGGACATGGACTTCGCTCAGGCGACTCGCGATCGCGGGATCAGCCCCGAGGACGGCGAGCCAGTCAGCCACGTCGCTCGGGTGGTAGGTATCGTACTCGAGCAGGCCGATCTTCTGGGGCGTAGCCGCCGAATTTGCGAGAGGAGCCGGCTTTCGAAGTCCTCCCGGAGAAGGCGCCGAGACCTGCGAGGAGCCGGACCCGAGGGACACGCCTCTGCGGCCGGCGGCGATTGCGGCAAGACAGACCAGTCCAGAGCCGATCGCTAAGACAGAGAGTGTGAGTCCCAGAATGAAGAGGATCGGAACGGTGATCGCGAGCAAGGCGGCGACGAGTTCCAAAACCGTGATTGAGGTGAGCCCACCGACGCTGGCACCTCCGACGACGTCATAGACCAGACATTCGGCGGGCAGACGATTGTTGTTCGGGCGCGTAGGCGCGCCGATACTTGACAGACCACCAACGTTTTCGATGTACCCAGCTATCGAGGCTGGCACGGCCGGCGGGATCGTGTTCTCGTAGAACCGGTGACCGGTCTTCTCGTACTCGTTGATCTGGACCCCGAATGCCTTTTCAACGTCCGCTCGACTCCCGGCGACGCTGACGGTCAGGCGGTTGGCCGACCGCTCCGCCACCTTGAACCCCTCTGAAGTGAGCCATGACACGACCGCGTCGTAGGCGCCCTGGCTCGGCCCGAAGCGATCGGCCAACTGAGCCTGCGACAGGAAGTGGCGATACCGGGGCGAGGCGGGATCCTGGACGCCGGCGAGGAACGTCTGGAAGCCACCTTCGTCTGTGCGGTTGAGGGTAACCGTGACGGTGAGCGGCTGCTGCGCCTCCGCCTTGGTCGCGGCGGTGGGGTGGGCGTCTGCTGGTAGGGCGGGCGGCGACTCGTTGGCCAGCCGCACCGGCGGAGGGGTCGTTGGGCCTTGGGCCGCTGCCACCGGGGTTCCGTTGCTGACCGAGTAGGAAAACAGGCCTACCACCACGACCATTGCGACCAGTAGGGGTGAGCGGGCACCAAGTATCCTGGGAAGCGGGCGCCGTATCCATCGCGATTGCGATTGTTTCGTACGGATGCCCAAGCCCTTCGCCATTTCCCCCAACCTCCCGTGCCCCTTCGGCCCCACGGCCAACCTCGACGCGGAGCCTATCCGGCGAACCGAGCGCCCGCCAGGGCTTCGTTTTTGGGCTCTCCTGACGCTGATGTGGGCGGGGTGAGAGGCATCGCCCCTGTGATTGCTGGCTGAGGCGGCTGTTTCGGGGATCCGCGGGAGCCGTGGGGCTCCGGAGCTTCTCGTTGCTCGCGCCATTGGCGACCAGAGTTTGTCGCTGTCTTGCTGGGACGCTGACGGAGTCGGCAGTCCGACTGCGGGTCGGCCAGGCCGACACCGACGACGGTCGCCGGGGACGGGCTGAGCACCCAAGGATCCCTTGCCAATCGCTACGCATTCCCGTTCGGCAGGGCGAGGTTGCACCGTAGGGGTCGGGGGATATCGCCAACTATCCCCGCTCCGCTGCTCGGTCATCGCTACCGTCCATGAGATGGGCGGCTCGCCGTCAACATCGGTGGTGGAGCTGGCCGAGGACTGGCTGACGGCCAAGCGAGCCCTCGAGTCTTCTGCCCAGGCCGAGAAGTGCAACTCGAACCGAGCGCGACGTGCCGATCTGGAGCGCTGGGCCCTGGTGGTGGGCGAAGCCCGGGGCCGCTCCCCCATCAACGACTAGGTCGACCTGGCCAGGATGGTTCTGGGCGAGCTCTCCGAGAGGGATCGACGAGGCCAACCGGCGCCGGGTGTTGGTCCAGTTGAACAGGACGGAGGGCCGCCACGACCTCGCTCGTGCTGTGTTCCATGGACATCGGGGAGACCTCTACCAGGCCTACCGGACGGGACAAGAGGATCAGCTCGGTGCGCTGGGGCCGGTTGTCAACGCCATCGCCCTGTTCAACACCCGGTACATGGATCGGGCCGTCAACTATGCCCGGGATCGAGGGAGCAGCATCGACGACCACGATCTCGAACGGCTGTCTCCTTTGGTTCGAGAGCACATCGAGCTACACGGTCGATACTCGTTCAGCCTCCCCGAGGCCGTTCTCAGCGGCGAGCTGCGCCCACTCCCCCGGCTGGCCTGATGAACTTTTCGTTCCGTTCATACGGGAAGGCCCGCCATTGCGGCTGTCACGGTTCCTCGTCGTGATCGGGTTGGTGTTGATCGGGAGCGTCGTGGTCGGAGCGAAACCGTGCCTCGTAGCGACGGGCGTCGAGAACCCCGAGCCCCGGGACGTACCGCAGCTCGAGGGTGAGCACGACCACCGCGGTCGTGAGCGCTCCGATGACCACGTGGCCGCTCCCCACGACCACGCCGATGGCGGCCACCGCAAAGATGCCGGCTGCGGTGGTGAGCCCTTTGACCAGGTCGTCGCGGCCGTGGAAGACGATGCCGGCGCCGATGAAGCCGATCCCGGTAATGGCTCCCGCCACCGCCTGGGGCGAGTTCTTGAACGTGACCGCGGTGAGGGCTGCCGTTCCGGTACCCACCAGGGCGAAGGTCCGATCCCCCGCCGGGGAGCCCCGCAGCCTCCGCTCGAATCCGACGACGAACGCCAGCACGAATCCGGTCATGACCCGGGCGATCAGGGCCGCCTCGCTTGTCACGGACCCTGGTCCGGTGAATGGTTGGTGCTCATGCAAGCTCCATGATGGCGGGCGCAACAAGGGGGCGCCCACGCTGAGCCTCGGGCAGGCTCGACTCCGTGCGAGATGAACGCTGATGGCCTACCGTCGGCGTCCATGAAGAAGAAGCAGTTCGAGGCGGAACTGGCCACCCAGCAGGTCGAGTTGGTGCGCATGCTCGAGTGGATCCGCCACACCGGCCACAAGTTGGTGGTGCTGTTCGAGGGTCGTGACGCCGCAGGCAAGGGCGGCACGATCAAACGCATCACCGATCCTCTCAACCCCCGCGCCTGCCGGGTGATCGCCCTCCCGAAGCCCACCGAGAGACAACGGACCCAGTGGTACTTCCAGCGCTACGTGCCTGATCTCCCAGCCGCCGGGGAGATGGTGGTATTCGATCGCTCCTGGTACAACCGTGCCGGAGTTGAACGGGTGATGGGGTTCTGCACCGACGACGAGTACTGGGACTTCCTCCGCTCGGTCCCGGAGTTCGAGCGCATGCTGATGCGGTCAGGCGTCCAGGTCGTGAAGTACTGGTTCTCGGTGTCCGACGAGGAGCAGGAGCGCCGCTTTCAAGCGCGCATCGACGACCCGACCAAACAGTGGAAATTGTCCGACATGGACATGTACGCGCGCACGAGGTGGGTCGAGTACTCCAAGGCCAAGGACGTCATGGTGGAGTGGACATCGACCACGGAGTCGCCGTGGTGGGAGGTCGACGCCGACGACAAGCGATCGGCCCGACTGAACTGCATCCACCACCTGCTCAGCCAGGTGCCCTATTCCGAGGTGCCGACCACCGCCACGACCATGCCGGCCCGCCAGCCCGACCCCGGATACCAGCGCCCGCCGAAGGAAAGCCTCAACTGGATCCCCTCGGTCTACTGAGCACGGTCACAGCAGTGATGTATCGGGCTCCAGGCCGAGGAGGACACGGCCGACCGTCTCCAGTCCGGGGAAAGCCAGCACCACGTGCTGGCCGGCGGCGTGCACGTCCCTGAAGTAGCGCTGCATCGGGTTGGCCACGAACAGGGCGGTGGAGCCGGCCGCCTCGAAGCACAGATCGACGGCGCGAATCCCCGATCACCATGCGTTGATGACGGCCAGACGAACGAGCGCCCGCTGGCGCAGGCTGATGTCGTCACCGCGTTCGGCGGAGCTCCACACGTCGTCGAGGGCTTCCCGAAGGAAGGCGCGCCCCGACCGCACCTCGGCTTCAGCTTGGGCCACCATCGACTGCACGACGTCTCGCTCGGCCAGCGAGCGGCTGCTGCGGTAGGGGGTCTTCTCCCCCGCCAGGCCCACGAGCTCCTCGATGGCGGCGGTGGCGATCCCCAGTGGCACGGCCGCCATGGGGGCGAAAGATCTCGCGGGCACCGGCTTCGGGTAAGTAGGCCGCCAGTGCGCTGGTCCCCACGGCCACGGCCACGCACCAACCCACCGAGCCGTCTGCGGCAGCCAGCATCTCGACCGCATCGATGACGTCGGCAGGCGTGGCCTCGGTGCCGCCCAGCTCGCGAGGCAGCCACAGACCGAACACCCCGGCGACCCGTAGATCTTCGAGGAGGTCGCCGGGCAGGCGTCCGGACGACTCGATCGCCGAAGCGACCGCTCGAATCGACGACGCCAGCGCACGAAGCTTGGCGAGTAGGTCAGGCCGCCGCTCCATGCCGCATTGTCGGGGCAGTCAAGGCCCGTGAGGAACAACCGAACGAGAACTGGCGCTAAGCATCGGATCAGTCGGTGTCGTCGGCTTGGGAATCGGGGTCACGCAGCGCCCTGCGGTGGCCGCCGAGGTCGGGTAGTTGGAAGGTGTAGTGGCCGTGGACGTTGAGGTGGCGGCGCATGTACGGCGACGGGCGTGCGATGTCTTCGTCGCGCACCGGGTACCCGTCGGCCCGGAGACGGGCGAGGGCCGCGTCGAGGTAGGCATCGTCGTCGACGTAGGCCAGTACGTGCAGGGTCTTGAAGATCCTGCCGTAGTAGGAGAGTGCTTCGCCGAGCTGGGTCGGGTTGCCCCCATGCGACAGCATCCGGATGACGTCGTGGGCGCTCACTGCGCCGGTGTGC
>JBBRXY010000043.1:0-26675 GCA_038238185.1 Acidimicrobiales bacterium
CGTTCGTCAGGCTCGAGGCAGAGATGGATCGTCTCGCTGCTCGTTCGCAGCTGGCGGCGTGACTACCTCAATGGGGTGCCAACATGACCTCGATGAAACTTGACTCATCCCGGCCGGCTTCGCCGGCCCAAGGCTTCTAGCGCCGCGAGTGACGGGTCGTAGGGGGGTCGGGCGACGCCGGCATCGGTGACGATGGCGGTCACCAACGCCGCAGGGGTGATGTCGAAGGCCCGATTCTCGGCCGTGAACCCCGGAGGCGCGATCTCGACGCCGCCCAGAGTGGTGACCTCGCCCCCGTGGCGACGTTCGATGGGGATGGCCGAGCCGTCGGCGCAGGCCAGGTCGATGGTGGAAGTGGGGGCGCCCACATAGAGAGGGATGCCGTGGTGGCGGGCCAGCACGGCCAGCCCGTAGGTGCCGACCTTGTTGGCCACGTCGCCGTTGGCGGCGATGCGATCGGCCCCCACCACCACACAGTCGATCTCGCCACCGGCCATGAGCGAGGCGGCCATCACATCGGCCACCAGCGTGGCGGGAATCCCCAGGCGATCGAGCTCCCAAGCCGTGAGACGGGCGCCCTGAAGGGCGGGACGGGTCTCGCCCACCCACACCGTGGGTCGCCGGCCGCGCTCGTGGGCCGCCCGCACGATGCCCAGGGCCGAGCCGTAGCCGACACAGGCCAGCGACCCGGCGTTGCAGTGGGTGTAGACCCGCCCCCCCTCGGGGATCAGGGCGGTCCCGTGGGCGCCGAGACGCCGATTCCTGGCCACGTCGTCGGCCGCCAGCCGTTGGGCCTCGGCCACCGGGTCGTCGGCCAGCAGGGCCTGCTCGATGCCCCACGCCAGGTTCACCGCGGTGGGCCGGGTGGCAATGAGACGAACGGCCGCGTCGGCGAGGAGCCCGCCGGTGACCTGGGCCAGTGCGATCCCCATGGCGCCGGCGACCCCGAGCGCGGGCGCGCCGCGTATGGCCATTGTCGTAATGGCGTCGCACATCTGGTCGAGAGTGGAGACATCGAGCATCACCAGCTCGGCGGGGAGCCGGCGCTGGTCGATGAGGCGCACGCGCCCGTCGACCCACTCGATGGTGGGGGGGATGGGATCAGGGCCCCCCGGACCCGTCACGGCGTGACGTTGCGGTCGTAGATGAGGCGCAGGCCGTGGAGGGTGAGCCAGGGTTCGTGACGCTCGATGCTGGTGGAGTAGGGGGCGACCAGACTGCCCAGGCCGCCGGTGGAGACCACCGAGCAGGATCCGAGCTCGTCCTCGAACCGACGGCACAGGCCGTCGATGGCCCCGGCGAAACCGAAGATGGCTCCGGACTGGATGGACTCCACCGTGCTCTTGCCGATCGCCCGCCGAGGCTCGACCAACCGGACCCGCGACAAGGCCGCAGCTCGCTCGAACAGGGCGTCGAGGCTGATCTCGATACCCGGCAGGATGGCACCACCGAGGTACGCACCCTCGGCCGAGGTGGCATCGACCGTGGTGGCCGTCCCGAAATCACAGACGATCGTGGGGCCACCGTGGAGATCGAAGGCACCCACTGCGTTGGCGATGCGATCGGCGCCCACCTCCTTGGGGTTGTCGTACAGGATGGGCATGCCGGTGCGGGTGCCCGGGCCCACCACGACAACTGGCGAGGCGCCGAGATAGCGCTCGGCCATCTCGCCGAGCACGACGGTGAGCCGGGGCACGGTGGAGCACACGGCCATGCCCGTGACCCGGTCGAACGAGAGGTCCTGCTGAGCTAGGAACTGGCTGATCAGCAGGGCGTGCTCGTCCGAGCTGCGCTCAGCGCTGGTGGCGATGCGCCAATGGCTCACCAGGTCGGCGCTGACTCCCCGCTCGGAAGGCCGCTCGGGCCTGACTCCCCGCTCGGAAGGCCGCTCGGGCCTGGCGTAGAGGCCCACCACGGTCTGGGTGTTGCCGGCGTCGACGGCGAGGAGCACTACGAGGCCGGGGAGATGTCGAGGCCGATGTCGAGCACGGGCGCGGAGTGGGTGAGCGCACCGACGGAGATGAGGTCGGCGCCGGCGGCCGCGTAGGAGGCCACCGTGTCGAGGCTTACTCCACCCGAGACCTCGACCAGGCAGGCGCCGTCGACGGTCTTCACGCAGGCCGAGACATGTTCGGGGGCCATGTTGTCGAGCAGCACGAGGTCGACCCTCGCCGCCAGGGCCTCGTCGACCTGGGCGGCGGTGTCGCACTCGACCTGCACGGCGCGCCCGGGCCACTGGGACCGGGCCCGCGCCACTGCCTCGCCGATCGACATGCCGGCCAGATGATTGTCCTTCAGCAGGATCCCATCGGACAGCGAGCCCCGGTGGTTCACGCCTCCGCCGGCCCGGACGGCAGCCTTCTCCAGGGACCGCAGGCCGGGCGTCGTCTTCCGGGTGTCGCGGATGGCGGTGCGGTGACGGCCACACTCCTCGACGTATCGGCGGGTGAGGGTGGCGATGCCCGAGAGATGGCCGAGGAGGTTCAGGGCGGTCCGCTCGGCGGTGAGGATCGACGCCAGAGGCCCCTCGACCCGGGCCAGTGGCGTCCCTGCCTCGACGGCATCGCCGTCGTCGGCCGCCCACTCCACGACCACTGCCGGGTCGACCTGGATGAAGGCCTCGGTTGCGGCCAGGCGGCCGGCCAGCACGCCAGCGGTGCGGGGAACGAGCTCGGCCATGGCGGTGACTCCGGCCGGAAGAAGCACGGCGGTGATGTCGCCCAGGGGCCCCAGGTCCTCGGCCAGGGCCCGGGCCACGATCTCCCGGACGGCGCCGATCGGCGGGTCGGCGGGGCCGGTCACGGTGAGACCGCCGACCACAGGGCGGCGCTGGCCACGGGACAGGCCCCGACGAGGCTCACCCGATGACCAGGCGGCTGGCCAGTTCGGCCCGGGCGGCGGGGAAGTCGATGCGGGTGTGGCATCCCCGGGTCTCCCGGCGGACCGTTGCCGCCAGCACGACCGCCGCGCCCACGGTGAGGAGGTTGCGGGTCTCCTGTGCGTTGCGGGAGCCATCGGTCGGGTCCATGGTGGCGCGGGCGGCGGTCAGGGACTGGTGGGCCTGAGTGAGCGACTCCTCGTCGCGAGCCACCCCGGCACAGCTGGTCATCGCCTCCTGGAGGCGCTCGCGGGCCTTGGTCGAGTCTCCCCGTCCGCCCCGGAGGCCCGGACGAGCCTTCTGTGTCGCGTTGACCACCTCTGCGGTAGGTAACGTGACACGGAACGACTCGGGCAGCGTCAGGCGCCCACTGGCATCGGGGAGGTGGCGCAGGGCGCCCGTGGGCGACGGCCGTTCTTCGCCGCCGGCGATGGCCTCCACCACCCGCGGGGCGAAGACCATGCCCTCGAGCAGCGAGTTGGAGGCCAGCCGGTTGGCGCCGTGAACGCCGGTGCAGGCCACCTCCCCGGCCGCCCACAGGCCGGGGAGGGGGGTGGCTCCGTCGAGGTCGGTGAGCACGCCGCCGACCATGTAGTGGGCCGCAGGGGCGATCGGAAGCCAGTCGACAGCGGGGTTGAGTCCGGCCTGCCGGACCGCGGCGGCGATGGTGGGGAAGCGCTGATCGAACGCCTCCAGGGGCGTGGCATCGAGCCACAGGTGTTCGGCCCCCTGTTCCCGCATGCGAATCGCCATGGCCCGGGAGACGACATCGCGAGGCGCCAACTCGTCGACGAAGCGGTCGCCCCGGCTGTCGCGCAGGAGGGCCCCGTGGCCGCGAAGGGCTTCGGACAGCAGCGGTCTGGGCATCTGCGGATGGTGGAGGGCGGTTGGGTGGAACTGCACGAACTCCAGGTCGGCGACCGGGACCCGTGCCCGCAGGGCCATGGCCACGCCGTCGCCGGTGGCCTGGGCCGGGTTGGTGGTGACGGAGTAGAGCTGGCCACCCCCCCCGCTGGCCAGGAGCGTGTGGGGGGCCCGAACCTCGTGGGACCTGCCCGTCGGGTCGAGAGCGACCACCCCGTGGCATCGACCGCCCGCCACGATGAGGTCGGCGGCGAACCACCCTTCCAGCACGGAGACCGCCGTGGTCCGCACCGCTTCCACCAGGGCCCGCTCTATCTCCGCTCCGGTCGCCGCCCCGCCGGCGTGAACGACCCTCGGCACGGAGTGGCCGCCCTCCCGGGCCAGGGCCAGGACTCCGGTGTGGTCGGTGTCGAACACCGCCCCCAGGGCGATGAGGTCGTTCACCCGGGCCGGCCCCTCGTCGACCAGCACCCGGACGGCGTCGGCGTCGCAGAGGCCGGCGCCCGCCGCAAGGGTGTCGGCCAGGTGGAGGTCGGCCGAGTCGGGATCGCCGCCGATGGCCGCGGCCACGCCCCCCTGGGCCCAGCTGGTGGCTGATTGGGCCAGTTCGCCCTTGGTGAGGACCCCGACCCGCAGCCCGAACATCGACGCCGCCTGGACGGCTGCCGAGAGCCCGGCCACGCCACTGCCGAGCACGAGCAGGTCGAGGTCAGATGTGGACGGCATGGCTCACTTCAGCCAACCTGACGGGACGGTTGTCGGCATCGACCGGCACGACGGTGGGGACGAAGGCCACAAGCTCGGCCTCAGTGAACTCGGCGTAGGTCAACACGATGATCCGGTGCCCGACCTCCACGAGATGGGCGGCCGCTCCGTTCACCTGCATCTGGCCGCGGCCGCCGGGGATGGCGTAGGTCTCGAAGCGGGCGCCGTTATCGATGTCGAGCACGGCAACCTGCTCCCACTCCCGGATGTCGGCCCGCTCCATGAGTTCGACATCGACGGTGATCGAACCCTCGTAGTGCAGGTCGGTGCTGGTGACCAGGGCCCGGTGGATCTTGCTCTTGAGCATGCGGCGGCGCATCAGGCGCTCCTTCGTTGGACCAGGCGGGACGTGTCGGTTCTCACGGTGACGCCCACGTTGTCGATCAGGCGGGTGCCGCCCACTGTGGCCGCGAGCAGGAGCCGGACGTCACCGGCCAGCCGGTCCAGGGGCGCCAAGTCGTCGGCGCGCACCACGGCGGCGTAGTCGAGTTCGACTAGCGGTTCTTCGGCCACGGCATCGGACAGGTGGCGGCGGACGACGGCCGGGTCGTGCTCGCCGGCGTCGATCAGGGCGGCGGCCCCGGCCAGGGCTCCGGACAGTGCCAGGGCGGCTCGGCGCTCGTTCGACGAAAGGCGCCCGTTGCGACTGGAACAGGCCAGGCCATCGGCTTCGCGCACCGTGGGGCAGGCGACCACGTCGACCGGCAGGGACAGGTCGTCGACCATACGGCGAACCACGAGAAGCTGTTGCCAGTCCTTCTCCCCGAAGTAGGCGCGGCAGGGGCCGGTGGCGTCGAAGAGCCGGGCCACCACGGCGGCGACCCCGGCGAAGTGGCCGGGGCGGCTCCTCCCCTCGTAGACGTCGGTGAGCCCCCCGAACTGCCCGGTGGTCATTGCGGTGGCAGTGGCTGGTGCGGGGGTGGGGTCCGGGTGCATCTCGGCTTCCGACGGAGCGAACACGATATCGGCGCCGCCTTCGGCCACGACGTCGAGATCGGCGTCGAGCGTGCGGGGGTAGGTGGCCAGGTCGTCGCCCGAGGTGAACTGCAAGGGGTTGACGAACACGGTGACGGCAACGATGTCGCACTCGTCGGTGGCCCGTCGGACGAGGGAGAGGTGGCCCTCGTGGAGCGCGCCCATCGTCGGCACCAGGCCCACAGAGAGCATTTCGGCCCGGGCCTGGTCGAGCCGGGCCCTGAACTCGGCCACCCTGTCGATCACCGTCACCGCGCCGTCGGGAGACGGGCTGGCATCGCCGCCGTCGGGGCGGCGGCTCGGTGTTTCCGACAAGGAATTCCTCCCACGTTCCGGCCCCAGGGTCAGGTGCCGTTCGTCGCTAAAGACTACCTGCTGGGCGGACGTCGCCTTCGGCCCGCTCCTCCCAACGAGCGGGGACCACATCCGGCGCGATGTCGGCGAGAGGCGCCAGCACGAAGCGGCGCTCGTACATGCGGGGGTGGGGCACGACCAGGTCGGGTTCGTCCACCCGCAGATCGCCGACGAGCAGGACGTCGACATCGAGGGTCCGGGGTCCGTTTCGCTCGGCCCGGACCCGGCCGGCGGCGTCCTCCAGGTCCCGGGCCAGGCCGAGTAGGTCCCGTGGGGCCCGGTCGGTCCGTAGCTCCACGACGACATTGAGGTAGGGCCCCTGCCCCGCCGGACCGCCGACAGCGTCGGTTTCGTACACCGGCGACACCCGCACCACGTCGGGCAGCCCGGCGACGGCGCCGCGCAGATGGGCCTGGCGATCACCCAGGTTCGATCCGAGCCCGAGGAAGGCGCGGCGTAGCCCGGCGGTCACCCGCCCGGAAGTCGGCGGGGGGCGGAACGGGTGACCCGGACCCCGGCCGTGGCCAGGTCGACGGCAACCGGCGGACGAAGTTTGCGTGCTCCGACGGTGACCGACGTGACCCGGGCCAGGGCGACGACTTCCTGGGCGATCCGCTCGGCCAGGGCCTCGAGCAGGGTGAAGCGCTCCTCGGTGGCCACCCGCACTGCGACCCGGGCCACGGCCCCGTAGTCGACGGTGTCGGCCAGGGCGTCCGTTCGCCCCGGCGTGATCAGGTCGGCTTCCACGTCGAGGTCTATCTCGAGGGGTTGGGGCCGGTCACGCTCCTCGGCCAAGGCGCCGCAGATGCCCAGGACCCGCAGGCCCCGCAGCTCGATCCGGTCGGCGTCACCCAACGGGTCGGCCGCCGTTCACCCTCCTGCCGGGCCCGACCGGCGCCCCGAGCGTGACCGGGGCCCGGCCCGTCCTGCTGCGCGCGACGCCGGGCCTGAGCGGCCCTCTGAACGGGTAGTCGAGGCCGAGTGGCTTTTCGAACGGGATTTTGGTGGTGGCGGCGTAACCATGGCCGCGGCCGCGCTGACGACCTCCCGCCCGATGGGACCCATCTGGCGTTGGTTGAGCTGCTCCACGATGGCGATGGCCTGGGCCGGGTCGGTCACCAGGCCCGCAAAGACCAGGTAGCCGGCGGAGATGCCCTGCAGCCGGTCGCTCAGCTCCTCCTGGTGGATCAGCACCCGCTCGCCGGCGTCGAGCCACCCTTTCATCTGGGGCAGAAGGTCGCTCAGCACCTCCTGGGCGCCGTCGTGGGGACCGAACGGGATGTGCACCGAGACGATACCGGCCTCGTCGTAGGAGTGGAGATTGTGGGGCGACGGCAGCAGGGACACGACCCGGTTGAATCCCTGTTCCCGGATCCAGATGATCTCCTCGTGGCGGCGCACCGGACGGTGGGAGCGGGCGTACCCGCCCGGGCGCTCGCTGACGGCCAGCTGGTCTTTGATGATCCAGGCGAAATTGCGGGGGGCGATCCCCGATGCCCACTTGCCTTTCACGGTCTCAGCCCTTTCATGACAGGAGCCGGACGAGCTGGGCGGTGGCGGCCACGTCGTGCACCCTGACCATGGTCGCGCCCCGGCTGAGGGCCCAGGCCGCCGTTGCCATCGACGCCTCCAGGCGGTCGGTGGCCGGTCCAGGTTTGGGATCGCCACCCCGCTCAGAGGGCCGCTCGGGGCCAGGGAGGCGACCCAGGAACGACTTGCGGCTGGTCCCGACCATGACCGGGAATCCCTCGGCGACCAGTACGTCGAGGTGGCGGAGCAGGGTCAGATTGTGGGCCGGGGTCTTGGCGAAACCGATGCCGGGGTCGACCCACACTTCGCGCACACCGGCGCCTCGGGCTTTCCGGGCCCGGTCGACCAGGTGGTCGCGCACCTCGGCCACGACGTCGTCGTAGTGGGCATCGGACTGCATGGTGGGCGGTTCGCCCTTCATGTGCATGGCCACCCAGCCCACCTCGGCGTCGGCGGCCACGTCCCAAAGGCAGGCGGACACGTCGTTGACCAGCGTGGCGCCGGCGGCCACCGCCGCCTCGGCCACGCCCGGCTTGCGGGTGTCGACCGAGACACGGACATGGGGTGCCAGGGCCTCGATCACGGGGACGACGCGCCGCCGTTCCTCGGCCTCGTCGACGGGCTCCGCCCCCGGCCGGGTGCTCTCTCCGCCCACGTCGACCACATCAGCCCCTTCGGCGACCAGATCGAGGCCGTGGGCCACGGCCGTGTCGGTGTCGAACCATCGTCCACCGTCGAAAAAGGAGTCCGGAGTGACGTTCAGGACTCCCATGATCAGTGACGGCACACCCGGATCGTACTGGGTAAAAGGCACGGCAGGGGATGGTCTGAGTGGGGCGAGGTGCCCGACGTGGACGTTGTCAACGACGGCCGCGGATGAAATCCATCGCCTCGGCCCGAGTTGCGGGGTCCAGGAACTGGCCCCGGACGGCCGAGGTGACGGCCACCGTTCCGGGCGTGCGCACCCCCCGCATGGTCATGCACAGATGCTCGGCCTCGACCACGACCAGGACGCCCCGCGGTTGGAGAGTTGCGACCACCTCGTCGGCGATCTGGGTGGTGAGGCGCTCCTGGACCTGGGGCCGGCGGGCGTAGGAGCCCACCAGGCGCACCAGCTTGGAGAGGCCGGTGATGCGCCCGTCGTCGGCCGGGATGTAGGCCACGTGGGCCTTGCCCACGAACGGGATGAGATGGTGCTCGCACATCGATGCGAGAGGGATGTCCTTGACCATGACCATCTCGTCGTGGTCGGCGGCGAAGGTGACGGCCAGGTGCTCCCCAGCGGGATGGTCGAGCCCGGCGAAGAGCTCTGCGTACATGTCGGCGACCCGCTCCGGAGTACGGGCCAACCCCTCGCGGTCGGGATCCTCGCCGATCGCCTCGAGGATCTCCCGGACGGCCCTGGACACCCGGTCGCGATCGACGGCCATGGGTCGCCGCTGCTCAGGGGGTGGAGAGGGGCCGCACCGGCCGTGCCGCCGACGCTCCACCGGTGGCGATTCGCCCCGATCCGCGCGCCACGTCGGAGAAGATCTCCATGACCTCCGGGGTGTCGAGCGTCTCCTTCTCGATAAGGGCGTCGGCCAAACGGTCGAGGGTGGCCCGGTAGGTGACGAGCACCTTCCGGGCCTGGTCGTGCGCAGCCTCGATGAGGCGCCGCACCTCGGCGTCGATGTGGGCGGCGACCTCGTCGGAGTAGTTGGGCTGGTGGCCGAAGTCGCGCCCGAGGAAAACCTCGCCGTTCTTCTGGCCCAGGGCCTGGGGCCCGATCTCGTCGCTCATGCCGTACTCGGTGACCATGGCCCTGGCGATCTCGGTGGCCTTCTCGATGTCGTTCTGGGCGCCGGTGGTGGGGTCGAGGAAGATGAGCTCCTCGGCGGTGCGACCGCCGAGGAGCATGGCCAACTGGTCCTGGAGCTGGGACCGGCTCACCAGGTACTTGTCCTCGGTGGGCAGGGCGAGGGTCCAGCCCAGTGCCCGACCCCGGGCGATGATCGAGATCTTGTGGATGGGGTCGGCGTTGGGGAGGGCGTGGCCGACGAGGGCGTGGCCCCCCTCGTGGTAGGCGATGACCCGCTTCTCCTCGTCTGAGATGAGCCGGGATTTCCGCTCGGGGCCGGCGATGACCCGGTCGATGGCCTCTTCCAGCTGGGGCATCCCGATCTCCGAGAAGCCCCGCCGGGCCGTGAGCAGGGCCGACTCGTTCATGAGGTTGGCCAGATCGGCTCCGGTGAACCCGGGGGTCCGCCGGGCCAGCACGCTGATGTCGACGCCCTTGGCCAGGGGCTTGTCCTTGGCGTGGACGTTGAGGATGGCCCGCCGGCCCTCGAGGTCGGGGCGGTCGACGACGATCTGGCGGTCGAAGCGTCCGGGACGCAGGAGGGCGGGGTCGAGGATGTCGGGTCGGTTGGTGGCGGCGATCAGGATGACCCCGGCCGTGGTGTCGAAGCCGTCCATCTCCACCAGGAGCTGGTTGAGGGTCTGCTCCCGTTCGTCGTGGCCGCCACCCATGCCGGCGCCGCGGTGGCGGCCGACGGCGTCGATCTCGTCGACGAAGATGATGGCGGGGGCGCTCCCCTTGGCCTGGGTGAACAGGTCACGGACCCGGCTGGCGCCCACCCCCACGAACATCTCCACGAAGTCCGATCCCGAGATGGAGAAGAACGGCACCCCGGCCTCACCCGCCACGGCCCGGGCCAGGAGGGTCTTGCCCGTACCCGGCGGCCCGAACAACAGCACCCCTTTGGGGATCTTGGCCCCCATGGCCTGGAACTTGGCCGGAGCCTCCAGGAACTCCTTGATCTCCTGGAGCTCCTCCACGGCCTCGTCGGCTCCCGCCACGTCGGCGAACGTGACCTTGGGCTGGTCCTTGTTCACCGTCTTCGTCTTGGCCTTGCCGAACTGCATCACCCTGTTGCCGCCACCCTGCATCGTGTTCATCACGAACAGGAAGGCGCCGATCAGCAGGATGAAGGGCAGGAGGTTCTCCACGAGCGACAACCAGAGGGGGGTGTCTTCGTGGTTGACCTTGAAATTGATCTTGGCCGCCCGCAACTGGTCCATGACCTTGGGGGCGTCGTCCTTGACGTAGCTGACCTTGTAGTCGTCGCCGTTGGCCAGCTTCCCGCTGATGCTGCCCGACCGGTCACCCACGGTGGCCGTTCGCACCTGGTTCTCGGTCAGCTTGGTCTCGAACTGGTCGAGCCGGAGCTTGGTGGAATCGGCGCCGGCCCGGAACACGCCGCCCAGGACGAGGATGGCGACGAGGGCGATGAGGATGTAGACGATCGGCCGTCGGAGGAACTTGGTCACAGTGCTCTCAGGCTACCGGGCCCTCCACCGTCCCGGGACCCGGGTTACTGCCTCTCGGCCGGCGGGCCGTCACTGCCTCTCGGCCGGCGGACCGGCATACACGCAGACGCTGGGCAGGTTGCGGTAGCGCTCGCCCACGTCGAGGCCGTAGCCGATCACGAAATCGGGCGGGATGCGAAACCCCACGTAGCGCAGGTCGGGACTGTGGGTCTGCATCCCCTCTCGGAGGAGGAGGGCGCACACCTCGAGCGACGCCGGGTGGCGGGCCTGGAGGTTCTTGCGCAGGTACGACAAGGTCAGGCCGCTGTGGACGATGTCCTCGACGATCACCACGTGGCGGTCGGTGAGATCGAGGTCGAGGTCCTTGACGATGCGGACCACGCCGCTGGTCTTGGTGGCGCTGCCGTAGGACGATACGGCCATGAAGTCGAACTCCACCGGGAGGTCGATGGCCCGAGCCAAATCGCTCATGAACACGAACGCCCCTTTGAGGACGCCGACGAGGAGGGGTGCCTTCCCCGCGTAGTCGGTCGTGATCTCGGCGCCCAGGGCGACGATGCGATCGGCCAGCTGCTCGGCGGTGATGACGACAGGCCCGATGTGGTCGTCCGGCGCGAGGCTCACGGCCGCGACGGTAGACCACGGACCCACCAACCCCCGTTCTGACCAGTTCGAGGGGCACGCCCCACGGCTATTCCAAACGGAGACGACCGCTCGTCCGGGAGACCCGGCGGCCGTCGTCGACCTCGGTGGCACGGCACGTGCCTCGGGCGATCTCGAGGACCCGCTCGACAGCCGACGCCGACGGGGGATGCTCGCGTCCGGTCGTCAGCCAGCGGCGCACGGCCCGACGGGCCAGTGCCGGGGGTGCGGCGGCGAGAGCCCGGGCGTCGGCGGGGTCGATGGAGGCAGCCAGGTGGTCGAGAAGGGCCGCCTCGTCCCGCAGGATCCCGGCTTGGCGGGCCAGCACGGCGGCGACGTCGCGCTCGGCCACGTCGTCGAGAAGGGGCAGGACCTCGCCGCGAACCCTGTTCCGTCGGAAGGCAGGGTCGGAGTTGGTGGGGTCGTCGACCGGAGTGAGGCCGCGGGCGGTGACCAGGGCCAGCGTCTCGACCCGCCGCAGGCCGAGGATGGGGTGACCGTCGGGGGCCATCCCGGCCAGGCCGTCGAGGCCGGCACCCCGGAGGAGGTTGAGCAGGACCGTCTCGGCCTGGTCGTCGGCGGTGTGGCCGGTGAGAACGTCGGGTGGTAACACCCCGTAGCGAGCGGAGCGCGCTCGCGCCTCGAGGTTGGGACCGGCCGCCACCGTAACCCGTTCGGATCGGAAGGTGACGCCCAGATCGTGGGCCAGCCGGGCGACCACATCGGCCTCGGCGGCCGACCCCGGGCGGAGGCCGTGGTCGACGTGGACCGCTGTCGGCGTGCAGCCGGCGGCTTCGGCGAGCAGGAGCAGCGCCAGGGAGTCGGCCCCGCCCGACACCGCGCAGGTGACAGGAGTCGATGGTGGCGGGAACGTGCAGCGAGCGAGGAGTGCCGCCTCCGTTAGCTTGCCGCGGGCTCGGCCGACGCCACTCTCGATAGCCACAGCTCGGGTTCCTTGATCTCGGTGAGGGTGGGGATCCACTCCGGCCCCCGCCACAACAGCTCGACGGAGGCACGGTCGTGGCGTTCGACCGCCTCGAGGAACTGCTCACCCTCCTGGTACTGGCGCATCTTGGCTTCGAGGCCGATCAGGCGTTGAAACATGCGGGTTGCCCCACCTGTCTGGCGACGGTCGTGGAGCACCTTGTGGAACCGCTCGGCACTGGGGATACGCCCGGCCCCGGCCCGCCCCATCACCACGTCGCCGTGGCCTTCGAGCAAGCTCATCAGCCCTGAGATGCGCTGGAGGACAGCCCGCTGCTCCGGACCGGCCACCAATGTCACCAGTCCGCCCTCGTCGAGCGGGTTCTTGCCGGCCCGGGCCGCTTCAAGGGCGCGACCCAGGGCGGCCACGAACCGCTTCGGGTCGGGGTCGAACGTCGCCAGACTGCTGTCGATCAGGCTGAGGAAGTAGGGCCGCATCCAGGGGACCCCGGTGAACTGGGCCCGGTGGGTGACTTCGTGGAGGGCCAGCCAGAGGCGGAACTCCCGAGGGGGGAAGGCGTAGCGCTTCTCCAGCGCGAGCACGTTGGGGCCGACGTAGTAGACGATGTCCTGGTCTTCGGGATCCTCGTTCTCGATGACCAACAGGTCGTACTGGCCTAATACCCGGGTTGACATCCACCCGAGCAGGGCTCCGACCTCGGCCCCGGCAACCGACCGGCCGGCATCGGCCATGTGGCCCGTGCCCATACGCTCCCCGAGGCGCTCCGTGAGGGGCCGCAGCATGCGCTGGAACGATTTCAGGTTGGCGTGGATCCATCCGGCTCGGTCGGTGACCCGGACGCGCGCCGGCCCCGAGAGCGACCGCAGGCCCGTCTCCTGGCCGACCAGCTCCTCGGCCTCGGCCGTGAACTCGGCGAAGTCGGGACCGAGCGAGGTGTACAGGTACGACTCGGCCAGGGGCTCGTGCCGAGCCACCCGTACCGCGACCCGCTCGGCCACGTCCCAGGCCACGGGCTCGCGGGGCTGGTCGGGGGGCATGGGGCTCGCTACTGCTTCGGGTACTTGGCGGCCGTCACCTTCACGAGGTACCGGATGAAGAAGCTCAGCACCCCAAGGATGGCCACGAGCGTGACGACGGGGGCGAGCCAGTAGGTCCAGGGCTTGCCGAAGGCGAGGAGAAGGTCCACGTGGTGATCCTACGTCCTGGCGCGGTCAGAACTCACTTCGGGTCGGCGCCTCCGTTCGGGCACGGAGCCGGCGCTTTACCACCGTCGGCATTTCGAGTGCCGACGGCCTTGGGCCACCGTCAGGCGCTCCCGGTGCGCTCCAGCCCGGAGGCTGGGGCGCCGCCAGTGCGCCAAACGGGCGATGTCAGGCGATCTTCTTGCCCCGGAGCCGTGGGACCGACATCGGTTCGTGGCGGTAGCAGAAGAGGCCGTCGTTGTAGATGGAGAGTCGGGTCCCACAATCGCCGTGACGACAGACTCTCCCGGCCACGTAGGCCTTGGAAGGTCGGTCGTTTCCGGAGATCGGGTGGGCTCCGACTGATGCCTCTGACATATTCGGACTAACCCGGCGGAAGAGCCGCCTATTCCTTGCCGGCCCTGCCGGCTCCAACCGGCTACGACTGCAGCTGGGCGAGGGCGTCGGCGACCCGCTGGCGCAGGTGGTCGGGCACCCGTTCGCGGCAGCGCTCGGAGATGACGATCCTGAGCTCGGCCTCGAAGTCGAAGGCGTCGAGGCACGGTGGGCAGGCGTCGAGGTGGGTCGCGATCAGGACCCTCCGCTCCTCGGTGAGCTCGCCGTCGATGTAGCTGTAGAGCAACTCCGCGACCTCGGTGCAGTGGCTACCCATGTGCTGTGCCCTCACGGTCGGAAACCTCAGAAACCAATCCACGTTGGCGTCCGAAGTCGTACAACCGCTTTTGGAGCGCTCTTCTTCCGCGATGCAGCCGGCTCATGACCGTGCCGATGGGCACGTCGAGGATCTCGGCGATCTCCTTGTACGAGAAGCCCTCCACGTCACCGAGAAGAACGGCCATCCGAAACTGCTCGGGCAGCGCCTCGATGGCCTCCTTCACGTCGGTCTCGGTGAAGTGGTCGAGCACCTCGTCCTCGGCGCTGCGCCCCGACGCGGCGCCCTCCAGACCGCCCAGCCGACGGTAGAGGTAGAGGTTCTCGACGTCGTCGATGTCGGTCTCCTCGGGCCGACGCTTCTTGGCCCGGTAGGCGTTGATGTACGTGTTGGTGAGGATGCGGTAGAGCCACGCCTTGATGTTGGTGCCCTCACGGAAGGTGCCGAAGGCTCGGTAGGCCTTGAGGTAGGTCTCCTGGACCAGGTCTTCGGCGTCGGAGGGGTTGCGGGTCATGCGCAGGGCCGCGGTGTACAGCGACGGCATGTGCTCCATGGTCAGTTCCGTGAAACTCGCCTGATCCGCCACCGCGCCACCCTAGACCGACGCCGCGGGGCGCGGTCTTCGGGAGCGGGCCGGTCGGTGTCAGTGAGTGACGCGGTTGTACAGGTCGCCGATGTCGTTGAGTGCGGTTTGCGGGTGTCCTGTGGTGAGGACGACCACCACGCACAACACGACGGCGACCACGAGGGCCAAGCCGAGGAAGCGGACGAAGAGTGTCATCACCTCTCTCCGTCGGCAGCTACCACCCGAGAACTTGAACGGGCAGGCTCACCCCGGCACCCCCAGGGCGGCCGAACGACGCATCATTACCCCTGTTGGGAACGGACCAGCCACAATGTGGTGGCCCGATACGGCGTGTCAATCGAGATCAAGCGGCCCAACCGGGCATCCTCGGGACGTCTTCCCCAGAAGAATGAGCCTGCCCTCGGGCGGTGGCGAGAGCGCCATGATCTCGAGGAGAATCACATGTCAGTGACCGACTTGGCTGCGAAGCACGCTGGAACCGGCACGGACCTTGGCCGGATCAAGGCGAGCATTGTCGCCCAATGACCTTGATGAGCTGCAGTTCCACGGCGAGCTCATCGACGGACACCTCGTTGCCGACGGCTGCTGGGCGACCAGGCCGAGATGGACGAGGTCGCCGTCGGCCTCTACGTGATGGAGCTCGACGGCACGCTCGTGTCTGCAACGCCAGGGCCATCGTCGCCTGGGGCCGCCGGCCTCAACTGATCCGTCGGCCCGGCGAGGCCCACGACGCCGTCCGGCTACTGGGCGTTGGGGCCGGCGAGGCCCCGTTCGATCAGGATGATCTGTTTGTCGCCCCGGAGCCTCAAGGTGTTGACCGGTGCGGCAACGGCGATGATCATCACGGCCACGAGCACCGGGTTGACGACCAGGGCGGTCACACGGTGTTTCCGACTTGCCGCGGCACCGGATGGGACGGCCAGGACGTCAGCCGTTTGCTGCTTCCGGCGGGCGACACCTTGGAGGACGGCCACCACCGCGCAGGTGACGGTGAGGCTCGACAGGATCGCTACCTTGATGGCGAACTCGGTCGACTGGGGCAGGATCAGCGCCGCCGCCAACACGGCTGTGCCCACACCGAAGAGGATCCGTCCGCGCCGCGACTTGGGTGTGGTCTGCGGGTCGGTGATCATGAAGAACACGAAGATCAACAGCTCGGGTGAGAACGCGATGGTCGCCCAGTAATAGGCCCCGGTGACGGGACCGTTGTGCCAGATGGCGGTGAAGCTCCTCCCGCCGATGGCAAAGAGTCCGATGAGCACGGTAAAGGTGGCCAGAAAGGCCAGCGCCATCGGGATCATGTGCACCTGCTTGAGCAGCCACGCCCCGCCGCCCACGATCACGGCCATGGTCAGCACCATTCGGGGGCTCAGGGGTGCCCACCAGAGGTGCTCGGAGAACACCCGGTTGGCACCGAGTAGCAGGAGGCACCAGACGATGCCGAAGTTGGAGGGGTTGAAGACATGGCGGCCATCGAGGCGGATGAGGTACTTCGACAGGAGGGACAGCACCACGGCGAGCACGAAGTACTGGATCCCGTTCAGACTCCACAGGTCTGCGTGGGGGGTGCCGGCGGCCCGGAGGATGAACGTCACGCTCACCCCTGTCTGGATGGCGCTGGCCGGCCACAGGATGACCTTCTCGCGCCACAGGGCCACCGACACCTCGATTACCGCGCACAGGAGGATGGACACCAGGATCTGGGCGACCGAGACCTTGAAGTTCAGGACGGTCTGCCCGAGCAGCGAGAGGGTGAGGACGATCGCCGACAGCTTGAGCCGGGGATCCCGCAACTCGGGCAGGACCACCGGGATCCGCCGGCTCCCGAGCGTAAGGCTGGGTCCGACCGGTTTCGCCGGCGCCGCCCGCGTGGGTGTGTCGGGCTGCGGGGGACCCGTCGAGACGGTGGTCACTTGGCCGGCCTCAGGGTGGCGCCGGAATAGGCGCTGTTGATCAACCGGCACCAGATGACCACCGATTTGTAGTCCTTCGGGTCGACCTCGGCCGGCAGGATGAAGTTGAGCGATCCCACTGTTACCTCGAGCGGGGAGACCAGCGCCGATGGGGCGTGGAGGAACTGGTCGGATGTCGTGGGCTCCTCCAGTGCACTGAGCTTGACCTCCAGTTCGGAGTTGGCGGTGACGAAGAAGTCATCGAGACGGAGGGCGTAGGTGCCGTCGGGGAGACGATAGAGGGTGACGGTGCCTGTTCCCGTCTGGTCGATGCGATAAAAGGTACCGGTGGAGACCACGACGGCGCCGGGCGCGGTCATGGCCGGCAGCGGAGGCTCGTTCAGGGGCACGTCGACCTGCTGGTCGACAAGCAACTCCCATGGGCTGTCGGCCGTGATCTCGAGGGCCACGCTCCCGGTCGCCGTCCCGTAGCCCGTCCCCGCCCCGGGACAGCTGACGTCGACCACCGGTCGCGATCGACCCGGCGAAACGACCTTCAAATGGCCCGACTGGCAGGTCCACTTGACCCGCCACTGCACAGCGTCGCCGGAAATGTCGAAGGCGGGTGCCGTCATGGGACCTTCACCGGTGAGGGTGGTGACGGTCTGCCACCAGGGTTGAGAGCGCAGCACGGTCTTCTTGGGTTCCAGCGTGTTCTCCGTCGGTGCATCGGCCCGGCGGCTCACCGCCGGGGGCCGTGGGTCCGGCCTCGCCGACCCGAAGACCCGGCCCCGCAGTCCGAAGAGGTCGCTGCCCACCACGGCGCTGGCCAGCAGGGCCAGGATTCCGACGACGGCGAGAGCGTTCTTCGCCTGGACCCCCCGCTCCGGCTTCGGGGCGTCGCCACCCTGGCCGACATCGCCAGAGTCGTCGGTTCCGGCCGACAGAGGCGGTTCGGAACCCGTTGCGGCCAAGCCGGGCGGTTCGGGACTCACGTCAGCCCCGAGGAGGAATGCGCCGGTTCCCCAGTGGAAGCAGGCCCGGTGTAGGCGCCGGTTTGGTTCCCGTCGGGCCAAGCGTGACGGCGGCGGCAGCCGCCGTCACCTGATGGCCGCCTGTGGTGGTGCAGTCGGGGATGGCGCTGGCGTACGTGTTGGCCAACCATGTGTTCGAGTCACAGTCTTCGTTGAGATCGGTGAGGTCGGCATTGCCGAACTGCCCGTCATTGTGCGAGGCGTCGTTGTTCCGGATGCGATTGCCCCGAGAGCCCACAATGATTCCGGCGTCGCCGTTGCCATGGACCTGGTTCCGGCTGACCACGACGCGGGTGACCGCCTTGGCGTTCTGCAGGTTCTGCACGCCGATGCCGTTCCCGGGGTACGGGAACTCCCCACCGTGGCCGTTGTCGATCACCGTGTTGCCACGGATCACCCCGCTGATATTCGACAGCGTGGAGATGCCACCGTTGTCGTTGCCCTTCACCATGTTCTCGATGATCTGGTTGTCGTAGATCGAGACCTCTCTCGGGAGGCTGAAGCTGAAGAAGGGGTTCAGGACGATGCCCAGCCCGATCCCAACGCCCTGGGCTCCAAGGTTCGTGGTGCCCTCGACGTCGTTGCCCTGGATGGTGTTGCGGTCGGAGCCGAACCCGAGCAGGGCGATCCCGTCGTACGGTCCGTTGTCGACGACGTCATTGCCGACGATCCGGTTTTCGGCCGAGAAGAACACTGCGATCCCATCGCCGTAGAGCGCGTCGGTGTCCCCCCCCTGGTTGTGGCGAACGGCCAGGTTGGTGATGGTGTTGGCCGAGCCACCGATCACAATCACCCCGGCGTTGAAGTCCCGGATCACGCCCTTCGGGCCGGAGAGGTTCGAGTTGCCCGTGACTGTGACACCGTGGTGGTTGGCGACGAGGACTCCGGCGTGGGAGCCGTCGTCCGGGCCGGCGCCGATCAGTTGGTGTCCGGCGAGGTTGAGGGTGATGTTGTCGGCCCCGATGATGATCGCGTCTGCGGGACAGGGGCCCACATCAGCAGTGAGGGTGGTCGTGGCTGTGATCACCGCGCCGCAGCCGGTGGTGGGTGGCGGTGCTGGGATGCCCGATTCGATCGCTCGTACCCGATGGTTGACCCTGTCAGCGAGGAGCAGGTTGCCGTTGTCGAGCACCATCTCGGTGGGAAGGTCGAGGTTCGCCTCGGTGGCCGGGCCTCCGTCGCCGCTGAAGCCAGGGACGCCGGTGCCTGCCACTGTGGTGATGATCTCGCTCGACAGGTCGAGCCTGGTGATCCGGGGGAAGCTGGCGTCGGCCACGAGAAGATGTCCCGAGCCGTCGGGGAGCAGGCCCAATGGGCCGGTCATCGGTGTGGACGTGGCGGGCACGCCACTTCTTCCGAGGCCGATGTCCCCGTTTCCGGCCACGGTCGAGATCTGACCGGTCGATGCGTCGACCTTGCGTACCCGATGGTTGCCGGTATCGGAGATGTAGATGTTGCCGGCACCGTCGACGGCCACGTCCGACGGGCTCGAGAGCTTGGCCTTGCCGGCGGGCCGGGCGTCGCCGTTGTAGCCGGCCACGCCGGTGCCGGCCACGGTTGTGATGAAGCCGTTCGGGTCCACCCGCCGCACCCGATTCTGGCCGGCGTCGGCGATGAACATGGTGCCGGCCGGCGGGTTGGCGCCCGAGGTGACGACGAAGATGCCCGACGGGCAGAGGAGCTCGGCGTCGGTTGCCGCCAGGCCGTCGCCGACCGCGCCTACCGGCTGGCCGCCTCCTGCGACCGTCGTCACGATCCCGGTTGCCACGTTGTACTTGCGGACCCGGTGGTTGCCGCAATCGGCGATGAGGACATCGCCGGCGGCCTCGGTGGCCAGGCCCCGGGGCTCGGCCAGGGACGCCTCGGCCGCGGGTCGCCCGTCACCGACTCCTCCTCCGGCAACCGTGGTCACGATCGCGGTGGACGCGTCGATCCGGCGAACACGGTTGGCGCTGTCGTCGGCGACGAAGACGTCGCCGACGGCGTCGAGGGTCAGGAAGGCGGGATGGGCGAACTGGGTTTGAGGGCCGGGCAGCCCGTCGCCGTTGAATCCGGGTGTGCCGGTGCCGCCGACGGTGGAGATGACGTGCGAGGCGTGGTCGACCCTCCGGATCCGGAAGTGCCCCGCGTCGGTAATGAACAGGTCGCCGGCGCCGTTGACGGCTACGTCGAGCGGGAAGTCGAGGGACGACTGCGTGGCCGGTAGGCCGTCACCGAGCTGGTCGGCCGGCGACCCTCCTCCCGCCACAGTGGAGATCGTCTTCGTGGCTTCGTCGACCTTGTACACCTGGTTTACCACCACGCTGGTGAAATAGAAGTTGCCGGCCTGGTCCACGAAGATGCCCTCGGGGAACGGAGCCGTCGTCCTGACCGCCCTTGCGCCCTCGACGGCGGGATCGGTGCCGCCGTTCCCGGCCACGGTCTTGATGGTTCCTGCGTTGAGGTTCACCTTTCGGATACGCATGTGGTCGATGTCGGCGACGAGCAGGTTTCCGTTGGCAACGATGGCCAGGCCCCGGGGGACGAGCGCAGCCGAGGTGGCCGGGCCGCCGTCGCCGAGGCCGTCCGCCGGGCTACCGCCACCGGCCACGGTGCTGATCTTGTGCGTGGTGGCGTCGACCCTGCGGACGACACCGTTGGCGCCGTCGGCGATGTAAAGAGCGCCGGCACCGTCGACGACGACGCTCACGGGCGAGCCCACCGCAGCACTGGTGGCCAAGCCGCCGTCGCCGGTGGCACCGCTGTCCCCGTTCCCGGCCACGGTGGTGATCGTTCCGGCGGAGTCGACCCTGCGAACGAGGTGGTGGCCAGGGTCGGTGATGAACAGGTTGCCGGCTCCGTCGAGCGCGATGTCGTTGGGATTGGAAAGGGCGGCATCGGTTGCGGCCCGGCCATCGCCGGTCGGGGGTTCCACCCCGCCCATGACGGTGGTGATGGTGCCTGCCTGGTCGATCGCCCGGAGACGGTTCCCGAGTGGCGACGGCCCGTTGGCGGACAGGCCGTTGTCACTGATGTACAGCCGGCCGCCCGACCGGGCGAGACCCCAAGGGAAAGCCAGCTTCGCCGAGGTGGCGGGACCGCCGTCGCCCAAGTCACCGTCGCCCCCGCCGGCGACGGTGACGATGTCGCCGGGCGCCGCCGCCGCGGGTTGCAGGGCCGTGATCGGCACGAGCAGGACGGTCGCCAACGCGACGCTCATCAGTGTGCGGCGCCGGCTTGGCCAACCGTGCCGTCGTACTCTGTCGGTCATGTCGATTCTCCTCTTTGGTGTGTCATTTCACTCGGAACTCGCTCGCCATCCCCTTCTGGGCATGCTGGGCGCCGTCGGGATCCTTGACGAAGCACACGAAGGCGTAACGGCCGGGCTCGAGATCGACGGCGATGCTGCCGCCCTGCCCGGGCGCCCGGGGGTGAAGGTTGGCGACCGTGGGAACCACCTGACGGTTGGCTGAGCGCAGCTGCTCCTGGATCGGCGGCACCTCGGGCCCGAGGGAGATCAGGACCATCTCGTGGGAGAGCCGGCCGCCGTTGTGGGCTCGGATCACCGTACGGCCGCTCTTGAAGGTCGGCTTGTAGTCGAAGCCGTACTCGCGCATCTCCACGTCGACCGCCCGCGGCGGCCCCGGAAGGGCGGCCCCACCACCGCAGGAGGCGGCCACGACGACAGCCGAGACGCCGACCGGCCACGCCTGCCAGCGACGCCACTGTGCCGAGCGCCCACGTGGCGCGCTCCGTGAGGCGACCGTGTCCGAACTCCCCGCCGGAGATGATGACCCGCTCGGGTCGAGGTGGGGCGCGTCCGTCGTCTGCCGCCGCCTCCATCCGGCCACGGTTGCCCCGACCAGCGCCACCGCTCCGACCACGACAGACCACGTCAGCCAGGTGGGAACGCCGTCGCCTCCGGCATCTCCCGCGGCCGGGACATCCCGGCCGCCTGTGCCGATGACCTCGGTGGCGAAGATGTCCTGGCCGAAGCCGTCGATGTCCTGGTTCCGCGTGTCGGTCCACGCCGCGAGGGTCGAGTCGCGACCTGCGAGCAATGCAGTACGCGACCCGAACTCGACCAGGCCGGTGGCCGCGGGCAGGGGATAGCGCGTGCCGATCTGAGAGTTGAAGCTCTCGTCGTTGAGCCGCAGGTTGGGGGTGAAGGTGCGTCCCCCATCTGGCGACGAGGTGAGGAAGACATCGGTCATGACGTTGTTCGGATCGTTGCGGCGGTCGTAGAACAGGGCGTCGAGACGTCCGCCCGGCGCGACCGAGAGGTGGGGGAGGTACTGCTTGCGGTTCTCGTCGGGCGAGTCGTCGTTGAGGCGGTGCCGGGTGTCCCAGGTCCGCCCGCCGTCGGCCGAGCTGCGGAGCAGCACGTCCCAGTCATTATTGCGGCCGTCGGTCCAGCCCACGTACAGGTGGGGGCCGTTGACGGCCAGGGCGGCGGGGGACATGGTGTAGATGAGCATGACCCGCTCGGGCGGCACGATGTCGTCGTCGACGACGGCACCCGGGGTGAAGGTCAGCCCGCCGTTCGTGGAACCGGCGACCACCAGAGCCCACCGGCCGTCCCAGGGCGGTCCCTCGAGCCCCTGGTAGTCCCTGGTGTCGTCCCCCAGGTCGTAGTAGAGGACGTGAACGGCGTGGTCGGGACCCAGAGCCAGTGCCGGAGCCACCACCCGCTGGCGGGACGGATCGCTGACCTGGACCGGTTCCGAGAACGTACGGCCACCGTCGTCGGACCAGGCCGACAGTATCGGGTTCGGCGGAGGACCGAGCCCCCCGAGCGGAGGCGTTGACGTGGTAGCCAACCAGACCAGGTGCAGCCGGCCGAGCGCACCGATGGTCGGGTCGATCGCCATCCGCACCATGTAGCGCTCGTGCCCGAGTACCTCACGGGGGGCACCGAACGTACGACCATGGTCTGTCGACGTCACCAGGAATGCACCTGACGGGCTGTTGCCCCCGCCCTGGAGGCCGACGAACAGATAGTAGAGGGTGCCGCTGCGGTCGAACGCCACCTCGGGCGCATAACACTTGTCGGTGCCGGCAGGCAGGTTCGGTACCGGGCGCACCGGGATCCACGAGCGCCCCCCGTCGCCGGACAGCTGGAGCGCACACCCGAAGTCGGGGTTGTCGAGGCGGCTGGCGACGACCACGAAACGGGCATCGTCCGGGTCGGCGACGAGCGACGGTGAGTTGTGGCCCAGTTGCAGGCGGTCGTCGGTGCCGGTGATCGGCACGTTGGACTCCACCCGCGGGGAGGCGGCGGATGCGGGCATGGCCGAGGTCGCGGTGAACAGGGTCATGGCCGCCATGGCGCTGGCGGCGAGATTTGACCCCGACCGACGCCGGCGCGTGGGGGCCGGCGTCGGTTGCGGTGTCGAGAAAGCCAGCTGGCTAGACGACGGTGAGGTTGACGATCTGGCCGGTGATCACGTCGGGCACATCCTCGGCACAGATCTTGGCCAAGCCGGTCGATGTCTGCGGTGGGGTCTTGGCAGTGACGGTGAACGTCGGCCCGAGGAACAAGGTGGCGCCGGTGTTGGCGTCGGCCAGAGCGCTGACCCCCGGTTGGGTCGGGTTGTGGCAACTCGAGTTCGAGTTGGGGGCCCGGAAGGTCACCTGGTACCGCTTGGCATAGAAGTTCTTGGCCTGCACGGAGATCATCGATCCGGCCGAGTAGATCGTCGGGTTCCCGGTCTGGGTCACCGACGTGACCTTCCCACACTGGCGGGCGATGTAGGTGCTCGCCGGCGGACGGCACACCGTCATGGTGCCGACCCGCTGGGTGCAGGCCCAGGCGGCCGACCCCAGCATGAGGACCGCGGCGGATGCCACCACCGCACCCTGCAGGAGCCGCCGCTGCGTTCTCGAAATGGCTACTGCGTGTGGACCTTTCATGTCATGCCCTTCTTTCCTCGCTGACGATGTGAGCGGTCAACCCACGATCTTGGTGACGAAGGCGTCGCGGCCAGCGCCGTTATAGGTCGTGTCGTACGATCCCGGCGTAGTCGCGAAGTCGGTGGCGTTCCCCGTACGGCCGGTGACGTAGGCCTCGGGGGCGGGAAGAGGAGCACCCGTGGAATCGGTCTCGCGCACCGCGACCGAGAATCCCCGATCGAAGCCGCGCCCGTCGATGAGGACCGAGTAGTCGACGCTTTTCCCGTCAGGCCGCAGCTTGGTGAGGAAGGCGGCCGTGGGGGAGTCGTTGATGTGGTTGTCGTTGTTGGTCGAGTTCATCTTCTCCCGACCGGCCAGCGGATTGACCTGGGGAAACCCGCCGACATCACCGAGGTTCAGGGGGCAGTCGGGCACGCCCGTCTTGACGGGCTCACCCGGATTGCGACCGGTCGGGGTGCCGTCGGGGTCGAACTGGGGCGGCGGGTCGAGGACTCCACCGCTGCCGGCCGGGTCTTGGCTGCGACAGGTCGTCCATCCCGTGACGTAGGCGAAACCGAGGGAGTCGACGGCGATGCCCTGGCCGTTGTCGCCGTCCTGGCCGCCGATGAAGGTGGAGTATTGCAGACCGCTGCCATCGCCCTTGACCTTCGTGGCGAAGGCATCCCCATCGAGGAACAGAGTCGATCCACTGTCGGTGGTGGCCCGGCCTCCGAAGGTCGTGTCATAGGCACCGGCCGTGACCGGGAAGTAGGGAGCCGAATCGGAGGCCCAGTCGCAGAAGGGCGCCGGGCCGCCGGCGCAGGCCAGTGGTTGGGCCGGGTCGGCCACCTGGCCGTGGGGGTTGGCACCCGAGGTGGTCCAGCCCGTCAGGAAGACTGGCCTCGACGCTCTTGGTCCCGTCGCACTGACGGCGATACCCCACCCCTCGTCCTTGCCGCCACCGCCGACGAAGCTCGAGTACACGAGAGACTCGGCCGCAGTCGCTGACGACGGATTGATCTTGGTGACGAAGGCGTCGCTGTAGCCCCCGTGGTACTGGCTGCCGTCATAGGCGCCCGCTCCGAGGTATTTGCCGCCTAGGGAGTTCTTGACGGGGAAGCTCGTGGCCCCGGGCGTGGGGTCGTCGACGGTGATCGTGCCGGTGATGAACCCGTTGCCCGCCGTGTCGACGGCTACCGCCTTGCCCTCGTCGAAACCGCTGCCGCCGACGAAGGTCGAGTACACCATCGACCTGGCGCCGTTCTTGTCGGTGTTGATCACGGTCATGTAGGCATCATCGACGCCGTCGGCGCAGCTGTCGCAGGCCGGTTGAAAGGCCTTGGCGGTGGTGGGGAAGTCCGACGAATAGGTGCCCGAGGTGAGATAGGCGGTAGTGCCTTTCAGGGCAATGCCCGCCTGAGCGGCGTACGGCACCTCGTCGGCGTTCAGCTCGGCCGCGCTCCCCCCGATGAACGTCGAGTACAGCAACCTGTTCCCGGTCGGGCTCAGCTTGGACAGGAAGTTGTCGGCGGGTCCGGCCGGTGTGGGGCATCCGGCCGGGAAGGTGGCCGCCGGGCAGATGGGAGGCAGGAACGCCGGATCGCCCGGGCCGGTGCAGGAGGGAACCAATGGGTCGCAGGCCCCGACCTTGAAGTTCGGGGGAAGGACGTCGTTGCACTTGCCATCGCTGCCACACGTGCGGTCGAAGGCGGTGCTGATAGCCGGGAAACCTGCCTCGACAGCGGTGGTGCCGGGATCGTCGGCCGAGTCGGTGGAGCCGACCAGATAGGCGCTGCCGGCGCTGTCGATGGCCAGGTCCCACCCGGCGTCGGTGCGGCTACCCCCCAGGTAGGTCGAATAGAGCACGGTGTCGCCCGCGGCGTTGAGCTTGAGGATGAAGGCGTCGTCGGCACCGCCACCGCGGGTGAACTGGAAGGCGGTGGGGTTGGCACCCACGGGGGCGGGATCGCCGGAACCGCCTCTGGGGAAGACCGCCGAACCGGTCTGGCCGCCGAGGAAGATGTTGCCGTCGCGATCGACGGCGATGCCGAAGCCAAAGTCGTTGGCCGGTCCCCCGAGGTAGGTGCCGTAGGCGAGGACGGGGTCGATGACCAGGGGCCGAGCGGGGTCGAAGGCGCCGAGGTGGAAACCGACCTCATTGTCACCGGTG
Organism: Acidimicrobiales bacterium; assembly: GCA_038238185.1. Lineage (GTDB taxonomy): Bacteria > Actinomycetota > Acidimicrobiia > Acidimicrobiales > AC-14 > DATAQC01. The sequence goes on from JBBRXY010000043.1 coordinate 25,674, forward strand.
AGCACGAAGTTGGCGGGCACTTCCTGGCGTGCGTCCCCGCTGCCCTGGAATACGAAGGGTCGGTGATGGCGGATTTCGCCACCGGGGGTTGTCATCACGAGGTCGCCATCCGGGCTAATGCTGAGACCGTCGATGCCGGTCAGTCCCAGGTGGATGGTCGCGGGGTCGGCGCCCGGCGCCACGACGAAGTCGTACTCCAACTGGCCCTGGGTGCCGTGGTAGTCGACGTCGATCCCCGGATAGACGTTCTTGTAGGCGACCTGTCCGAACACGGGGAGGTCGGTCTGCCACTGCTGAGGGTCGCTTCCGATGAAGTAGTTGGACTTGCCCGGCAAAGCGTTCGTCGTCACGCGAGCGGCGGCCGGATCGGCCCCCACCAGGTTCATGCCGAGGACGGCCGGTGCCGCGTCGGTCGTCTTGCCTTGGGCGTCGGACTTCGAGGCCGGGCTCGGTTGACGTTGCAGGGACAGCACCGACTGGGAGGGGGTGAGGAACAAGCTGAAGCCCTGACCCCGGGCGAGGTAATCGACCCGGGCGTCGGTCTGGCCACCATTCTGCTCGAAGCCCATCGGCAACTGGCCGTATGCCTCCTGAGCCTTCGCCTTGGCTGCCTTGGTATCGGCCGGCGACGACAGTCCCGCGTCGGCCGGGGACTTCGACGCCTGACCGGGGCTCCCTCCCTGGACGATCGGCAGGACCCCGGCCGACCCGGCCACCAACAGGCCACCGGCAGCGATGCCCATCAGCCAGCGACCGCCCCTGCCGGTCACGCGGTTGCGCGACACAGCCGAACCTCCAGAGGTTGAACCCATCCCGTCACCCTCCCCCTCGTGCTGCCTGGATAGACAATGGCACGCTAGTATTAGCGAGCGACCTCAGACCGTGACCGGGGCGTCGCGGCGGTACACGTCGGTGGTCCTCAGGGGCGGTCTGAGCCCGCTCGCGTGACGCCGGTCCAAGTGGCAGTTGGTCGGAGCCGGGCCGGCGAAGCCGACCCTGTGC
>JBBRXY010000044.1:0-26309 GCA_038238185.1 Acidimicrobiales bacterium
GAGGACGGCGGCAACACGCGCCGCCGGGTCGCTCGACATCGGGCTGGCAGGGTCGCCCGTATCGATCACGAGCACCGACTGGTTCGGGTAGTCCTGGGCACCGAGGGCAGCCAGGGTCTCTTCGAACCACTCGCCCTTTTCCGATGCCACGACCACCGCGACAACAGGGGGTGTGGAGGGCTGGAAATCCATTCTTGGCTCGCAGGCTACCGTCGCCGCGCCCGCCGAAGGCAGACCCTCGGGATCCGTGGTTTGCTGGAGGAGTGAACGAAGACGCGTCAAACGCCGGGGAAGGTGCCAATGTGGTTGATCGCGTGAAGGAGGCGGCCTACGCCGCGGTCGGGCTCGGAGTCCTCGGGGTGCAGAGCCTCCAGGTCCGACGCCGAGAGGTAGTCAAGCAGGTCGAGCCTCAGGTCCGGGAGGTGGCGGTTCGCCTTCAGCGCCTGGCTACGGCTGCCGACGAGGCGGTCAATCCGGTGTTCGAGCGCTTCGAAGACCGGCTCCCCGACGCCACCCGCGACGTCGTCCGCTCGGCCCGAACGGCGGCCACCGACGCCAGGGACACGATTCTGGACAAGGCCTCCCGGCCCCGCTGAGGGCCAGCCTCGGGTCGCGGCCCACCCCCGGTAGGCTGCCCGCCGATGCGAACCCTGGTCGTGCTCCCGACCTACAACGAAGCCGAGAACATCTCGACGATGCTGCGGCGTCTGCGGGCGGCGGTCCCGGCGGCCGACGTGCTGGTGGTCGATGACTCCAGCCCCGACGGCACAGCCGAGCTGGCCAAGGCTCTGGGCCAGGAGCTCGACGGTATCGACGTCCTCACGCGGGCGACCAAGGACGGCCTGGGCAGCGCCTACCGAGCCGGCTTCAGGGAGGGCCTGAGCCGCGGCTACGACGTCCTGGTGGAGATGGACAGCGACCTCTCGCACGACCCCGTCGCGCTGCCGTCGCTGCTGGCGGCCGTCGACGAGGGTGCCGACCTGGTGGTCGGGTCACGCTACGTGCCGGGCGGGTCCATCCCCCATTGGCCGTGGCACCGGCGTTCGCTGTCGCGTAACGGCAACCGATACGCGTCACTGATGCTCGGGGTCGAGGTGGCCGATTCCACGTCGGGATTCCGTGCTTACCGCGCCGAGATGATCTCACGCATCGACCTCGACGGAGTCCGGGCGAACGGGTACGGCTTCCAGATCGAAATGGTCTACCGGGTGGCCCAGCTCGGCGGCACCATCGTCGAACGGCCCATCGAGTTCGTCGACCGGGAGCGCGGAGTGTCGAAGATGTCGATGCGGGTCGTGGTCGAGGCCTTGGTCCTGGTGAGCTGGTGGGGGATACGCGACCGTGTGCGCGGTCGGGCTCCGAAGGCCCCCAAGAACCCGACGACCTGATCAGACGCTGGCGGCCGCCACTGTCGGCGCGGCCAAGGGCTCTACCTCGGGGGCTTCGAGCGTGGTGAAGCGGCCGCGCCACAGCTTGGCGAACAGCATGACCCCGATGGCCAGCACCATGGCGTTGCGGAGCGCCACGGTGGCCACCGGCACGGTGTGGTTGATCAACAGGCCGTCGTAGTGGAAGGGGTACACGAGTTGGGACAGGACGTTCGCCGCCCCCATCAGCACCAGCGGCACGCGCACCTCCCGGAAGCAGACGCTGGCCGACACTGCGGCGAGGGCGGACAACAGGAGCATGAACTGAGGCGAGAACACCGTGCCCACGGCGAGGATCATGGCGAGGGTGGCGAACATCACCACGGCGAGGCCGGCCGTCGACTCCCGGTGCACACGCTTGGCGGCCAGCCAGATCCCGCCGACCAGGACGCTGGCCGACATCACTACCGAGATCGACTTCAGCATCGACGATCCCGCCCCGAACGTGTTCCAGGAGCCGTGGTCGAGCACGGCCTGCACGGTGTGACCGAAGTGGCCGCTGGCCAGGAGAACGATGCCCCAGGTGCTCTCGATCTGGAGTCCCCGCTGGGTGTGATAGCCGACGACGCTGTCCCACAGGCCCGGCAGTGATCCAACGAACGGGAGCAGGAAGACGACGAACACGGAGACGGCGCCGAGCAGGATCCGCCACTTCCACCGCCACCGGCTGGCGAGGAGCAGGGGCACCAGGAGGCCCGGATAGATCTTCGCGACTGCGCCGAAGCCGAGCCAGCCGCCGGCGCCGAACCAACCTTGGGCCTGGGCTCGTTCGAGGGCCCAGATGATCGCCACCGCCGGCACCATGTCGAGGCGCGTATAGGCGATCGGCCCGAGCATGGGCACCAGGAGCGTCCACGCCCACGGTCCCCACCACGATCGGGACCGCCGGGCGATGACCACCAGGCCCGCCATCCCCACGATGTCGACGGCCAGCATGAGCCCGATGAACCGGGGCAGGTAGGGGTGGCCGGCCGACTTCAGGAGGGGAGCGATCATGAACGGCAGCGATCCCGGTGGGTACTCGATCTTCACGTCCCCGTAGGCCGTGCGCCCCTGGCGCACCTCGGCGGCCCAGTTCTCGTACAAGGTGGGGTCGAACGTGACGGTGGTGTTGACGCCACCCCGGTAGTGCTCGGGATGGTCGGCCAGCCAGCCCCCGGTAGCCCGGGTGGCGACGAAGACGAACAGCAGGAGACCGCCCGCCAGCAGCATGCGAATCCTGCCGACCGGGAGCCTCTCACTGGTCGAGCCCAGGTTCGACGAGGGCAACTGCCGCGCCACCCTCAGACCGGGAGCCGGCGGAACGCCGGCCGGGGCAGATGGCGCAGAGCGGACATCACCAGGCGCAGCGGGGGGGGAGCCCACGCCTGCTCGGCCCCCGATGCCACGGCACCGACGATGACCTCGGCCACCTTGTCGGGCGTCGTCGACAGGGGGGCCGGGGGGAGTCCCTCCGTCATCTTCGACCGGACGAAACCGGGCCGGACCACGACCACCCTGACGCCCGACCCGACCAGGCTGTCGCCCAAGCCGGTAAAGAAGGCGTCGAGGCCTGCCTTGGACGAGCCATAGATGAAATTCGACTTACGGGCACGCTCACCGGCCACCGACGAGAGCACGACCATGACGCCGTGGCCCTGCCGGCGCAGGTGCTGGGCGACGTGCAGGCCGACGGAGGCCGCGCCCACGAAGTTTGTCGTCAGGATGGCCGTGGCCGCGTCGGGGTGCGCTTCGGCCTCGTCCTGGTCGCCGAGCACGCCGAAGGCCACCAATACCAGGTCGATGTCGCCGAACCGGGTGAAGACATCGGCGGCGAACGCCTCGTGCGACGAGGTGTCGTCAGCGTCGAAGAAGACGGTCTCCACCCGGTCGGCGCCGGCGTCGGCCAAGCCAACGGCGGCGGCCTCGAGGTCGTCGGGATGGCGGCCGGCCAAGATCACCGTCCGGGCCCGCCGGGCCACGAAGGCGTGGGCGGTGGCCAGCCCGATGTCGGACCCACCGCCCAGGACGAGCACGGATTGGGGCGAGCCCAGGGCGTCGATCAAGGGGTGAGCTCCTCGTCAGTGAGGCCGAGACGGCGGGAGAGGTCGGATTGCAGCACCCGATCAGGGTCGACCTTGCCTCGCACCCGGCGCCAATCGTCGAGGCGGGGGTACATGATGGGCAGGAGCTCGGGGCGCAGGCGGGAGTCCTTGGCCAGGTAGACACGGCCCCCGGCTTCGGCCACCAGTTCGTCGAGACCATCGAGCAACTCGGCCAGCGACGGCGGCCCGACGGGGATGTCGAGGGCGAGCGTCCAGCCGGAGATCGGGAACGACAACGGCCCGGGATCGGCGGGCCCGAAACGCTTGAGCACGGCCAGGAAGGACGGGCACCGGGCTTCGCTCAGGCGGACGACAGCTCGCCGAAGGGCGTCCTCCTGGCCGAACGGCACGACGAACTGGTACTGCACGAACCCCCGCCGACCGTAGAGGCGGTTCCAGTCCGTCACCCCGTCGAGCGGGTGGAAGAACGAGTGGAGCGGTACCAACCGACCCAGGTCCATCTTGGGGGCCTTGGCGAACCAGGCCTCGTTGAAGGTGCGCACGGTCAGGCGGTTCAGCAGGCCGCTCGGCACCCACGGAGGGGCCTGGGCGACGGCGCGGGGAGCGAAGGCCAGGCAGGTCGGACGGGCCTTGGCCGGCAGCTCGTCGAGGCGGGCGTGACGGCCCCGCATCAGAACCGACCGCCCCATGGAGGCTCCCCGGGCGAGGCAGTCGATCCACGCGACGGAGTACTGGTGGCGGTGGTCTCCCTCCTCCATCCTGTTGATGACGTCGTCGAGGTCGGAGGCCCGCTCCGTGTCCACGCGCATCGACGTCGTCTCCACCCGCCGCATGGCCAGCTTCACCTGGCCGATGATTCCTGTGAGGCCCATCCCGCCGGCCGTCGCCCAGAACAAGTCGGGGTCGTCCTCGGGCGAGACGGTGATCGTGCCGGTCGGCGCGTGGAGGGTGAGCTCGGCCACGTGGGCGCAGAAGCTTCCGTCGACGTGGTGGTTCTTCCCGTGGATGTCGGCGGCGATCGCCCCCCCGACGGTGACGTGGCGGGTGCCGGGCGTGACGGGTACGAACCACCCGAGAGGGAGGAGGAGCCGCATGAGAGTGTCGAGGCTCATTCCCGCGTCGGTGGTGACCAGGCCGGTGGTGAGGTCGATGGCGTGCAACCCGGCCATCCCGAGCGAGTCGACGACCAGCCCACCGGCGTTCTGGGCACAGTCGCCATAGCTGCGGCCCAGGCCGCGGGCGATCACCCCCCTCGACGCCCGGGCACCGACCAGTTCGGACAGTTCCTCGGGAGCACGGGGATGGGCGACGCCAGCGAGCGACGGGGCGGTCCGACCCCAGCCCGTCAGTAGCGTGGCCCGAGAGGTCTCCGGCGATGCGGGTGAGCAGTCACCGGGTTCAGCCTGCATAGACCCCCACGGCGAACGTGAGCACCCACAGCAGACCGAGCACTTGGAGGGCCTGGTCCTGAAGGACGATTTCTTCGGGCGCGCCGCCCGAACCGGTGTCGAGCAGGAGGGCGTAGCGCAGGATGGCCAGGACGAAGGGGACGATCGACAGTTGGAACCAGATGGGGGCGGCGGCCAGGTCGGCCTTCTCGAACGCCCACAGGCAGTAGGCGGCGATGGCCACCGACGACGACACTGAGCGGACGTAACGGAGATAGTCGGCCGAGTAGACGTTGAGGGTGGTGCGATGGTCGCCCCGCTCGTCGCCGAGGTCGAGGTGCTCGGCCTGGCGCTTGCCGGCCACCATGAAAAGGGAGCCGAACGCGGCCACGATGAGGAACCATTTGGAAATGGGCACACCGGCGGCCACGCCGCCGGCGATGGCCCGAAGCAGGAAACCCGAGGCAACGGCGGCCAGGTCGATGACGACCAGGTGCTTGAGCCACAAGCTGTACAGGGGCTGAAGAGCGACATAGATGCCGAGCACGAGGGCGAGGGGCCAGCCGGCCAGGAAGAAGGCTCCGACCACGCTGATGACCAGCAGGACGGCGCCGACCACCTTGGCCAGGCCCACGGTGACCGTGCCGGCCGCGATCGGCCGGCTGGACTTGACCGGATGGCTCCGGTCGGCCGCCACGTCGAGGGCGTCGTTCAGGAAGTAGGCGCCACTTGCGGCCAGGCAGAACAGGGCGCAGGCGGCCACCGCTTTGCCCACCTCGTCGGCCTGGGTGAGTACGCCCGCCGCCCCTGGTGCGGCGAACACGAGAACGTTCTTCGACCACTGCCGCGGACGGGCCGTTCGTACCAGACCCTTCAGCAGGGATCCCACCGAAACAGAGGGCTTGACCGGCGTCGCTGCCGGGTGGGGCGGTTCGGGGACCTCGGTCCTGGTTAACTCCTGATCGTTGGTGGCCAAGGCTCTCTTCTTCGGTGACTTCATTCAGGACCTCGCCGACGCGGCCCGGCGAGCAATGGTCGCAGCCCGGTCCTAACGGTAGCCTCAACCCCGCTCAGGGGGCCGCTCGAGCCTGTGTCTCCGCTCAGGGGTCCGCTCGGGCCCTCGGCGGATGAGGCTCGGGCGCTTCAGCCAGGTCCCACCCTCGCCGGCGAAGGCCAGCATCTCCCGGTCGCCTCGGCTGTCGCCGTAGGCGAGAATCACGGGCGTCTCGTTGCCCAACCACTCCTGCAGCCGCCGCACCTTCTCCGGGCCGCGGCAGTTCTGGCCCACCAGGTGGCCGGTGAGGCGCCCGTCCCGCCCCACCTCCAGGCGGGTGGCCAGGGCGCACGAGAAGCCCAGGCGCTCGGCGATCGGGGCCACGTACAGCTCGGGTGAGGCGGACACCATGACCAGCTCGTGGCCGGCGGCCTGGTGCGACCTGATGCGTTCGAGGGAGTCGGCCCGCAGGCGGCCGGCGAGGAGGTAGTCGGTGAAGGACTCGGCGGCCCGTCTCGTGGCCTCGGCCTCCTGTCCCACCAGGAGGTGGTAGAGGAGGTTCTGCTTGATGACGTTGCGCGACGCGCCGCCGGCCATGGCCCGTGGCACCTGGGTCGACAGAGTGGCCAGGCCGCGAACCGTTCGCCGGGGACCCATCAGGTGGACGAGGAAGGGGAGCAGGGTGTCGTGGCGGGTGATGGTGCCATCGAAGTCGAACGCGGCCACGGTCCGGGTCGGCTGCTCTGTCATGCTTTCGTCATCGTCGTCCCTACCAGCCCGTTTCTCGCTCGGATCTCCTCGCGCATCCACTCTCGCGCCCATCAGGACGAGGCTCTGACACAGGAGCATCCTCCGAACGCGGTGAGGAGTGTCGTGGGCCCTGCTCTCCTGGGCTTGGCCGCGGCCGTGATCGTGGTCGGCCTGGCCACCTACCGCGGTCTGTGGTTCCCGGCCCAGTGGTCGTCGTTCTCCTTTCCCCTTTTCGGATCCTCCCGCCTCGCCCACTGGCAGGCCTACGGTGGCTACTACGGGGCCCTCGTGGTGCTCGGCCTGGCCTGGATGTGGTTGCTGAAAACGGTGCGAGGTAACCCGCGGTTCCCCGCCTGGCTCGTCCTGGCCGTCTTCGTGCTCTGGTCGATCCCGTTCGTCGTGGGACCTTCGGTCAGCAGCGAGGACGTCTACGCCTACGCCGGCCTGGGCCAACTGGTGGAGCGGGGCCTGGATCCCTACGAGGTGGGTGTGAACGCTCTGGGACCCGTCCCCGCCGTGCAGGTGTCCCCACCGTTCTGGCGCGACAACCCGACCCCGTACGGCCCGCTGTACGTCCGGGCCGCGTGGTTGGCCAGCGCCGCCGCCCACGACTCGGTGCGAGGGACGGTGGTGATCCTTCGCCTCTTCGGCATCGCCTGCCTGCTGCTGCTCGCCCTCCCCCTCGTCGCGCTGGCGCGGCGCTCGGGGATGCCCCCGCCGTTGGCGCTGGCCGGAGTGCTGTGCAGCCCGATCGTGCTGGTCGAACTGGTGGGGGCGGCGCACAACGAGCCCTTCATGCTCCTGCTGTTGGCCGCCGGCGTGGCCGTCGGTCTGGCCGGCCTCGACCGTCGATCCGCCGCTGACCCGTCTCAGGGTCTCCCGAACGGCCGGATGGCGCTGGTGGCGACGGGAGTGGTGCTGTGCGGCGCCGCCGCCAGCGTCAAGTTGCCCGGCCTGTTCGGCGCCGTGCTTCTCGGTTGGCTCTGGGCGGGACCGGGCACGACGTATCGCCGACGGCTGCCCGGCCTCTTCGCTGCGTCGGCACTGGCGGCCGCGGTCCTCGTGGCCATCAGCCTGGCGTCGGGTCTCGGGTTGGGATGGGTCCACGCACTCGACGAGCCCCAGCGGGCCTACACGCTGTTGGCGCCCTTCACGGCCATCGGAGTGGTCCTCCAGGGCGTGCTCGTGCGTCTCGGGCTTCCCGCCGGGTGGGTCCTCACCGTCCTGCGTCCGGCCGGCACCATCCTGGGGATCGCCGTGGCCGGGTTGCTGATCATCCGAGCCGACCGTCTGGGCGGACCCCTGGCCATGGGTCTCGCCCTGCTCGCCCTGGCCGTCACCACGCCCGCAGTGTGGCCGTGGTACCTGATCTGGGGCTTCGTGTTTGTCGCCACCGTGGCCATGCCTCGCAGCCTTCAGGTGGCGGTCGTCGCGTTGAACCTGGCGCTCACCCCCCTCGGGCCGGGAACACTCGACGTCACCGGACACCCCACCGCCGCCGCGCTGTTCATGACCGTCGTGGTCCTGGCCGGAGCTGGGTGGGCGTTCACCAGGCTCCGTCGCGCCGATGGCGCCTCCTGGCCGGCGACGGGGAGGGTCGCCGTCGAGCATGCCTGACGTCGAGAACGTGGCTTCGCAGCCGGTCACGCCCGCCGAGGCGTCCCCCAAAGGCCGCCGGTTCGGGCCACGACGGGGGGTCTGGGTCTGGCGCCCGCTGGCCGCCTTCGCCGCGTCCCGTGTGGTCACCTTCGTGGCCGCCCTGGTGGCCGCCACCTTGGCGTCCGGCGTAGCCGACGACCTCAGCACCGGACGACCCTGGCCTCGCCTGCCCCCCACCAACTGGTTGACGCTACGGGCGCTCGGCAGCTGGGACGGGGGCTGGTACATCCGCCTGGCCCGTTACGGGTACCCCGATCCGGCGACCGCCCTCGGCAAACCCCAGCCCGATTTCGCCTTCTTTCCCCTGTTCCCGATGTTGATTCGCGCCGTCTCCGATGTCACCGGTCTGTCCCTGACGTTGTCGGCGGTGCTGATCTCCACGCTGTTTGGCGCAGCCGCGACTGTGGGTATCTGGGTGCTGGCCCGCAAGCTCGGGGGCACCGACATGGCCGACCGGGCCGTAGTCCTCTTCTGTTTCTTCCCGGCCGCGATCGTGCTGTCGATGGCCTACTCCGAGTCGATGATGATCACGTTCGCGGTGGTCTGCCTGATCGCTCTCCTCGATCGCAGATGGTGGCTGGCGGGGGTCGCCGCGGCACTGGCGACGGCGACCCGGCCCAATGCCGCGGCGCTCTGTCTCTGCTGCGCGTGGGCCGCGGCCGCTGCCATCCACCGACGGCGGGACTGGTGGTCGCTCGTGGCACCGGCACTGTCGGCAACGGGCATCGCCGCCTACTTCGTCTTCCTCTGGGTCCGTACCGGAAACTTCTTTTTCTGGTTCAAGGTGGAGCGGGAGAAGTGGGGCCAGGAGATCGACCTCGGGGCGGGGACCTGGCGCCGGCTGGCCAATGCCTTCTCCCATCCCCTCGACCTCCACCGCGCCCGGGACATGAACTCGCTCCTGGCCGCCGTCGCCGTCATCTTCATGGTGGTCGCCATGTACTTCCTGTGGCGGTGGCGCCCTCCCGCGATCCTGACGATCTACGCCCTCACGGTGATCTTCCTGGCCGTGTCCTCGCAGGCGCTCGGGGTACCCCGCTTCGCCTTCACCGCCTTCCCGCTCCTGCTGGCCGTGGCCGCCAAGGTCCGCGGCATGGCGTTCCAGGTGGTCGTCACCCTCTCGGCGGGGCTGCTCGGCATCTTCATGATCCTCTCGGTGGCGACCCGGCTGGCCATTCCCTGAGGGTCCCTATCCCGACGATCCGGTCGCAGGGGATGTCGACGTACCAGGCCTCGGGAGGCCCCGGGGCGATGGGGATGCGGACCTTCGTGGCCCCGGTCTCGGCGCAGACTTGGCGGGCCTGTCCAACGTCGGCCCTCCAGTAGGGAGCCCGGCCCCGGACGGTCGGCACCGAGTGGAAGCTCAGCACGCTCACCAGAGCGACGAACCCGGCCAGGGCCCACCGCACCCACGCGTAACTGGACGTGGCCGGGTTGTCGGCGATTACCACGAGCACGGCGATCAGCAGCAGCACCGGCACGACGGTGTAGCGCGAGCCGTTGTACACGAAGAGGTCGCCGGGGGGGCGCATCTCGCCGCTGCCCCGCACGGACAACGACACGACGAAGAGCAGGCCGGAGTAGGCGAGAGCTACGGCGATGAAGACGAACTTCTGGCCGCGGGCCCGGACCAGACCGTACAGGCAGACACCGCCCACGACCACGACGCTGAGGGCGACGAAGTACTTCCCGAACGTGATCCAGGCCGACGGGAGGTAGCGGTCGCCGACGAGGACCGACCCCGCCACGCGCAGCCCGTAGGCGACGGGCAGGTCCTTTGGTTCGAAGGCCGAGAACCGGGTGACGCCGGCGGGGTAGAGCTTCGCCGTCACGGCCTGGGCGACCACGCACACGCCGAAGACTCCGGGCACGAGCCAGCGGCGCCAACCCTTGCCCCGCACCAGGCGGTGGAGGGCGAGCGGGGCGAGGAACACGCTCAATGGCCCGCTCAACGTGGCCAGCGCCACCACCACCGAATCGGCCACCAGCATGCGGTTCGACTCGTCGGTGGACCAGAGGGCGAGAAAGCAGGCGAAGAGCAGGTACCAGTGGAGGTCGAGCCCGTTGGCGTCGACCTCGAAGGCGGTGACCGAGGCGAACGCCACGCTGGCGGCGAGCAGGCCCCGGGCCCACGTGGAGCTCAGGATGGAGCGGGACGACACGTAGACGTAGACCGACACGATCGACACCGCCAGGCTTCCGACGACGGCGAAGGCGATGGCGGCGTCGCTGACGGGAACGACGGCGGCCACTGCCGCCACCGTCCGGGCCGTGAACTGGAGATAGCCGGAGTGGGATCTGAACAGCGAGCTCAGCGGATGGGCGAACGCCTGGTCGAGGAACACGCGCCCGTCCTCGGCCCACAGCGCCCGCCACGGCGCCTTGTCGGGCGCTCGGACGAGTTGGAGCGTGGTGGCCACCAGCACCCAGGCCCCGGCGACGGCCCAACCCGGCAGGTGCAGCCGCTCCCGCGGTGTCGGGGAGCCGGCCACACTGTCAGTCTGCCCGTGGTCGAGCGGTGCTGAGGGGATCTCAGACGACCGAGCGGTAGACGCGAGTGTGGGCCCGCGCCGATTCCGCCCAGGTGTAGCGACCCGCCACCTCGTAGCCCAGGGATCGGCGGGCGTCGACCTCGGGCCCTCCCGCCACTGCCGCCTCCAAAGCTCCGGCCAGCGCGTCGGTGGCGCCCGGAGGAACCAGCAGGGCCGCATCACCGGTGACCTCGGCCATGACCGACCCGGTGGTGGTCACAAGGGGGGCACCGCAGGCCAGCGCCTCCAGGGCGGGCAGGCCGAAACCTTCCTCCAGCGAGGGGTAGGCAACGGCCGCGGCGCCCCGCAACAGGGCGGCCTTCTGCTCCTCGGAGATGTAGCCCACCATCCGCACCCGGTGGCCGTGGACCGCGGCCTCGGCCGCCGCCTCGATGGCCCGGATGCCCCATCCCCGGCCGCCCGCCAGCACCAGGCTGAGGCCACGCCGCCCTCCAGCCAGCCGGTCGAAGGCCCGGATCAGGGTGGGGACGTCCTTGCGGGGCTCGAGGGTTCCGACGAAGGCCACATACGGCGGGACGGCGCCGATGCGCCGGAGGGCGGCGCGGTCGAGGGCGTCTCCGTCGGCGTCGTCGGGATCGAGGGGTCGGAAGCGGGCGTGGTCGACGCCGTGGGGAATGACGTGCACCGGGGCGCTGGGCGCGAGCAGGGCGTGGAGGCGCTCGGCCGTGGTGGCACTGACGGCCACGATGGCGTCGGCCCGGGACGCGGCCACGCGAATGGCCCGGCGGAAGAACGCCACCTTGGTCGGCTCGTGCCACGACGGATGCTCGAGGAGGGTGAGGTCGTGGACGGTGACGACCTGGGGAACAGAGGCCCGCTCGGGCATGGTGTAGTGCGGCCCGTGGTGCACGTCGATGGGGAGGCCGTCCAAGATGGCGGGCAGTCGGAGCTGCTCCCAGACCAGTCGCAACGGACGCAGGGTGGGCGCCCGGCCCAAGGCCAGGTTGTCCCCCGACCGGGACCTCCAGCGGGCTTCGTCGCCCCGACGGCAGAGCACGGTGATCTTGACGTCGTCGCGCTGGCCGAGGCCGGCAGCCAGGTCGAGGACATAGCGCCCCGCCCCCGCCGGGCGGCCGGGGACGGCGGTGGCATCGAGGCAGACCCGCACCGGGGTCAACGGTGGCGCGTCGGGAGCGGGCACGGAACTGTCAGGCACGGAACTCTCAGGCACCCAGGGACCGCCAGAGGTCGACGTGGCCGCGTGCAGCGGTCTCCCAGGTGAGGGCGGCGGCCCGCCGGCTCCCGGCGGCGACCCGGTCGGCCCGGACGTCGTCGTCGGTTGCCGCCGCAACGAGGGCGGCGGCAATGGCGTCGACATCGCGGGGGTCGGTCCCGAGGGCGGCGTCGCCGGTGCTGGGCATGGGGCTGGCGACCACCGGAGCGCCGGCGGCCATGGCTTCGAGGGCGGGTAGGCCGAAGCCCTCGAGCAACGGGACGTAGGCCACGAGCCGGGCCTTGCCGTACAGCGATGCCAGGACCGGGTCGGCTACCCAGCCGGCCATCACCACGCCGTTGGCGGCAGGCGCCGCCTGGTCACCCCAGCCGGTTGGCCCGACAACGACGAGCGGCCATGGTTCGGGGAGTCGCGGTCGGGCGATCTGATAGGCAGCGACCAGGCGGGGGATGTTCTTGCGGGGCTCGAGCGTGCCCACGCTCAACAGGAAGGGTCCCCCCACGCCGAGCCGGGCCAGGAGGGCGTCGCACGCGGCGTGGTCGGGGTCGGGGAGGTGATCGGAGCCCTCGTCGACCACCTCGACCCGGTCGGCCCGAGCGCCGGCGGCGATCAGCGCGTCGGCCGTGGTGCGGGAGGGGACCACGAACAGCGATGCCCGCTCGACGGCTCGCCCGAGGGCCGCCTCGTGCCAGCGGCGGCCTCGGGGGGGAAAGGCGTCGGGCACCTTCCTCCACGCGAGGTCGTGCACGGTGACCGCTACCGGAGCTCCGTGCCGAGGGGGTACGGCGAGGGAGGTGGCGTGGATCACGTCGGTCCCGCTCTCGTCGCCTGATCCGGCTCTGCTGCCGAAGCCGGCCCAGCCCCGGTCCCACGCCCGTGTGAGGACCTGGGACGGCAGCGGCGAAGTGACGACGGTCAGCCCGAGCTCGGCCAACGGATCGGACGTGTTCCGTGGACCACGGCTGGCCCACAGCGCGAGGTCGGGTGCATCGGCGCCCATGGCCGACAGGCCCTGCGCCAGGCCCCGCACGTAGGTGCCGATCCCTCCCGGGACGGTCCGCCGCAACTGCTCGGCCACCACGACGACTCTCACGGCTGAAGGGGGTGGGCGGCGAAGTGCTCGAGAAGGAGCCGGGCCGTCGTTTCGGGTTCCTCTTCGGGGATCCAATGGCTCACTCCCTCGAGAACCTCGTAGCGGTAGGGGCCGCGAATGCAGCGACCGACGAGGTCGGCGGCGCGCCGGCCCAGGGCGAAGTCGTCGGTGCCGTGCACGTAGAGCGTCGGTACCGAGACGGGGCGGAACACCTTCGGCGACGTGAAAGGTAGGGCCCGGTACCAGTTGATCGCCGGCGTGGCCGCCCCCGAACGCATGAACCGGATGTACTCGTCGGCGCGGTGTTCCGACAGGCCGGATTTCACCAGCACTCGACGGAACGCTCTCCCGCCCCAGTCGGTCGTGACGGAAAGCTCGGGGAGCCATGGCAGTTGGTAGAAGGCCATGTACCAGGAGTGCAGGGCCTGAGTGCTCGATGCCATTGACCTCATGAGGGCCTTCACGTGGGGCGTGGCGAGTGAGGTCACTGTCGCCACCCGGTCGGGGTGCCCGGCCGCTGCCGCCCAGGCCACGACGCCACCCCAGTCGTGGCCGACCAGGTGGAAGCGCTCCACTCCGACACTGTCGGCCAGGGCCATGACGTCGCCGACGAGGTGCGTCGTGGCGTAGCTGCGGCGCCTGCGGGGCCGGGCGCCGGGTGAGTACCCCCGCTGGTCGGGCGCCACGACGCGATAGCCCGTCGCCGTCAGCCGGGGAGCGACCTCGTCCCACGACCGCCTGGAGGCCGGGAAGCCGTGCAGGAGGATGACCACCTCCGCAGGCTTGTAGGCGCCTCCGTCGGCCAGCCCCTCGACTCCGCTGTCGTCGACGTCGAAAATGAGGCCGTCATGGGTGAGAGACCGAGGCGGCATCGGCGAAGAGCGTAGAGGGCCGGCGTCGCACCCCCTCCCGGTGGGGGTAGCGGGAGAGGTCAGGTGACCGACGATTGCTCTTCGTCGGCGCCAAGTAGAAGGTCGAGTTGGTTCTCGCCGGCCACCTTCGGGCGGCGATTGCCTTTGGGCATCTCGCGCACCGGAGCGGAGAAATGCTTGCCGAGCGTGTCCCGCTGACGTTGGTAGTTCGACCCGATGGTCTGGCCGTACAGCTGCGTCGGTGGCTCCAGCATGCGCTCGAAGGTGAGCTTGCAGACCGGTTGGCGGTGCTCGATCATGAACGCGACGTCGTGGGCCCGGACCTCGAGGGCGGCCGTCGACCCTTCGAAGCGACCGCGGGCGTCGTAGCCGAAACCCGGATCGAAGAACCCTGCGTAGTGGGTCCGCAACTCCCCGCTGGTGGGGTCGTAGGCGGTCATCTCCGCGGCGAGGGTGGGCGGGATTCGCACCGCTTCGTCGGACATGAGGAGGTAGAAGTCACGCGGCTCCAGCACCACCCGGTGCCCGGCTTCTTTGAACACCGGCTCCCAGTAGGGCTCGGGGTCGATGTCGCCCACCCTGGTCAGGTCGAGGAGCGGGGCGTTCGGCCTGGCCCGGTACCCGACCCGGCCGGTCCGGTCGCCCTGCAGGTTGAGGCCGAGGAACAACCCGTCGGAGACGGAGAAATCCCGGTCGGTCACCGGCTCCTCGCGCCGCAGGAGCAAGGGCTCGCGACGTTGGACCTCGACCAGTTCCTGGTCGGACAGCCGGGCCCGGCCGATGGACAGACGGAGCTGGTTGAGGCTGAGGTCCTCACAGACCTTGATGGCGAAGGAAAGGGGTACGACCTCGAGGTACAGGGGCCCGTCGTAGCCGTGGGAGATCTCGTCGAACCGGTGGCTGCGGTCGCAAATCACCCGGGTGAACACGTCGGCTCGTCCCGTCGAGCTCTTGGGGTTCGCCCGGGCTCGCACCTGAGGGGGGAGTCGCAACCGTTCCTTGAGAGGGATGAGGTAAGGCCGCATCTTGTCGAGGACGGCGTCGTTACGGCTGAGGTCGATTTCTCCCATCACCAGGCCCTGCATCCGGGCCTCCACGGGGTGGCGATCGGGCAGGAAGCTGCATCGGAGCCGGTAGGCGACGGGACCGAGCCGCAGGTCGAGGCTGGCCGGTTGCACGTTCGCGGCGGGGATCTCGGTACCGCCGGACATGGTGATCACGCCGGACTCGATCGCCTGCTCCAGGTGTTGATTGGCAAGCACGCCGTCGAGGGTCGAATCGACAGCCAGCAGGTCGGCGAAGTGACGGATCGGCACACCGCATCGTACGTGGGAGACGCACATCCCCCAACAGTGCGAGAGTACGACGATGGTGCAACGGTCCGCCCTCGTCACGGGAGCCACCGGATATGTCGGCTCCCACCTCGTAGCTGCCCTCGTGACTGCCGGCTGGGGGATGCGAGCCAGCGGCCGGCGGCCGCGTCCCGCCACGCTCGATGGCGCAGTCGACTACGTGGCCGCCGACCTGGCCGACGACGACCTGGGCCCCCTGGTCAAGGGGACGACGCACGTGTTCCATCTGGCTGGTGCCTCGAGTTCCCGGTCCGACGACGAGGAGATGCAGCGGACCAACGTCGCTGGTACCGGCAGGCTGGTGATCGCCGCCGCCTCAGTGGGGGTCGAACGCTTCGTCCACATGAGCAGCACCTCGGTGTACGGCGAGGAGGAACAGCTACCTCTGCCGGTGCGCGAAGACGTGGAGGTCCATCCCAGCCGGGGTTACGGCAAGGCCAAGTGGGGTGCCGAGGAGAAGGTGTGGGCGGCCGCCGATAGCGGCCTGGCCGCCGTCATCCTGCGCCCGGTGTCGGTGTACGGCCCGGGAGCGGTCAAGTTGGTGGCCAGCGCCGCTCTCGACGTGGCCATCGAGCGTCGGGCCGGTCTCGACCGGGTGGCCGTGGCCCGCGAGCCGGTGGAGCAGCGGCTCCTGCACATCGACGACCTGATCGGCGCCACCGTTCACCTGGCCGACCACGCTGGGGCCGTCGGCCGAGCGTTCAATCTCACGTCGGGCGTCTACCCGACCAGCCTGGACGTGGCCGAGATCCTGGCCGACGAATTCGGGATGGGCCTGGAGCTCTCCGACGACGACGACTGTGGGCTGGCGTACGGGGCGCGTGCCGCGACCCGCGACAAGATGCTGACCGATGGGATGACCGACGACATTTTGTTCACCCCCCAACGGTTCCGCTTCATGGCCAAGGCCAACCGCAACAACCGCCTGTCGATCGACGCCCTGGCGTCGACCGGGTTCGTCCCGGCGATCACCGACACCCGGGACGGCATCGCCACCACGGTTGCCTGGTACCGCAAGCAGCGCTGGCTGCTGTAGTCGCGCACCGCGAACCGCGGGCGCGCCCGGGGGCAGTGACGTTGGCCCTGCACAGTCGGGATTGAGAGCCCGTTCCTCCTGGTTATCGGCTCCAACACGCGGGCCTTTAGGATTTCTGACCATCGGCCGAGTGGTTTCCGATTGGGCGGCCCAGCCGGGAACAAGCGCATGAAAATCGGCGCTAAGGCCTTGGCAACAAAGACGGGAACGATCCCCGCACGCCTCAAAGGAGTTGTTGCATGACCCACACTATGAAACGCGGCGTATCCTCGGCGTCGCTCTGCCTGCTTGTCGTCTTGACCGTTCTCGTGCTGCCTCAGGCCGCGCAGGGAGCGGGCGGCCTGACCGCGACCTTTGCCAAGACCTCCGACTGGGGCACCGGCTGGGTGGCCAACTACACGATCCGCAACGGCGGTATCACCACGGTGAACGGGTGGCGCCTCGAGTTCGACATGCCGTCGACCGCCACTGTGACCAGCGCGTGGAACGGCATCCTGAGCAAGTCCGGCACCCACTACACCGTCGTCAACGACTCCTCGACGGGGACGTTGACCCCGGGCACGTCGGTCGCCTTCGGCTTCCAGGTGGCCACCAGCGTGCCCTTGGCGGCTCCCGCCGGCTGCCTGTTGAACGGCGGATCGTGCGCAGGCAGCAGTGGCACCACCACCACGACCAAGCCGAGCACCACCACCACGACCAAGCCGAGCACCACCACCACGACCAAGCCGAGCACCACCACCACGACCACCGTGCCGCCCGGCCCAGGGACGGCAGCCAGCTTCGCGCCCTACGCCGACGTGACCCTGTGGCCACCCGTCGACTTCACCGACACGAAAGCGGCGAGCGGTGTGTCGAACTTCACCATGGCCTTCATCGTCAACGGCTCGGGAACCTGCAAGGCGTCGTGGGGCGGCGTGATGCCCCTCTCGGACAACTTCATGGTGTCCGAGGTCGCCCAGCTTCGCTCCCAGGGCGGCGACGTCATCGTCTCCTTCGGAGGGGCGTCGGGCGTGGAGCTTGCGCAGTCATGCACGACGGTGGCGTCCCTCGTCGGCCAATACCAGGCCGTCATCGACATGTACGGGCTCACGAAGATCGACTTCGACATCGAGGGCGCGGCCGCGGCCCAGCCCGCATCCATCGCCCTGCGTTCCCAGGCCATCGCCACCCTTCAGGCCAACGCCCGGGCCGCCGGCCGTACGCTGACGGTATCGCTAACCCTCCCCGTCCTACCCAGCGGACTCACGCCCGACGGGGTGAACGTGGTGCAGTCGGCCATCAACGCCGGTGCCAACCTGTCCGTCGTCAACGTCATGGCCATGGACTACGGGGACTGGGCCGCTCCCAACCCCGCAGGAAGGATGGGCCAGTACGCCATCGACTCGGCTACCAGCACTCAGGGGCAGCTCAAGTCCCTGTACCCGGCCAAGACTGACGCCCAACTCTGGAGGATGATCGGCGTCACGCCGATGATCGGCCAGAACGACGCCAGTGACGAGGTGTTCGCGCTGTCCGACGCCCAGAAGCTGGTTGACTTCGCCAAGCTGCGCCATGTCGGACGCCTGGCCATGTGGTCGGTCGCACGCGACAACCAGTGCTCGGGTGGTGTCACGCCGTGGGCCGACCCGACCTGCAGCGGTGTCCTTCAGGCGCCGTGGGCGTTCTCGAAGATCTTCGCTCAGTTCACCGGGTGACCCGGACGTAGAACGAGGTTCGTGGGAGGTCGCCGAAGGCGGCCTCCCGAGCTCGGTTTCACGTTGCCGGCGTGTCGGGTGCCGCCCGGGCGCGGAGCTGATATCTGACGCGGCACTACTCGAAGATCTCGACGGGGGTGCCGACCGAGACCAGTTTGGCGACCTTGTCGATGTCGTCGTTGAGCATGCGTACGCATCCATGGCTCACGGACGTGCCCACCAGGTCCGGGCTGTTGGTGCCGTGGATGGCGATCTGACCGTTGCCCCCGCCGAAGCTGGTGAGCACGTCGGAGAAAGCGGCCACGCTCAACTGATAGGTGCCGTACGGCCCGGTGGGGTCGGCGAGTTGGACGATCCCGTCGACGAAGAAGGTGCCGGTCGGTGTGGGTGTCCCCCCGGTGCCGTTGGCGACGGCCACCTCGAACATGGCAACACCGTGGTCGATGAGGGCGAGGCTGTGGGCGGACGAATTGATCCGGATCTTGTAGGGCGTCTCCCGGAGGGTGAAATCTGCAGCCCGTACCCAGGCGGTGGCCTCGTTGGGTCGACGGGAGATCTGCACCTCGAGCCAGCCGTTCCGTTGGTCCATCACCAGACCGATGACCGGCAGGTCCTCGAAGGTTGGGTTGTCGACGACGTCGCCGGGTTCGGTGTCGCCGGCGTGGCTGTACAGCGACACTCGGGGCCCGATCGCCTCGGCGATCAGCGCGGGGGAGCCCACGGCCCGGGCCACGCCGAGCCGGAGGTTGCTGCCGCCCGGGTCGGCCATCGTGCGTGCCGTCTTCGGCGGGGCGTCGACGATGGGCAGGGCGGTCCGTGGTTCTGCCGAGGGCTCCGGTTTGCCGCCACCGGGCGCCAACAGGAGCCAGCCACCGAAGGCGGTGGCCGCAGCGATCACGGCCACGACGGCCATTCGAGCCTTCGTCACTTTCACCACGGGCGACCTGGCTTGCACCGCAACAAGAGTAGCGGTGCGGTCCCGGCCGGCTCGGTCGCAGGCCGTGCACGGGCGGCGGGCGGCGGGCGAAGTTGTGCTCATAGACCGGACGAGTTGCGTAGTCTTGGTAGTGGACAGCGGGTGCAGCCCGACGCCGGCCGTTCGAAGCGAAAGCCCTAGGGGTGCTGATGTTGCTCAGCCCGCGGTCGTAGCGCTTCGATGTGCTTTTCTGCCGAGGCTGACCTCGTCGCTGGGGTTGCGGTCGCCGCTGTCGGCGTCGATGCCCTGCGTCACGTGCGCCGGCCCAGGGAGTTGGCGATCGCCGGCCTGCCGCTCTTGCTGGCCACCCACCAGCTGACCGAGGTCTTGGTGTGGTCCGATCTGCATCACCGCGCCCCTCCCGTCGAAGCCGGGGGAGCAGCCGTCTCGGCGTATGCACTCGTGGCCTTCGTGGTGGTGCCCGCTCTCGTCCCCTGGGCCGTCCTGGCCGTCGAACCCGCCAACGACCGACGCCGCCTGATGGCACCGTTCGCGGTGCTCGGGTGTCTCGTGGCGGCAGCCTATGCCGGCGCCATGGGCCAGCGGCCCGTCGTGGCGGCGATCGCCGGTCACCACATCTCCTACGAGACGGGGCTGAAGCCCGGGGCGACGATGGCCGCGTTGTACATCGTCGCCGTCTGCGTCCCTCTGTTCGCTTCCAGCTATCCGCGCATCGTCTTGTTCGGCGCGTGTAACGCTGCGGCCGTGGCCGCGCTCGTCCTCATGTCCCAGGAGGAACTGACCTCGCTGTGGTGTGCATGGGCGGCGGTGACGAGCGTCGTCATCGCCGTCCACCTGCGTCTGGTCAACCCGACCGGGTCAACGCCTCCCGGCGAGAGGCGCCTCGGCGCCCGAGCGAGCCGATCGCCGACTATCGAGCGAGGGGCTTGTACTTGATGCGGTGGGGCTGGTCGGCGGCGGACCCCAGTTCCTTGTGGCGCCAGGCCTCGTAGTCTGCGAAGTTGCCCTCGAACCAGCGCACCTGGCTGTCGCCCTCGAAGGCGAGGACGTGGGTGCAGATGCGGTCGAGGAACCACCGGTCGTGGCTGATAACCACCGCGCAACCGGGGAACGATTCCAGGCCGTCCTCGAGGGCGCGTAGGGTGTCGACGTCGAGGTCGTTGGTGGGCTCGTCGAGGAGGAGGACATTGCCACCGCGACGGAGCATCTTGGCCAGGTGCACCCGGTTGCGTTCACCGCCCGACGCCTTGCCCACGGGCTTCTGCTGGTCGGAGCCGGTGAAGTTGAACGACGCCACGTAGGCCCGGCCGTTCACCTCCCGGGTGCCGATTTTGAAGAACTCCTGACCGCCGGTGATCTCGCTGTAGATCGAGGCCTCGGGGTCGAGGCTGTCGCGGCTCTGGTCGACGTAGGCCAGGTCGACGGTTGACCCGACCTTCACCGACCCGCTGTCGGGCTTCTCCTGGCCGGTGAGCATCCGGAACAGGGTGGTCTTGCCGGCGCCGTTGGGCCCGATGACGCCGACGATGCCGGCCGGGGGCAGGGAGAAGGACAGATTGTCGATCAGCAGCAGGTCGTCGAAGGCTTTGGTGACGCCCTCGACCTCGATGACGAGATCGCCGAGGCGCTCACCGGGTGGAATGGCGATCTCCAACCGCTTGGCGGCCTGCTCGGCTTCGCGGGCTTCGGCGAACAGCTTCTTGTAGGCGCCCAGGCGGGCCTTCGACTTGGCGTGACGGGCCTTGGCGCCCATGCGGACCCACTCGAGCTCACGCTCGAGGGTCTCGGCCCGGGCGCTGTCGGACTTCTGCTCCAGGCGAAGGCGCTCCTGCTTCTGTTCCAGCCATCCCGTGTAGTTGCCCTCGAACGGCGTCCCCCGGCCCCGCTCCAGCTCCAGGATCCAGCGGGCCACGTTGTCGAGGAAGTAGCGGTCGTGGGTGATGGCCACTACGGTGCCCGGGTAGTCCTGCAGCGTGCGCTCGAGCCAGGCCACCGATTCGGCGTCGAGGTGGTTGGTGGGCTCGTCGAGCAGCAGCAGGTCGGGCTTGGAGAGCAGCAGCCGGCACAGGGCCACCCGCCGCCGCTCGCCGCCTGAGAGCACGGTGACGTCGGCGTCGCCCGGGGGCAGGCGCAGGGCGTCCATGGCAATGTCGATCTGGCGCTCGAGATCGTTGGCCCCCTTGGCCGCGATCTCCGCTTCGAGACGAGCCTGCTCCTCACCGATCTTCTCGAAGTCGGCGTCGGGGTCGCTGTAGCCCTCGAGAACCTCGTCGTACTGACGCAGGAGGTCGGCGACCGCGCCCACCGCCTCCATGACATTGCCCTTGACGTCCTTGGCCGGGTCGAGCTGGGGTTCCTGCTCGAGGAGGCCGACGGTGAAGCCGGGGGACAGGCGGGCTTCACCGGTGAAGCCGTCGTCCACCCCCGCCATGATCCGCAGCAACGAGGACTTCCCCGACCCGTTCGGCCCGATCACGCCGATCTTGGCCCCCGGGTAGAACGCCAGCGTCATGTCCTTCACGACGTCCTTGTCGGGAGGATGGAAGCGGCTCACATTGCGCATGGTGAAGATGAACTGGGCGGCGTTGGCCATAAGGGTCGACCTTACCCGCAGGGCCGGACGGTTATGGTCGGACAAAATAGAGGCCTTCGGTTTCGTATCCGCCTGGTGGGTTTGGGTTACGACGCCCGACGGCCGTGTCGTTTGTGTCTCGAACCCCCGCTGCCATCGGCGTCCACGGCGGCCATCGAGCTGATCCTCAGCCGGAGCCGAGCGGTGGAGTAGGCCGGGTGGCTACCGTCGGCCCTGACCGGTTGTCGAAGGAGCGTGGCTGATGCCGAGTATGGGAACCCACGGGGTGCTGGTGGTGGGGGAGGACCCGATCTACCTGTCCCACCTGCCGATGTTCATGTCGCCCCACGACTTCCAGGTGATCCTGGAGGTTGGCTTCGACCAGGCGGCCACCAAGGCCTATCGCGACTCCCGTCCGACGCCCGGCGGCGAGATCTACACCTTGGTACCCGAGCGGTTCGACATCCAGGAGCTCGGCCCCGATGCCGTTCACCCCAGGACCTCGTTCATGGGCACCCTCTTCCGGGGCCACTTCGAGCGAGGTGGCACGGTCCTGAAAGAGGGCGTCACCGTCGCCGTCGCCGGCATCGCCCATTTCCGACACTTCGAGGCCCACGCCCCGAAGCTCGCCGAGTTGGAGTACTTCACCTTCGGCACCGGCGGTCAGCGCTACCTGGCCCACCTGGTCACACGGGCTCCTGACTTCGACCAGATCCTCACCGTCGAGATACCCGACGGAGATGGCCGCGATGGCTGCGCCGCCGGCGATGCCCGTCCGGACGGGCCGTTCACGGTCCCGGGGAGTAAGAACGCCGTCGACCAACGGATACAAGCCGGGACGACCGCGGCGGGTGTCCTGGGAACGCCTGATGGAGGCGCCCGGGTCTCGGTGGTCGCCCAGGCCGAAATCTACCTGGAGACGGGCGACCTGGCCTAGCCGTCAGCCGCCGTGGGCCAGGGCGCCCAGCGACGCGATAGACGGTGCGAAGAAGTAGCCGCCGCCGGTGGGCACGACCCAGGGGCGCATCACGCTCACGACGGTTTGCCCGGTGTCGGAGAACAGCGTCCCGGTTCTGGTCCGATCCTGCCCGGGCGTGCTGTTCTGGCCGACCAGTAGGTCGTGGCCGCCCGTCTGAGGACCGCCGTCGACGTTCATCCACTTGTTGTTGAGGATCTCGAACTGGTTCTCGATCGACGCCTGATACGACACGAAGGCCAACCCCCGCTCGGTCCCGTTCTGCTCGCCGGAGGGGTTGTCGTGGTCGTAGGGCGGCCCGAACGAGAACCCCCGTCGCAACATCTGGAAGGTGAGGGTGCGGAACTCCGCGCCCTGGTCGGTGGGGAGGTCGCGGGGGTTGACCTTGCGGATGTGGGCGAGCACGGGGCAAACCCGTCCGCTCGGGTCGGCGCCGACGCCGGCGATCGGCCTGCCGTCGAGGTCGATGGCGGGCACCGCCCGGGCGAACTGGAAATGGTTCAGGGGCTCCCGGCCCCCCTCATCGCTCGGCTGGTCGGCGTACGGCGAACGCATCACCGGTTGTCCGCTCGGCCAGCGGCCCACGATCAGGGCTCGCAACAGCTCCGGGGTGATATGGCCGAAGCCGGGCTTCGCCGCCAGGTCGTTGGCAAGGGTGGCGGTGTCCTCGTAGAAGGCGGCCACGTCCTGGCGCAGGCGGCGGAACACGAGAAACGAGCCGTTGTGGGCGAAGGGGGGGAGGTTGGGCCGGACCGGCCCGGCGGTGCGGTAGTCGCTCGGCAACTGGGTGGGGAGACCTAGCAGGTACTGGCCGGGCCAGACGAGAGGCTGGCCGGGACGGCTCAGCTCGGGCTCACCGACCCGCAGGTCGAGCAGGAGCCGGGTCGTCAGCGGTACGGGTTCGTCGCCCGGCACCAGGCCGCGCGGGCCGGGCTGGGACAGCCCGTCGACGAAGCCGAAATGCTCTGTGTCACGGCGAACTCCCGGGAGGTCGAGAACGACGTCGAAGCGGTCGGCCCCCTCGAGGCCCAGGACCTCGCCCACTCGGGTGTCGATGGCCGCGGCGTCGGTGCCGGCCAGGGTGAGGAGGACGTGGATCTCCCGTCCGGGGCCGCCCGCCACCCAGTTGGCGCGGTGCCCGGGGTTCGGGGAGCCATCTGCCGACGTGGGCTCGCGGGGGTCGCCGAGGGAGTAGGAACGGGCACCCATCCCGAACTCGAAGGCCTTGTCGAGGCGCGCCACCTCGTCGTGTCCGAGGTTGCTCAACGCGTCGGCACTGAGGGCCACGTTCAGCCAGACTTCGCTGGACACGGCAGACACCGGCAGGTGGCCTCGGGCGACGGCGCTGCGGACCTTGCGGGCCGGGAACACAACGCTCATCGGCGTGACCGAGGGCAGGAGCTGGGCGAGCAGGAGCCGGGCGGCGGGGACATCGGCCGGGTCCTTGAACCGCAGGCCCACGAGCCGCTGCTCCTCGGTGGCGAACCCGGGGGCGACGTTGCCCTGGATGTCGGACGCGGCGAAGAGCGGTTCGTCGACGGTTGATGGTTCGCCCATCGTCACACCAGGCGACCTCGACGGGTCGGACGCCGCAGCAGGGGCTCGGTGTCGCCGACGCGACTGTCGGCCAGCGAGTCGATGGCGGCTGCGGTGAGCTCGGGGAAGCTCTCCTCCCAGGTCTCTCCCGGAGTGTTGAGCGTGTCACAGCTCGTGGTCCCGTCGAGGACCTGCAACAGGTTCCGGTTCACCTGTGACGTGCAGCAGTGGGTTACGCAGGGCCTGGTCGGTGGGAGGCCCTGTCCGAAATCGTAGGCCCTGCCGTAAAGGCTCATGCGGATCTGCTCGGCCACCTGAGCCCCCGACCGCAGCGGCTCGCCCGCCACCAGCACGGCCGAGAGCGGGTAGCCGGCCCCGTCGGGCACGGCGAACTCCGCCCGCAGGATCATCCCTTCCTGGCCGCGGACGATCCGCCAGTAGGCGGTGCCGTCCTCGCCGTGGGGGCCCTCGAAGGCCCCGTAGTTGATGGTCTTCATGTAGACCCCGACGGGGTCGCGCAGGGTGAGCGACAGATGTTGGCGAACGAGAGAGTTCACGGTCGCGCCGATGGTCGGGTCGCTCGACCGGGTGGCGCTGCCGAAGCCCGAGCAGCAGACGAACTGAGTCGTGCCGGTGATGGGCTGACCGTGGGAGTCGGCCCGGGGGACGGTTGCCGTTCCGGCCAGGTCGATCTCGGCCCGTAACAGATTGGCGGGATGGGTCATATGGACGACACCGTCGGTGGTGTTCCATTTGTTGTAGGGGTTGTAGGCGCCCTTGGCGAACACCCGGACCCAGCGCCCCTGGTCCTGGGCGACGATGTCGTTTCCGTGGAACAGGTCGTCGAGCTTCACCTCGGGACCTGCGAACCGTCGGTACCGGTCGAGGAGCATCGAAGGGTCGGCGGCGACGGAAGTGGAGGCACTCCACGTCTCGTTTCCCCCGTTGTCGGTCTCGCGGAAGGCATCGCTGCCCGACGCGATGAACTCCCAGTACTCGGGCCCCTCGCACGTGAAAGCGACCCTCCTCATCTCGCCGGTGGCGGCATCGACGGTGGGTTGCCATTCGCAGTACTCGTCCTGGTTCCGGTAGGAGAGCTCGATCGGCTGGGGCGTGCCGTCTACGTTCTCGTAGAGCCTCTGGAGCCCGTAGCTGCCGGCGACGCTCAACAGGCGCCCCGACTCCTGCCGGGCCCCGTCGGTGTCGTAGCCGACCTTGAGGGTGAGGGGGAAGGCATCCCAGTCGATGGCCGCCTCGGCGGCGTCCGGGGGGACCGGCGTGAGCCGCTCGTTGAAGAACGCCACCGGCTGGCCGTTGTCGTCGGTGAGCGACGCGACCCTGCTCGAGACCCAGTGGTCGATCAGCTCCGACCATCCGGTCCGCTGCTGGTCGGTGAAGTCACCGACATTGCCCGGCGGGGAGAACGAGTCCGGCATCTGGACCTCCCTGTGGTCGGATGAGCCTGCGGGGGGAGCCTACGGCGGGTGTGCGTCGCCGGTCGTGTGTCGGGTTCCCAACCCAATCCTGGAGCGATGGTGGTCACCGAGCATGTCTTGGCGAGCCACCGGGTACCGCGGGGGTACTACCGCCAATCCAGATCAGGAGCGGTACAGCGACTCCCACTGACTGTCGAGGGCGTTCTCGTCGACCGGGCGGCCGACCGGGATCGTGTCTCGTCGGCAGAACCGGCACACGCCGGCCTCGGCTCGGATGAACTCGCAACAGTGGGGACACCGCCGCATTCCTTGTCGACGGGCGGCCCGGTCGTGCTGATCCTGGCGCGGCGGCATGACGGCGATGACGACCAGGCCTACCGGTCCGAGGAAGAACCCTAGGAGGAACCCGGCGCCCGCCATGTCCTTCCGGGCACCGATCCAAAAGCCGACACAGCCCAGAGCCAGAGCCCCAACTACCGCTACGACAAACAACCAAGCCGGTGAAACCGTGACCACCAACATCGCCGTGACCTCCGTGGACAGCCCAAATTGTAGCAAGGTCGCGTCGATGCGGCCTGGCCCTACTTGGCTAGCAACTGGGCGATGAAGGGGTTGGTGCGCCGCTCGTCGCCGATGGTGGTGGTAGGTCCGTGGCCGGGGAGCACCGCAATGGCATCGTCGAGGGGGAGGATCTTGTCGGCCATCGAGGCCATGAGCTCGTCGATCGAGCCGCCGGGCATGTCGGTGCGCCCGATGGAGCCGGCGAAGAGGTGGTCGCCGCTGAACAGCACCGGCGTCTCGCCGTCGACCTCGAGC
>JBBRXY010000045.1:0-24694 GCA_038238185.1 Acidimicrobiales bacterium
CGTTCGTCAGGCTCGAGGCAGAGATGGATCGTCTCGCTGCTCGTTCGCAGCTGGCGGCGTGACTACCTCAATGGGGTGCCAACATGACCTCGATGAAACTTGACTCATCCCGGCCGGCTTCGCCGGCCCAAGGCGTCTAGTCTCGAACCTACCTCGGCGGCGACGAATCGGACGAGGGCGAAGACATCGCCGTGCGTGGTGGCTCAACGATCGCGTGGGCGCGAACGGCGACGTTCCACTCCCACTGCCGACTGCCATAGCTTCCGGTGCTCTGCTGCGGTTGAGCTCCGCGGCTAGCGACGAGGCTTGCCAGGTCCAGCACCGGGACCCGATCCGGCTGACCACGGCGAAGCCGCCAATACGACCGCCCCATTGAATCTGTTCCAAGGGGTTGAGAAGACATGGGCGACCGTGCCGCCCGTGCCAGTCATCCTGTCGCGGGTATCCCGGTGATGCTCGGGACGCTGGCTCTCTTTGAACTCTGCGGGGCCGGACGGCAACGCCGACTCGCTCGCCCTGACGCCACGAGGCCAGGGGGACCGGAAAATATGTTTGGTATCAAACGCGGGCCCCGATGATCGATACATCACAGGACAGAGATCGATCGGAAGGGGCAGTCGATGGGCCGGACGCAGACCAGAGGTACGGGATCCGAGCAGATCGCCGTGGCCCTCGCCGTCGGCCTGTCGGCCGCCTTCGGGATGCTGGCCGTGGTGCTCTCGCCGTTGGTGGCTGCCGCTGTCGTGGTGCCCGCGAGTATCGGCGTCGGGCGGTGGCGGGCCCACCGCGTGCCCAGTCGTAGCCCGCACAGCCTCTCGGTGCCCGTGTACTCCCCCATCGCCGTCGTCAACGCCCCCCGGGCGTCGGCATCGGCGGCCGCCAGGAGCGTGGACTCCGCCGCCTGACACCCGAACCGGGCCCGGCGGGACCGGGGGGTGTCCGCCACTTCTTGCCAGGCAGGATTGAGGGCGCCCCCCCAGCGGGGTCACAGGTCGGAGGCGCAGGATGGCCGGGAAGGCTCCCTCATGGGGCCCCGGAGGACACGCCGGCGAACAGAAGGGCATGCGTGTAATGGAGCTCAACCGTAAGACTGCGGCCGCCGCCATCGCCGCATCGATCCTCGCCGGTGGCGCAGCCGGTATCGCCCTGTTCGGCCCGGGCCGGGCCGGGGCCCAGACCACGACCACCCCCCCGGCGACAGGCAGCGCCCCCGAAAGCAGCCATGTCGGGTCGAAGGAGGATCCGGCCCACGAGGCAGCCGAGAGCCCCGCGCGTGAAGCCGACGAGGACGCCGGCCGCGGGTTCAGGGGTCACGGCGGCGGGGCGAACGAGGATCCGGCCCACGAGTCGTCGGAGTCCCCCGAGCGCGAAGCGGCCGAGGATGCCCACCAGGAGCCGTCAGCAGCCACACCATCGACGACCGCGCCATCCGTCCAGAACCAGTAGTTCCGACCGGTGGCCGCGGAGTCGGCCTCCGCCCTTGGGTGAGGCCCACCTGGGCGGGGCTCGGTCGTGACGGTCACGGCCCCCGAACGCCGGGCCTCCCGGCCTGGTGCCGCCTTCGCTGCGGCTGTTCCGCGCCGGCGCGCGCTCGGAGTGGACGAAGCTCATAAGCGTCCGGTCGACGGTCTGGGCGGCCTCTTCTGTCCCGCTCGTGTCAGTCGTTGGGACCGCCTCGACGCCGGCGAGCGTTTCCACTTCGACCCGACCGGTTTCAGCCTCAACGGGATCTTCCTGGCCCAGCTCGCCGTCGGGGTCCTGGGGGTGCTGGTCATGAGCTCGGAGTACACCACCGGCCAGATCCGGGCCACCCTCAGCGTCGCCTGATGCTCGCGGTCAAGACGTTGGTGTTCGCGGCCGTCGTCATGGTCATCGGCCTGATCGCGTGCGTCAGCGGGAGGGGCCTTCTACCTGGTCGCCATCGGGCTGATGGGCGTCGGGCTGACCGCCATCGTCCGCCGCACGGTCGGAGCCGTCGCCACCCTGGTCGGCCTGCTTCTCGTCCTCCCCATCCTGGTCAACTTCCTGCCGTCGCCCTGGAACGACGACATCGCCAGGTACCTTCCCGGCGAGGCCGGCGGCCCCATCGTCGGGGTCGTTCAAAGGAGCTCCACCGCCCCGTCGCCTTGGCCCCGGTTCGCCGTGCTCTGCGCCTACGCCGCCGTGGCCCTGGTGGTGGGCGCCGTGCTCGTCGATCGAAGGGACGCCTAGCGACGGCGACGGGCGTCGCCCGCCGGTGACGACCACGGCCATGGCGGCCACGAAGACCACCACGCTGACCCAGTCGTTGATCCGCAGGCCGCCGATCCGGTGGGCGGAGTCGATTCGAAGCAACTCGAACCAGAAGCGGCCGAACGTGTAGGCGGCCACGTATACGGCGAACAGACGCCCGGGGCGCAGGACATGGCGGCGCTCGACGGCCAGCACGATCGCCACCACCACCAGGCACCACAGCGATTCGTAGAGAAACGTGGGGTGGAAGGTCGAGAACTGGGCGTAGCCATCGGGACGGTTGGCGACATCGATGCGCAGGCCCCACGGCAGCGACGTCGGCCGCCCGAAGAGCTCCTGGTTGAACCAGTTGCCCCAGCGCCCGATGGCCTGGGCCAGAGGGATGGCCGGCGCCACGACATCGAGGAGGACGGCGAGATCGAGGTGGCGGCGGTGGGCCACCCAGAGCCCGACCCCGGCCCCGACAGCCACCCCGCCCCAGATTCCCAGCCCCCCTTCCCAGACCTTGAGCGCACCGACGGGATCGTCGCGGTACAGCTGGTAGTCGGTGATCACGTGATAGAGCCGAGCCCCGATCAGCCCGGCGGGGACAGCCCACACGGCGAGGTCGGCAATCGTGCGCTCGTCGCCCCCGCGGACCACCCATCGCTTCCCGGCCAAGGCAACGGCAGCGAACACGCCGCCGAGGATGCACAGGGCGTAGGCGCGCAGTGGGAGGGGCCCGAGGTGCACGATGCCGCGCGACGGGCTGGGGATCGAGGCGAGAAAGGCGGCCGGGGGCATCGGGAGGTCGGGGAGGTCGGGTCCTGGGCGGCCCGATCGAGGCCACAGGTGAACGGTACCCTCGTAGGAGGTGAGATCGGGATTCGGGCACGGCTGGCACGGGGCGCTCTGGCGTGACCCAGACATGCTGACCGGCGCGACCGTCGACCGGTCGATCATGCGCCGGGTCTGGTCCTTCGCCCGCCCGTACCGGGCCATGATCATCGGCCTGCTGGCCACAATTGTCGTCGACTCGATCGTGGGCATCCTCCCGCCCCTCGTGTTCCGGGTCATGATCGACGATCACGCCCTGCACGGAGGTCTCGCCGGCCTGAACTGGCTCGTCCTGCTGGCTCTGGGGCTGGCCCTGCTCGACGCCGGCCTGGTCGTGACCCAACGCTGGTGGTCGGCCCGCATCGGCGAGGGCCTCATCTTCGACCTGCGCACCACGCTCTACGACCACGTGCAGCGCATGCCCCTCGCCTTTTTCACCCGCACCCAGACGGGGGCGCTCATCAGCCGCATGAACAACGACGTCCTCGGGGCCCAACAGGCCTTCACCGGCACCCTCGGCAGCGTGGTTCAGAACGCCGTCGTCGTCATCGTGACCCTGTCGGTGATGATCGCCCTCGAGTGGCGCCTCACCCTCCTGGCCCTGGTCGTGGTGCCGGCGTTCATCATCCCGGCCAAGCGGGTGGGTCGCCGCATGCAGCGCCTGACCAAGCGGTCGTTCGAGCTGTCGGCGGAGATGAACGCCAGCATGACCGAGCGGTTCAACGTGTCCGGAGCCCTGCTGGTGAAGTTGTTCGGCCATCCTCGGCGCGAGGCGGCCGATTTCGCCGACAAGGCGGGCAAGGTCCGCGACATCGGGGTGAAGACAGCGTTCTACGGGCGCATCTTCTTCGCCGCTCTGGGCCTGCTCGGTGCCGTCGGAACGGTGGCCATCTACTGGTACGGGACCCGCCTGGTGATCGAACACACGATCACGATCGGGACCCTCACCGCCCTCGCCGTCTACGTCGCCCGCCTGTACTCACCCCTGACCCTGCTCACCAACGCCCAGGTCGAGATCATGACCGCCCTGGTGTCGTTCGAGCGGGTGTTCGAGGTGCTCGACGCCGTCAGCATCGTCGACGACGCCCCTGGCGCCTACGACCTGGTCGCCCCGTTGGGCCGGGTCGAGGTCGATGACGTGTGGTTCCGCTACCCGGCCGCGTCAATGGTGTCGATCGCCTCCCTCGAAGCCGACGCCTCCGCCCCCCTGTCCACCGACCCGTCGGGGTTCATACTCAACGGCGTGTCCTTCACGGCCGAGCCGGGGCAGATGGTGGCCCTCGTGGGCCACACCGGGGCGGGCAAGACCACCCTTTCCCACCTCGTCCCCCGCCTTTACGACGTCACCTCCGGAACCGTGCGGGTCGATGGTCACGATGTACGCGACCTCACGGCCGAGAGCCTGCACGGCGCCATCGGCATGGTCACGCAGGATCCCCACCTCTTTCACGACACGATCGCCGTCAACCTGAGGTACGCCCGGCCTGAGTCCAGCGATGCCGAGCTGATCGGCGCCTGCCGCGCCGCGCGCATCCACGACCTCATCGCCAGCCTCCCCGACGGCTACGACACCGTCGTCGGCGAACGTGGCTATCGCCTGTCAGGGGGTGAAAAGCAGCGCCTGGCCCTGGCCCGGGTCCTGCTGAAGAGCCCGGCAATCGTCATCCTCGACGAGGCCACCGCCCACCTCGACTCCGAGACCGAGCTGCTCGTGCAACAGGCCCTGGGCGAGGCTCTCACCGGGCGAACCTCGCTGGTGATCGCCCACCGCCTGTCCACCGTGCAGGCGGCCGACCAAATCCTCGTGCTCGATGGAGGCAGGATCGTCGAACACGGAACCCACGATTCCCTCCTGGCCGCCGGCGGCACCTACACGGAGCTCTATGCCACCCAGTACGCCCGGCCCGCGGCCGCGGCCACACCGGTGTCGGAGTGAGGAGGATCTGGGTCGTCGCTACGGTGCTGGCCGCGCTGGCGGCCGGCGGTTGTGCCCGCGGCAACCCCACGTACAGCATCGGCCAGCCTTCGTTCCACAGTGCCGGCCCGGGAGCCCAGGAGGAGATTCAGGCGGTGCTCGATTCCCAGGCCGGATCGATCGTCAAGGGCGACTGGACCACACTGTTGGCCATGTACATCCCCACCGAGCGGGCCCGCTGCACGTTGGAGAGCTTCGCGGAAGCATCGGAACAGAACTTCGCCGGGCTACTCGTGCGGGCTCGGGGATCGGAGCTCAACGCCAAGATGTCCGGGCTCCAGATCGACGGCTTCAGGGCTTCGGTCGACTACCAGTTCCTGTTGCCCGGCCTCGGTCTGGCCACCACTGCAAAGACCTCTCACTACCTGAAGTTGGGCGACCGCTGGTTCATCGACGAGAAGGCGTGTTAGTGCCCGCTACGTGTTTTCGATGCCCTCGATGTCCTTGCCGGTGTCGGAACGATCCTCGTCCATGAGCTCGGTCTCCATGGGCTCACGCTCGAGCACCTGGGCATCCTTTTCCTCGTGGAGCTCGTCGAGCTCCTCGGCGGCGTCCTTGCTCGGTTCGGTGCTCACAGGGCCTCGCTTTCGGTTTGGGTTCGATTATTGCTCGGGTAGGACCCGCCGCCGTCAGGACGCTTACCGGTCCAAAGCGGCTCCGGCGCCTAGAGTCGCAATCAAGGGTCTTTCCTGTCTCTGAACCGTTCCGGCCCAGCGTGAGCTCACAAGTACCGGAGGTTCATCGTGATGACGAACATGATGGTGCACCGACCCAGCCGTAGGAGCCTCGCCACTGGCGTCGTCCTCGCCGCTCTGGTCCTGGTCGGTACCGCTCCCGGCGCCCAGTCGACGAGCATGGTCGGGCGGTTCAAGGCCCGGTGCGGGTATACCCGGTCCTTGCCCGACGACCCGATCGTGCATCCTGGCGAGCCTGGGGCGTCCCATCTCCACGACTTCTTCGGCAACTTGACCACCGACGCGACCACGACCACCGAGGCCCTCCAGGCGGGCTCGACCTCCTGCAAGCCCCTCGGCGACCACTCGGCGTACTGGATCCCGTCGCTGTACAACGACGGCACGCAGGTCGCTCCCCTCAAGCTGGCGGCCTACTACAACCTCAACGGGCGCAAGCCCGGGTCCATCGTCACCTTCCCCGTCGGCCTACGGATGATCACCGGTGACGGCACCGCCACCACCGCCCAGCCGGCGACGGTCACCGACTGGAGATGTCTGCCCAAGACGACGGTTCGACCCGTGGCCGGTGAAGTCCCAACCTGCGACACGACCTCCCATCTACTCCTTCGTCTCAACTTCGCCGACTGCTGGGACGGGGTGAACCTCGACTCCCCCGACCATCGCGACCACATGGCTCAGAGCAAGCGGGGAGACGACGGGTTCCGCCACTGCCCGGACACCCACCCCACGGCCGTCCCCCAACTGGGTCTGCAGGTGGAGTACCCGATCGCAGGCGGTCCGGCAGTGACGCTGTCGTCGGGCGGCCAGTTCTCGGGGCACGCCGACTTCTGGAACGCCTGGCTCCCCGATCCGCTGTCCCACCTGGTGGACACGTGCCTCAACACCCCGACGGCCTGCGGCTGAGCGAGGCGCAGCACTGACAATCGCAGGGACTCTTCGCATCCTCGGATGCTGGTCGTGGCTTCCCAACCGGCTGCCGCTCTGCAATGATGTGGCCCAATTTGGTCGTGGCGGGCCCAGCGGCGAGACGGGGTCAACGCCCAGGAGGAGGTGTGACAATGACATCAGCAACGAACGCAGCGCTCGATCCGTCGAAGCTGCACGTGGTCGCCGGCGGCGGCGGCTTCATCGGTGGGCATCTGGTGGCACGGTTGCGCCGCGAGGGCTGCACCCGCCTACGCGCCGTCGATCGGGCGCCGCTCGATCAGTGGCAGCAGCGGTTCGACGACGTGGAGAACCTGGTCCTCGACCTGTCCCGCCACGACGACTGCCAGGTGGCGGCGGCGGGAGCCGACACCGTGTTCCATCTGGCCGCCGACATGGGTGGGATCGGGTTCATCGAGGCCAACAAGGCCCTATGCATGCTGTCGGTGCTCATCAGCACCAACATGATGGTGGCCTGTCGCGACCAGGGCGTCGAGCGGTTGTTCTACGCCTCCTCGGCGTGCGTGTACGCAGCCGACAAGCAGTCGGTCCCCGACGTGTACGGGCTGGCCGAGGCCGACGCCTACCCGGCCATGCCCGAAGACGGCTACGGCTGGGAGAAGCTGTTCAGTGAGCGCATGGCCCGCCACTTCGGCGAGGATTTCGGCATGATCGCCCGGGTGGGCCGCTACCACAACGTCTACGGCCCCTACGGCACCTACGACGGGGGGCGGGAGAAGGCGCCGGCGGCCATCTGCCGCAAGGTCGTGGCCGCCCAGCTGTCGGGCTCCAAACAGATCGAGATCTGGGGCGACGGCGAGCAGACCCGCAGCTTCACCTACATCGACGACTGCCTCGAGGGCACGTTGCGCCTCACGGCGTCGGGCTGTGCGAAGCCGCTCAACATCGGCTCCTCGGAGCTGGTGACGATCAACGAACTGGTCACGACGTGCGAGGAGATCGCCGGGGTGCGCCTGGAGCGCCACTACGTCCTCGACGCCCCGCAGGGCGTTCGGGGCCGCTGCAGTGACAACACCCTCATCCGCGCCGAACTGGACTGGGAGCCGCTCACCACCCTCAAGGAGGGCTTGGCGGACACCTACGGGTGGGTCTACCGGCAGATGACGGCGTAGATTCCGCGCCGCCTCCTGATCTGCCTCGCTGGGAGAAACCGTTATCATTGCCGACATGCAAGGGTCTACCGGCGGGGACGACCTCGAACTGAGTCACTACGTCGACGTGCTCCGTAGGCGGAAGCTCGTCATCGTCGTCACCATCCTCGTCGCCCTGTTGGCCGGGTTCGCCTTCGTCAAGCTGTCGACCCCGGTGTACGACTCGACCGCTCAGGTGCTCCTCCGGCCCTCGTCCTCCGCTTCCGACACGGGGGCGGCCAAGGCCTCGTCCGGTTCCGGAACGGGCTCGAGCGCAACTCCCGAGATTGCCAGCCAGGTGGCGATCATCCTTTCGACATCGGTGTCCGACGACGCCAAGAAGGCCCTGCACGTCACCGATCTGAGCGTGTCGGCGGCCCCGCTGGGCAACAGCAACGTGGTGGGGATCACCGCGTCGGCGGGGAACGCCAAGGAGGCCGAACGGATCGCCCAGGGCTACACCGAGACCTACGTCGCCAAGCACCGCGACCAGGTGGCGGCCGATCTCAAGACCACCACCGACGGACTGTCCGCCCAGATCAAGACCCTCCAGGATCAGATCG
This sequence comes from Acidimicrobiales bacterium, assembly GCA_038238185.1. Classification (GTDB taxonomy): domain Bacteria; phylum Actinomycetota; class Acidimicrobiia; order Acidimicrobiales; family AC-14; genus DATAQC01. Next base: position 8,357 of record JBBRXY010000045.1, read on the forward strand.
CCCCCCTCGACCAGACGCTCAGCGACCTCAACGGCCGCATCGAGGCCACCACCGTCGCCACGGCACGGGCGCCGCTCGCCGCCCAGCGCGATCAGGTCGCCCAGCAGCGCCAGACCCTCGACACCCGTCGGAGCGACCTCCAGCAGCGCCTCGACCGCCTTGCGCTCGACGCCGCGTCGACCAATCCCGGTGGCCTCGAGATCGTGTCCAAAGCGTCGGTTCCGTCCGGACCTTCCAGCCCCCAAAAGGTGCGGGACATGGCCCTGGCCCTGGCCCTCGGCGTGATCGCCGGTATCGCCGCCGCCTTCGTCCGCGATCACCTCGACGACCGCATCAAGTCCGCCGCCGACCTGCACGACGGCACCGACCGACCGGTGCTCGGCCTCGTGCCAGCCGTGCGGGGATGGCACCGCTCCGACCCGCCATTGCTGGTCACCGAGGGGGAGCCGCAATCGCCGGCCGGCGAGTCGTACGCCCGTCTGGCCACCGTGCTCGACCTCAAGGGGGCCACGGCCAAGCTCCAGGTCATCCAGATCACCAGCCCCGGTCCCGGCGACGGGAAGACCACGACGGCCGCCAACCTCGCTCTCGCCTTCGCCCAAGGGGGCAGGCAGGTCGTGGTGATCGACGCCAACCTGCGACGGCCCCGCCTGCATCGCTTCTTCGACCTCGAGAACTATCGCGGCCTGACATCGGTCCTCAGGGGCGAGCTCGCCCTCGCCGACGCTCTCACCGAAGTCGACGGTGAGCCGAGCCTGCGGGTCCTCCCTTCGGGCCCGATACCACCCAACCCGGCCGAGCTGCTCGCCGGTCAGAGTACGCGCGACCTGATCACCCGGCTGCGCTTCGAGGGCCATCTGGTGATCATCGACGGTCCTGCCCTGCCGGTACCCGACGCCATGGTGGTGGCCGACCGGGTCGACGGCGTGCTGCTCGTCGCCTACCTGAACCACACCACCGGCACCGACCTGGCCCAGGCGGCCGCCCTGTTGGCACACATCGACACCCCGTTCGTGGGCACCATCCTCAACGGCACCGGGCGCAAGACCGCCCGTGACCTCGCCTCCGGGCTTCGACGAAGCCGGGGTTCGCAGGAGTCGTTCGGAGAGGTAAAGCCGGCCCCCGACGGCACAGTGCCGTCGGGGGCCGAACCTCGGGTCACCGCCAACAAGTAGGGAGGGCTGGCAGGCCGACACGACCGTTGGCCGAAAAGACACCCATGCGCATCCTGGTCCACGACTACTCGGGGCACCCGTTCCAGATGCAGCTGAGCCGGGCCCTGGCGGCCCGACACGAGGTGCTCCACATTCACTGCGCCTCCTACCAGACCGGCAAAGGGGCGGTGGCGCTTCGCCCCGACGACCCGGGTGGCCTGCGCATCGAGGCCATCGACCTGGGCCGGGCATTCGACCGCTACTCCTCGGTCCGGCGGCTCCGCCAGGAGGTGGCGTACGGGATCGCCTTCTCGCGCCGGGCGGCGGCGTACCGCCCCGACGTGATCCTGTCGAGCAACGATCCCCTCTTCGCCAAATCGGTGGCCGCAGGTTGGTGCCGGCTGACGTCGACGCCGTGGGTGTTCTGGCTCCAGGACCTCTACAGCCTGGCCATGTCCACCCACGCCAAGGAGAAGCTCGGGGGCGCGGGCCGCCCGCTCGGTGCCGGTTTCCGGGCGCTGGAACGGCGGCTCCTCCGGGAGGCCGCGGCCGTGGTCGCCATCACCGACGACTTCAAGCGCCCGCTGCGCAGGTGGGGCATCGACAGTGCAAAGTGCCACGTCATCGAGAACTGGGCCCCTCTCGCCGAGATCGACACCCGCCCCAAGGACAACGACTGGTCGCGCGCCCATGGGCTCCACGACCGGCGGGTCCTGCTCTACTCGGGCACCCTTGGGCTCAAGCACCACCCGGGGCTGTTGGTCGCCCTGGCCGAGCGGTTCCGGAGCGAGCCCGACGTGCGGCTGGTCATCGTCTCCCAGGGACGGGGTATCGACTGGCTGCAACAGGAGCGCGTCACCCGCCGTCTCGACAATCTTGTGCTGCTCCCCTACCAGCCCTACGAACGCCTGTCCGAGGTCCTCGCGTCCGCCGATGTGCTCCTGGTCGTGCTCCAGGACGACGCCGGTGTGTTCTCGGTCCCGTCCAAGGTGCTCAGCAACCTCTGTGCCGGCCGCCCGATCCTGGCGGCCATGCCAGGCGCCAACCTCGGTGCCCGCACCATCGAACGGGCCGGCGCCGGCATCGTGGTCCCGGCCAACGACGAGGAGAGCTTGGTGGCCGCCGCCGACAAGCTCCTGAGCGACCCCGAGCTGCGCGACCGTCACGGCCGGCTGGACCGGCAATATGCCGAGGCGACCTTCGACATCGACTCCATCGCCGGTCGGTTCGAAGAGATCCTCACCGCCGCCGCCCGCACTTGATCGCACCTGCAACCGACAGCGGGCCGCGACGGTCAGGTCCGGGGGGCCCACACCTCGACGGAGCGCCCGAGCAGAGCCTCGAGGCGACGGTTGGGTCCGGCGAAGGCAGCCTCCAGGCGCTCCCTCGTGGCCGGCTTCATAGGCGGGGGCATGCCGGACCGTTCGTTCACCCGCCGGTAGCCGCTGAGGAGGACCCCCCGCGTCGCCCGAGGCAGCAGCCGTCGAGCGGTTCCGGCGAGCGAGCCGTTCCGACGGGCCCGTGTCAGCGCCTCGGAGCGCACGGCACCACTGCTGTTCTCACGAGGGAGCCCGCCTCGGAGGGCGTCGACGTCGAGTCCGCACCGGTCGAAGACGGGGGCGATGGCCTGGCGGCCGTCGGAGATCAGCTCCTCGAGGATGACCACGTGCACCGAACCCTGCCCCCGGCGTCGGTAGAGGCGCTCGACGTGTGGTGCGTAACAGCCCCAGTCGAGGTACCGGGATCCGGCGTCGGTCCAGCCGTCGTCTCCCTCCACCCTGGCCAGCCCGGCCTCGACCGCCGCCTCGAAGTCGGCCACAGGCTCCCGGCCGCGCCGACGGGCGAACCAGAACGAGGCGTAGGCCCGCTCCACCGGGTTGCGCAGCACGGCGATGGTGGTCGCCTCCGGACTGTGGGCGGCGAAGAGGTCGAGACCCTCGTCGCTGTACATGAGCCCCGCCAACTTCCCCAGGCGCAGCTGCGAGCCCGTCGCCGCGCCGTCGAAGTAGAACTCGTCGGGAAAGGGGCCGACCGATGCACCGGCATCGGTGAACCAGGTCATCTCCGGCCGGCGCTGGGCCAGGATCCGGGGGTGCGTCCCGAGCCACGCCAGCAGGCTGCTCGTCCCCGACTTCTGGGCACCGGCGATCATGAGGTCGAGGGTGGCCATGGCGGTGCTCCAGTAGGCTACCGGGCGGACACCAGTGGTCGGAGTGCACCCAGCCCGACGCTCAACGCCATCTCATGATCACCTTCCTCAGGCGCACGTTCTCGATCATCGATCGCAGGGCCCGGATGCGCTTCGCGGTCTACGGGTTGGGATCGGTCGTGATCGCCATCCTGGAAGCGATCGGCGTCTCCCTCGTCGTCCCCCTCACCCAGCTCCTGGTCAAAGGCGACACCGAGGGCCCGCCCACCGGCCTCCACTGGCTGCCTTTCGTCACGCTCACGTCTACGGGACAGGCCGCGGCCATCCTGGCCGGGCTGGTGCTGGTGACGTTCACCGTGAAGGGCCTGGCCGCCATCGGGTTGCTGCGGTGGGGCATCACCAACTCCCTCCAGCAGGAGGCCCGCATCGCCCAGAAGTTGTTCTCCCGTTACCTGCTGGCACCCCACGCCTTCCACGTCAAGCACCATTCGGCCGAGATCCAGCGCACCCTGAACGAGTCGATGGTGCTGGTGTTCCGGAGGGCTCTGCCCTTCGTGATCGCCGCGTCGGCCGACTGCTTCTCACTGGTGGCCATCGCCATCGTGATCGTCATCAATGACGCCGGTGTCGCCATCGTCGGGGTGATCTACTTCAGCCTGGTCGGCCTGGTGTACCAGCGGTTCATCTCCGGGCGCCAGAAGGTGGCGGCCAAGAAGGCCCACCAGGAGGTTGCCGCCCGCTACCGACAGGTGCAGGAGGCGGTCCGGGCCACCAAGGAGCTCGCCATCCTCCACCGCGAGGACTACTTCGTGAAGCAGTTCTACGAGACCAAGCTCGAGCTGGTGGAAGCCCAGCGGCTCCTGGTGTTCTTCCAGCTCATGCCCCGCCACTTCCTCGACATGGCGTTCGTGTTCGGCGCCGCCTTCGTGGCCGCCTTCGCCTTCTCGACTCAATCAACGGTGGTGGCCGCCGCCACCGTCGGCCTGTTCCTCGCCGCCACGTTCCGGTTGGTGGCCCCTCTCAACCGGGTCATGGCCACCTTCACTCTGGCCCGCACGGCGGAGCCGGCCATCGACCAGGTGATCTCCGACCTGGACATGCTCGAAAGCCTGGGCCAACTGCGAGCCGACCGGGCCACCGGGCGCCTGGAGCCCGGCCGTCTCGAGCTGGCCGACGTGTGTTTCCGGTACGAGGACACCGAAGTCGACGTGCTGCACGACGTGTCTCTTCGCATCGAGGCCGGCGACGACGTGGGCATCGTCGGCACGTCGGGAGCGGGCAAGACCACGATGATCGACATCATGCTCGGCCTCCTCGATCCGACCGCGGGAGAGGTGCTGGTCGCCGACCAACCCCTGCCCACGTGTCGCACCGACTGGCAACTCTCGATGGGGTACGTCCCCCAGGAGATCGTGCTCATCGACGACACCATCAGGGCGAACGTCGCCTTCGGCGTGGAGCCGCTCGAGATCGACCCTGGCCAACTGGAGCACGCCCTGCACGCCGCCCAGCTCGAAGGCTTCGTGGCCACCCTGCCCGAGGGCCTCGACACCCTGGTGGGCGAGAGCGGCGTCCGCCTCTCCGGGGGCCAGCGCCAGCGCATCGGGCTGGCCCGCGCCCTCTACCACCGGCCCAGCGTGCTGGTGCTCGACGAGGCGACCTCGGCGCTCGACTCCGACACCGAGTCGCGCATCATGGGCGCCATCGCGTCGCTACGAGGGTCGCTGACGATCATCTCGGTCTCCCACCGGCTCAGCACCCTGAAGCACTGCGACCGCATCTATTTCCTGCGCTCGGGTCGCCTGGCCGACGTGGGCACCTTCGACGAGCTCTGCCGGCGCGAGGGCGACTTTGCCCAGCTGGTGTCGCTCGCCCAACTGTCACTCGACGGCCCCGACGAGGCCACCGACCCGCGAGCAGAGGATCGCCCGGTCGGGCCCCTCACCGGCCCACAGCCCTGAGCCGGTTTCCGATGACAGCCCTGAGCCGGTTCCGATGACAGCCCTGAGCCGGTTTCCGATGACAGCCCTGAGCCGGTTCGGATGACAGCCCTGAGCCCGCCCCGCTCACCACTCCCGTTCTTCGTTGGTGTCGGCCGCTCCGGGACCACGCTGCTGCGCTCCATCTTCGATGCCCACTCCGAGATGGCCGTGGTCAACGAGTCCCGGTTCGTGGGTTGGATGGCCGCGCACCAGTCGCGCTACGACGGCCACTCCGTTCGGGCACGGAGCCGCGACTTCGACACGCGACGCTTCCTCACCGACCTGCTCGACAACCCCAAGGTGCCGTCCCGCCTCGACAGCTGGGGGTTGGACCCCGACGCCATCCGGCGGCGGGTCGTCGAAGCCGATACCGGCGAGCTCAGCGAGGCCATCCGCAGCGTGTACGCCATGTACGCGGAGCACCAGGGCAAAGGCCGTTACGGCGACAAGACGCCGCGATACGTCCAGAGCATCGCTCCCCTGTCCGAGCTCCTCCCCGAGTCGCGGTTCGTCCACCTGGTACGCGACGGTCGCGACGTGGCCCTGGCCGTCGGCGAAGTCGACTTTGGTGCTGCCAACCTCACCCAGGCCGCCCACCGGTGGGCCCGGCGCGTCCGTCGGGCCGAGGCCGTCGGTCGCCAACTGGGGCCCTCCCGCTACCGCCTGGTGCGCTACGAGGACCTCACGGCGTCGCCAGAGGCGGTGGTGGCCGACCTGTGCGGATTCCTCGAGCTGCCCTTCGACGCGGCCATGCTCCGCTACTACGAGCAACCGGACCGGGTGTTCGCCGGGCTCGACGGCCAGGCTCATCACGAGCGGCTACGCCTCCCGGTCACCAAAGGCCTGCGGGATTGGCGAAAAGACATGGCGGCCGGCGACGTGGCCCGGTTCGAGACCGTGGCCGGCGACACCCTGGCCGAGCTAGGCTACGAGCTGTCCTCGCCGCCCCGCCCCCACCGGCCGGGCGAACGGATCGTCACCGGCCTACAGGTCGCCCAGGGCAAGCTGGTGGCCCTGAGGCGGGCGAAACGCCGAAAGGGCTAGAAGCGTGCTGAAGCAGTCGTTGTGGGCACCGGCGAACCGTTCTGGGCTGCGCTGGGGTTGCCAGGACCACCTTGAACCTGCCCAGAACGCGGAGGTGGCTCGTCCTCGGGAGCGGGGACGTCGAGAGAGGCGCGGCGGTTGGCGAGGGTGAGGCCGAGGAAGGCCCCGACGGCCGTCCACTCCACCATGTGCAGGCCATCGCCGGCCGACACGGCGCGGAACAGCGGGAGCACACCGATGCCGAGCAGCCACTGCTGGCTCACCGGCAACACCCATCCGGCGGCGGCGGTGAAGTAGCGACGGGCCTCCCGGCACCACACGTGGATGTACGACACGAGGAACACGAGGATGCACAGCGAGCCCACCGCACCGCCCGACAGCCACGACAGGAGGAACATGTTGTGGGGCGACCGGGCGACGCTGGCCCGCTGGGTGCCGAAGAGGGCCGCACCCTGGAACTCGCTCACGAAACCGGTGCTGGCCGCGGTCTCGCGGGTCTGTAGCGAATCCGTCTGGCTGAACCGGGCCACGACGAGCGTGCCCAGCGGAGACAGGGCCAGGAGCACGGTCAGCATGACGGCGCCCCCGATCACCGCGGCCTGGCGGGGCCGGGCCCGGCCCGTGACCAGCGCCCTCACCACGGCCAGGGTCAGCACGGCCACGAGGCACAGGGCGAGCGACCGGCTGAGGGAGAGCATGACCACACCGAACCCGCCGACGGCCGCCAGGGCCACGATAAGCCGGCGGCCTGCCCGCACCCCCGGCATGAGGGCCAGGGAGAGGAACACGGCCAGCAGTTCGGCCGAGAACACCTTGTGGCGCAGGTTGGCACTGGCGTCGGCAAAGTCGGGCTGCGAGCTGAAGGCCACCCGGAACAGGCGGTGGGCGATCAGGTCGGGGTTGGCCTGGGCGATGGCCTCGGCGAACAGGCTGATGGGGTTGACATGCTGGGCGGCGAGGGCCAGGCCGAGGCCGCCGACCAAAATGACGGTCGTGCTCGCCCCCACCCAGACCAGGAGGCGCTGGGAGCGACGACCGACCACGTGTAGGCAATAGGCGGCCACGAACACCGAGGTGGTGACGTAGAGCACGGCCCGGACCAGATCCTTGCCGTCGGTGTACGGATCGGAGTGGGAGAGCCCCGCGGCCAACACCCAGGCCAGGAAGCAGAAGTAGGCGACGTACACCCCGGGGTAGCGGCGGAGCACCGGAAGGACGAACTGCGACAGTCGCCAGCGGGCCAGGCACACGGCCATGAAGGCGATCCCGAAGACGTGGAAGGGCTTGACCAGTCCGCCCGCCGCGGGGATGAGTGACACCCACTCGAGGGGCAGCACGCTGACGAAGGCGATGAAGGTGACGGCGATAGCCCGTTCCATCGGGTCCCAGGCCGGAATCCTCCACCGGGTGGACGTGGGAAGGGTCATCCGACCAACTCCCGGTACAGCTGCATCCGGCGGGTCACGAAGGCGGCCTCGCCGTAGCTGTCGGCGAACGTCGCCCGGCAGCGCCGGCGCAGACCGTCGAACCGCGCGCGGCCCGTGGCCACGGCGTCGGCCACGCCGCCCCACGAGGCCACCACGCCGGTGCCGTCACGCTCCACGGCGTCGGCCACAACAGTGGGTCGGAAGGCCAGAGTGGGAAGCCCGGCGGCCAGGGCCTCGATGTAGACCAGCCCGAACGTCTCGTACCACCGGCTCGGGAACACCAGCCCGAACGACCGCTCCATCTCGGCCAGGACGCCCGACCGGGGCCGGCAGGCGAGCAACTCGATGCGCTTCGTCGCCGCCGCGTTCTCGACCACGCCCCGCAACGGGCCGTCACCGAGAACGCGGAGGGCCACGTCGTCAGGCCACTCGGCCACCAGCCGATCGATCCCCTTCTCCGGAGTCAGGCGGCCGACGAACAGCCAGGCGTCGTCACGCCCGGCGTTGTTTCGCCCCGGTTCGGTGGCGGGACGGTCGGCATCGGGGACGAAGTGGCGGTCGACCATCAGCTTGGCCGCCGGCACCCCGGCCCCGGCCATGAACTCGCGGGCCCGCTCGGACAGCACCAGCACCTTGCAGGCAGTCTCCAGGAGTGCATCCTTCGACGGGCCCCGACGGTTCGCCCAGGCCAGGGGCACGGTGGCCAGGCGCGAACGGTAGCAGCCGTACCGGACACCCGACCAGGGCCGGCCGTCGGCGCAGAGGGTGCAGACCCGGCCGTCGCGGTAGAGGTACCCGTTGGCGCACAGCGACCGGTAGCTGTGGACGGTGGTCACCAGGGGCACGTCGGTTCGCCGGAGCCACCGTCGCCCAAAATACGGGAACAGGCTGTGGACGTGGATCACGTCGGGGGTGAAGCCGTCGAGCAGCCCGAGCGGTGAGATCCCGATGCCGGTGGAGACCGTGGCGGCCGCCTGCACGCCGTTGAGAGGACGGCGGGCCATGTCGTCGTTGCGCACCGCGGCCACCGCCACCTCCAGGCCGGCCCGGCGGAGAGCGGCCGCTTCGGCCTCGACGACCTCGTTCTCACCGCTGGGGACGTCGTCGCCATGAAAGTTGTGCACGAGGGCTACGCGCATCAACCGGCGACCACGTGGTTGGTCGGCTCACCATCGGCGGGCTCGATGCCGTCGAGGTGGCTCTGGCAGCGGTCGTAGCCCCACAGGGACGAGACGAACCCGCCCCTCGTCCACCATCGGGCATTGGCATCCGCCGAGAGCCGCTCGGATCCGAGCCGCCCGGCATCGAGGCGCACCCGGCGGTAGTCGAGGCGCCGGGGTGGCTCGAACAGGTGCGTGCGGTCCAACCCCTCGCCCGTGGCTGCACCGGCCAGGCCGCCGGCGTCAAGCCCGGTGAACGCGCCGATGCGGCCAAGGGTGGCCTCGGGATGGGCCACCAGGTCCTCGTAACGGCACAGAAGATAGCGGTCGGGTGCGATCCGGGGACGCAGCAGGGCCCAGATGAGAACGTTCTTGGCCGTCCAGCTGGCCAGGGCCACGTTCGGACGGTACCGGCGGCCGTCGGCCTCGGCCCGTCGGCGTCGGGAACGTTGATAGGCGCGCCCGTCCCGGACGAGGTGCACCACCCGCACGTCGTGGGCGCTGTCGTGGACCAGGGCGGCCGCCCGACCCACGTTCTTGGAGGAGTCGACCAGGGTGTGACTGCCCGTGGCCTCGGCGACTCCCAACAGCATCACGTCGGCGACCCGGGCGTAGGTGGCCCGGCCCCGGGTGGCGACCACCGTCCAGTGGGCCCGACGTTCCTTGAGGGGCAGGCGACTGACGCCCGGGAAGGTCGTCAGGTCGCCGCTGGCTGACAGAGCCGCCACCACCGATCGGCACGGGCCGCAGGTGGCCGGCGCCTGACCGCAGTCGCAGGTCGTGGCCGTCTGATAGCGATGGAAACCACCGACCTCCCCCAGGCTGAAGGCTCCGGGGGCGTTGCCGAGAATGGCCTCGAGGAGCGTCGACCCGCAGTTCTGGGCCCCGACCAGGTAAACGACCCGAAGGCGGCCGGGATCCTCGCTGCCGGTCACGTTCCCCCCGTCCCCGCCGGATGGGCGTCGTACCCCAGCCACGCGTTGGCCGCGGTCACCCAGGGTGCCACCAGGGCCCGCTCGCCATCGGTAAGCGGCGCCTGTCGTTGCCCCGCCTCGATCCGGTAACGCTCGTCGAAGCGGGCGGTGACCGCCTCCTCGGGGGCCAGGCCGCAGAACTCGACGATGGTGGCCATCACCCATTGGTCGAGGGACTCGAGCTTCACCTCGAGGTAGCGGTCGGCGGGGAGTGCGCGCCCGAACGACGTGGCCGCCTCGACACAGGCCCGCCACTGCAGTGCCGACGTCTCCAGGCGGCCCAGCTCGTCGGCCATGTCCTGGAGCCCGGCCAGGCGGGGCCCGTAGAGCGGAGTGTGGCGCCGCCCGCCCGAACGGGGCGACAACCGGGCCGTCACCTCGCCCAGGTAGTAGGGCACCTGGGATAGCCGTGCTTCGCGGAGGCGGCGCCTCAGCTTGGTGGCCTGCTTGGCGTCGAAGCCGCCGGCCCGTCGCTCCCAGAACGCCCGCATGGACGGAACCGCTCCCCAACCGTCGCGGGTGATGTGGATGTAGCGGGCGTCGGGGAAGACGGCGTCGACAAAGTGGGGCCGCAGGGCGTTGGCCGGTGTCTTCTCCACCAGCCTGGTTCCCTTCCCGCCGGCCAAGGCCGCGGCGAACGTGCGGTGGATGTGGTCGACGACCCGGGGCGTGGCGTGCTCGGCCCGGAGCTGGTCCGAGCGGCCGTCGTTGCCATAGCGCCACACCAGCCGGGGCTCCCCGATCACCGTCACGTCGGGATGGGCCGACAGGATCGACGCCAGCAGTGTGGTCCCCGACCGCGGCGCGCCGAGAACGATGACCGGCTGGCGGACTCGCGGCGGCCCCGTCGGAGTCATGCCGTCATCTGGTCGGGAACTCATTCGTCGACCGAGGCTACTGCCCGCGCGCGCCCGAGCTAGCGCACGAAGTAGGAGGCGTCGCCGGGGGCCACGGTGACGGATTCGCCCGCCGGGCGGGTGGCTACGACCTTTCCACCCCTCACCTCGGTGAGAGGCCCATCGAGGACGACCTGTTGCGGCGAGGTGCCGGGGTTGACGTAGACGACGCCGTTGGCGAAACCACGCTCGAGCAGGGTCCCCTTGCGGCGATATGCACCGGTCGGCGTGCCCAGGTTCACCGACATGTCGGGCGGGTCAGTGGCCAGCTGATCGGCGGTGTAGTCGCCGCCGAACTGGAAGGCGGAGTGGCCCGGTTCCCAGCCCATGAGGAACGAACCGAGGCAGAGTCGCAGGTAGCGGTCACGCTCCGCCGCCGAGAACGAGTCGAGGTAGTTGGTGCGCATGTACAGCTGCTTGTCGGGGAACTGGCCAAGGAGGCTCAGGTCGGCGTCGATGCCCCGGACCTGGCCTTTGACATCGAGGCAGAAGCGTTCGTCGAGGGCACCGTTGGTGACCTGCAGAAGGTCGAGGTTCCGCTCGGGCCCCCGGGGCTGGCTGGGGGCGATCCCGTTGAACACCACCGAGCGGCCCGGACCGACGAGCTTGTCGGCATCGGCCAGCAGCTGGCGCATGCCGTCGTTGTAGGCCTTCACCCGCTCGGGCCCGAGCAACTTGGCGTAGCGGGCTACGTCCTTGTCGCCGTAGTCGCCGATGGGCTCGGCGGCGTCGAAGGAGATGCCGGCATAGGGGGCGGCGTCGAGCCAGGACTTCATCACGCCTAGGGCCCACTTGCGGTACTCGGGGTTGGCCAGGTCGACGAGCGTCGTTCCCGTCTTGCTTTTGCGATCCTTCTTTCGGTCCCGCCCCACGATGTTGCCCTGGTTGTCGCGCAGGAACCACGCCGGGTTGATCGTCGCTCCGTTCCACTTGTTCTGGTCGAACCAGTACTTGGTGGAGAAGTACGGGTAGACCTTCATGTCGGGTTTCATGGCCATCAGGCGGGTGGCGGCCTCGTGCTGTTTGGTGATGTCGTACCCACCGTGGAACTTGGCGAACAGCACCACCCCGAAGTTCTCGGCCAGGGTGCGGAACTGGTCGTCGGTGAACTGCTGGCCGGTGTTCGTCCCCACCCGGATGAAGCGGCGGTCGGTTTGGGGGGCGTATGCCGGCCCGGCCTGGCCCTGGGCGATCGGGCCGGGGGCGATCGGCGTGTCGGTGGGAGCCGATCCCTGGGTTTGGCCCTTGCCCCCGCCACCGTCCGATGCCCGCACGACTACGACGCCGGCGACAATCACCACCACAGTGGCCAGGGCCACGAGGAGGAGGATTCGACGGCGCGAGGCCGGCGACCCGGGTGGCGAGGGCGGCAACGCCTCGGTTGGGGCGCCCGACGTCTCCGGCGCGCCAGGGGGCCTCACGAGGTGGCCGCGTCCGGACGCCACCGGGCCAGGTCGATGCCGGTAAGCGCCTCGAGGTCGACGACGTCGGCCTCGAACCCGGTCCAGAGGCGGGCTCGCAGTTCTGGGGACACCCTCTCGTTCTGCGCCGCCGCCGGCTTCTTGAGGACACCGAGCACGCCTGTACGCCGGGCGAGGGAGATCACCGGGTCGAGATCATGGTGGCGGAGCCACCTGGCCTGGCGGACGGCACCGGCGTAGGCCCGCCGCCGCCGGGGCACGAACGCCTCGTTGGCCGGAGCGGCCCCGGCGTCCGCCGGGAACCGATGCGGGTCGATGCCCAGGTGGACGGCGATACGGGTCTGGGTCTGCTCGGGCTCGGCGACGGCATCCTCGTACACGAGCACGAGAAAGCGCTCGGGCGACAGCCGGGCGAACCACGGGCCCAGGTGGCGGCCATACATCCCCCACTCCACGGCGGTGGGCTCCCGGTCCACGAACTCCCCGAACGACAGGGTGCTGTTGTCCTGACGGCGCCGGAAACGGTAGTGGGAGAAGGCCCGGTCGACGGGGTTGCGCAGGATGACGAGGAACCGGTCGATGGTGGGCACGGTGGCGACCCGGGACGGCACCGCCGGGTCGTACAGGTAGTGGGGTGTGAACTCACCCACCGCCTTCGGGGTCGGCGCAGTCGGGGCGGGCGCGGGGAAGAAGCGCTCGTACCACGTGGGGCCGTCGTCGAAATGGAGGTCGAAGTAGTGGACCTCCTTGCGATGGGCGGGAACGGCGACGTCGGGGTGACTCTCCAGCAGGTGGTGGACCCAGGTGGTGCCGGCCTTCGGGGCCCCGATTCCGAGAAACGTGGGAAGCATTGGCTCCAATCGGTGCACTAATGAGTTGCCTTCGGTCTTCGCCCTGCCCCCACCCGAGACTATCGAATTGACCGCCGGGAGGATGCTCGGGCCACTCCGTCGTTCGCTGGAGACCAGCGGATGACCGCCGCGGGCAGGGTGGCGATCGGCAGGCGGAACCCTCCGCGTGTGGGAATCAGCCACATGGACAGGAGACCGGTCAGCTCATGTCGGTTCTCAGGAGTGTCGTCGAGGGCGAGCAGGTCGAGGTAGTCCTCGGCCGCTTCGTCGACGTCGGTGAAGCGGATACGGCTTCGCACTTCCACCACCTCCACCGCCGGCTCGATGCCCATCTCCTCGAGGACGGCGACGGCGTCGAGCCAGGTCGGCCCCGGGCGCCGGGGCCGGCCGTGGAAATGGCGCCACAGCGGGTCGACGATGGCGTCGTTGGTGAACGCGCCCAGGTACAGGAGGACGTGGCGCCGGGCGGTGGCGTCGAGCTTGGCGAGGAAGGCGGGGGCGTCGTCGACCACGGGCAGGACGTAGGAGGCAAAGGCCACGTCGACAGGCGCCACGTCGACCTCGTCCCAACGCCCCTCGACGGCCGACACGTTCGTGAGCCCCCGCCGGTCTCGGCGCCGAGGATGTCGAGCATGGCGACACTCGGGTCGACGGCGACGATCCCGGCCACGTGCGGGGCCAGGGCGAGGGCGAACCGGCCGGGGCCGGCGCCGACGTCGACCACCGTCGTCCGGCGACCCGTGGACCGGCGCAGGCGAGACAGGAAGGGGTCGCCTTCCCCTTCGTTGAGCCGCGCCGAGAACCGCACGGCCCGCTGGTTCCAGTAACCGGCACCGCTTGGCCCCCGGCCCGGTACCAGCCGTTCCACCTCCCCCCGCCGCCCCCTCACCAAGGTGGCCCAGCGCCTCGCCGCCGGGCCCGACATGCCGCCATCGTAGAGCCGCGGGTACCCGCCATTCCCACGGGAGTGGGGAGAGCGGGCCAAGATAGGACGTCGATGGAGCACCTCCCGTATCCGCTGAACGTGCTGCGTCCGGTCGCCCGGCGCCCCCTCGTCCGCTACCGCCACGTCGGCCTGCGCTCCGCCGACGCCCTGTTGGTGTCGTACCCCAAGTCGGGCACGACCTGGTTGCGCTTCCTCATCGCCCACGCCGTCACCGGCGCCGAGGCCGACTTCGACTCCATCCGCCGGGACTTCCCACCCCTCGGCCGCCAGGGCGACGCACCAGCTCTCCTGCCCGACCAGGGACGCCTCGTCCGGAGCCACGAGCCCCTGCATCCCTATCGAGGCCAGCCCGGCCAGCACATCGTCTACTTGGTTCGCGACGGGCACGACGTGGCCCTCTCCTATCTTGACCACCACCGCCGCCTGGGCCGCTACACGGGTGACGTGACGGTGTTCCTCGACGACTTCCTGGCCGGCCGTCTCGACGGGTACGGCCCGTGGGCCGAACACGTGCTGGGAGCCGAGCGTTTCGCCCGAACGGCGGTGGCACCGGTCCTCACCATCCGCTACGAGGAGCTACGCACTGACCCCGCGGCGGAGCTGGCCAGAGTCCTCACGTTCGTGGGCCACCCTGTCGACGACGCGACGGTGGCCCGGGTGGTGGCGGCCAACACCAAGAAGCGCATGCGGGCCAAGGAGGCGGCCAGCGAGTTCCTGACCCGCCAGCGCACCGACGGCAGCCCGTTGGTGCGCCCGGACGGGCGGCAGGGGTGGGCGGAGCTGGTCCCGGCCGACGCCCGGGCCAGCTTCGAGGCGGCCTGTGGAAGGGCCCTGGCCAGCGCCGGCTACCCGGTGAGCAGGACGACATGACGGGGCCCACGCAGTGACCGGTGCCGGGGACCCCGCTCTCGACATCGTCGTCGTGGGCGCCCAGCGAGCGGGCTCCAGCCACCTCAGTGCGTGCCTGGGGGACCACCCCGACATTTACCTGTGCCCCGACGAGGTGCCCTACTTCGAGGACCCCTTCTTCGCCAACACTCCCCGGTCAGCTCTGGCTCCGGTGTTCGCCCGGGCCCAGGCGGGCCAGCGCCTCGGCATCCATCGGCCCGAGTACCTGGCCCGCCCCGAGTGCGCCGAGCGCATCCATCGGCACTCGCCCGATGCCCGCATCGTCATGGTGCTGCGCGACCCGGTGGCCCGGGCCGTCTCCGCCTACTTCTGGTACGTGCAGTTCGGGCTCCTGCCCCTTGAGGCTCTCGACACCGGCATGGAGCGGCTTCTGTCCGGAGCGGCCGATCCGGCCTATCCGCGCGCCCATGAGATCATCGACTTCGGGATGTACGGCCACCAGTTGCGTCCGTACCTGGATGACTTCGGCCCGGACCAGGTTCTGGTGGTGCTGGCCACCGAGCTCGACGACCCCGACACCTACGTCCGCCTCTGGCGATACCTCGACGTCGATCCCAACCATCGGCCGCCCCCTCCAGACCACCGCGCCAATGCCGGGGTCTACGACCTACGCCGACTCGGGGTGTTGCGAAGCCGCCGCCGCCTGGCCTGGTCGTGGGACCGAGCCACGAGGTACGAGTACAAGGCCCGGCGGATGCGCCAGCCTCTGCGGTTCCTGCCCAACGCCGCCGTGGTCGGTTTCGACCGGGCCGTGCTGTCGCGGGTCTTCAGGAACGGCTCGGCGCAGCTTCGACCCGACCTGGCCGAACGGTTGCGCGCCGTGTACGCCACCGACATCGCCCTGCTTTCGTCGCTGCTCGATCGCGACCTGTCAACATGGGGCCACCCCCCCTCCGGGCCGTGATGCCAACCCGGTTTTCCGTGCGACGGAGGCCTGCCGTACCATCGGGGGCGTGATGAGGCACCCGGTTTGAGGCTTCCGAGCCTGTCACCCTCCGCCTACCGGAGGATCACCTTGGGGGCCGCCATCGCGCTGGCCTTCATCGTCGTCACCGGCGCGGCTGTGCGCCTCACCGGATCGGGTCTGGGCTGCCCGGATTGGCCCACCTGTTCCCGGGACCGGGTCGTGGCGCCGTGGGAGTACAACGCCATGGTGGAGTTCGTGAACCGCACCATCACCGGCCTCGTCTCGGTGGCGGTGATGCTGGCCGTGCTCGGCTCGCTCGTGCGCCGGCCCCGGCGCCGCGACCTCACCCTCCTGTCCGCCGGGCTGGTGGCGGGGGTGATGGGCCAGATCGTCCTCGGCGGGATCACCGTGCTGTTCCACCTGTGGCCGCCTTTGGTGATGGGTCACTTCGTGCTGTCCATGGCGATCCTGGCCGACGCCGTCGTCCTCCACCACCGGGCCGGCCTGGCCGACGGGCC
>JBBRXY010000046.1:0-24637 GCA_038238185.1 Acidimicrobiales bacterium
CAGGTAGATCTTCTCCAGCGGGCCCAGGCGCAGGATCGAGCTGTCACGCTCCACCGCCCGCGAGCGCACGCCGATGGGCGCCATGGGGTCGAGGGGGTTCTCCCGCCAGTTCTCCATCTGGCCCTGGCCGCCGGGCATGACCCCGCCGGGGGTGAACGACGGACCACTCTCACGAGTGGCCACGCCACCACCGGTCTTGCCTCGGGTGCTGGCCCGGGTCCTGCGTCCGTCGGTCGCCATGCGTTCTAGCTCCTGTTCCTCATTCCAGGTACCGGCACCTGGTCGAGCGGTAGATGTTCAGTGCACCTAACTGACAGGATACTTCTACAGGACGGTGAAGTCAGGAGGAAAGTTTTGGGACCCCCGCTGGTCGCGTTGTGGCCCCGGAGGTGGGACAATCGAAAGTAGCCACGGGAGGCGACCAATGAGCGTCACCAGTCCGGTACCGGACGCCGACATCGGCCTCGACGGCCTCAGCGAGGACCTGGCTCGGGCGTCGCTGGCTATGGCCCGCCGCTTTCATGCCGGCGGCACGATGTGGTGCGTCTCCCCGGCCTGGCCGTTCCACGCCCACCACGTGGCCGTGGAGTTCGTGCATCCGGTGATCGTGGGCAAGCGGGCGCTGGCCGCCCTCACCGTTCCCCCCGGCGCCGACGTGGTGGCCACCCTGAGGGCTTCGGTACGAGCGGGAGACATGGTCGTGGCCCTGGCCCGGGCCGACGACGTCCCGGTGACCGACGCCATGCGCCGTGGTCAGGCGTGGGGCGTGGAGACGTTGTGGATCGGTCACGGCCCGCGGCCTCCGGCGGGTGCGGCCGACCATGTCGTGTGGCTCGACACCGAGGCCACGCTGGACGCATCGGAGCAGTTCGTCCGCGTCTACCACCTGCTCTGGGAGCTCACCCACGTGTGCTTCGAGCACCCCGGCCTGCTCAAGGCGTCCGAGGCCGAATGCGCCGAGGAGGTGTGCATCACCTGCTCCGACGAGGGACGCTTGGCCGAGGTCGTGAGCGTCCACGGTGACGAGGCGGTCGTGCGCACGGCCGACGGTTCCGAGCGCATCGACGTCATGCTCATCGACGCCCCGGCTGCCGGCGATCTCGTGCTCGTGCACGCCGGGTCGGCCATCGCCGACGTGACCCGCCCGTGAGTCCCGAGGCCACCGACTTCCTGTACCCGTTCATC
Source organism: Acidimicrobiales bacterium (assembly GCA_038238185.1). Lineage (GTDB taxonomy): Bacteria > Actinomycetota > Acidimicrobiia > Acidimicrobiales > AC-14 > DATAQC01. The sequence continues at coordinate 1,186 of JBBRXY010000046.1, forward strand.
GAGGGCGACGAGACCCACCCCGACGCCCTCCTCTCCGACCTGGCCCAGTCGGCCCGGGGCAAGTGGGCCCAGAGCTCGTCGTTGCGGGCCGAGACGCTGGAGCGCACCGAGGACCAGTTACGCACCGTGGCCGCGGCGATGGCCGAGCGTTTCGCCGCGGGCGGTCGCCTCTACGCCTTCGGCAACGGCGGCAGCGCCACCGACGCCGAGGGTGTCGCCCAGCTCTACACCCAACCGCCATCGGGGACGCCGCTCGCCGCTCGTTCCCTGGCCGACGACCAGGCAGTGCTCACGGCTCTGGCCAACGACATCGGGTTCGACGTGGTCTTCTCCCGCCAGCTCATCGCTCATGGTCGGAGCACCGACATCGCCATGGGCTTCTCCACCAGCGGGAACTCCGAGAACCTGCTGATGGCGTTCGCCGAGGCGGCCAAGCAGGGGATGCTCACGGTGGGCCTGTCGGGCTACGACGGCGGCCGCATGGCCACCGACACCAGCCTCGAGCACTGCATCGTCGTCCGCTCGGACAGTGTTCATCGCGTCCAGGAGTCCCAGGCGTCGGTGGTCCACGTGCTCTGGGCCTACGTCCAAGAGGCTTTCGCCGGTCCCGGATAGCGTTCGATGACGCGCCCGCCGATCGGTGGGTCAGCGGCCCGTCAGGCTTCGGTCGTCCCGTTCCGGCGGCCGATGGTGAGGGGGGTGTTGCACGTGCACAGGCTCTCCTCGCACCGGTGCTGACCCTCGGTGCGGGCCAGCCGGTCGAGTACTTCCGCAAGCGTGCGGCGAAGGTTTCCCAACTCGGCCAGACGGGCGTCGGTCTCGGCCAGCTTGTGCTCCACGAGAGTGGCCAGTTCGGGGTGGTTCTCGCCGCAGCACCCTTCGGCCACGTGCAGGAACTCCTTGGCCTCGACCAGGCTGAGGCCCAGCACCTTGGCCCGGTTGACGAGCTCGATGCGCCGAAGCGCCTCGTCGTCGTAGAGGCGGTAGCCCGACGCCGTGCGCACCGCCGGCTCAACCAGGCCCATGGCCTCGTAGTGGCGCAGCGCCTTTCGGGTGAGACCGGTACGGCGGCCTACTTCGGACACCTTCAACAGGTCGCCTTCGGCGGCCTCGCCGTTGTCGCGGGTGGGTTCGGGGTGGTGACTGGGTTGAGTTTCCACGGGGCGAGTTTACCGCATCAACCCGGCCCAAGGGGCCAGGATTGGGAGGTGGGGGTGGTCAGGCGGCGCTGCCATAGGGCCGCCCGGCCCCCTCGTAACACTCCGCGTGGTAGTGCTCCACCCGGTCCCATCGGCCGTTCACGTAGATGTTGGCGATGACCTGCCAGAGGCGAACCTTGGCGCTGAACTTCACCGGCTGGCCGCACGTGGCGCACACCACGGAGCTTCCGGCCTCGATCGGGCGGACGACCGCCCGGCTGGAGCGAGTCTTTACCGACATGGGATCTCTATCGGCAGTTGCAGCGCTCGACCTGAACGGAATCTTCGCGGAGACGGTCCCGTGGCGGGCGGTGAACCCGGTAACTCAATCGTGGTTGAGTTGACGCGCACCGTTGTTCATGTGAAGGTTCGATTGCCGGGGCGTGGGGTGCGTCCGCCGTGCACCCCAGCCCTGGCCTTCTCTGCAGTGCTCCCCGGCGGAAGACCTCCAGGCTGGCTCCGGCCCAGAGCGACGGCCTCCCGAACGAGGTCTCGTAGCTCCTTCTCGTCGGCACCGGCGGCGACCATCGCCTGTACCAGTTCCTCGACCCGCAGACCGGCGGTTTCGTCGGGGTGGACCGGGCCTCCTGTGGCCACGGCCGTGGCCACGATCAGGCAGGCGACCGCAGCGGCGGTGACCAGGCCGAACGTGAGCGTGACCGTGTTGTCGTCGGCGATCGATCCCGCCACCATCCCGGCGATGCCCGCTGCGCACACTGCGACCACCGCCCAGCGGACGACCCGGGGGCTCATTCTGTCCTAGGTCGGGATCCCGAAGACGGACTTGAAGCTGTCGAAGGTGCCCTGGGCCTGCGTCCAATTGTCGGAGCGCGCCTGAAAGTAGAGGGCGAAGCCGTACTTGGAACTGTTGACGCCGATGTCGGCGGCCCGGATGTTGGTCCCGTTGTCGGTGTAGGTGAACTGCCAGAGGCTGGCCGGCCGGTCCAGGTAGGTGGTGGGCTCGATGCTGATGCGCTTGTACGATGGGTGGCTGCCCGAGAAGGTCTTCTCCTGGTCGAACGCCGAGGCCGTGAGCGAGGGGGCCGGCGGCTGCTGGTGGTCGATCTCCAGGTAGGAGGTGCCCCCGGGGTCCACGAAGAAGGTCTGGGTACCGGTCTGACGAACGGACCAGCGCGGTGGGTAACGGATCGTGAAGCCGGTGGTGGCATCGGTGTAGGGGATCCACGTGGAAACCGCTCCCGGCCCCTTCGAGGTGTCGATCGTCGGTCTCTGGGCACGCAGCGTGTGACCACCGGTGACGATCAGGGCGATCATGACGGCCGCGATCAGCGCGGCCAGGAGGGCGGCCCACATCCCCCGTGGAAACCGGCCCCGAGGTTGCTCGACCTCGCCGAAGGGAGCTCTGGGGGGCGCCTCGGGGAGTGGTGGCGGGGGCACGGTCTCCACCGGGAACTGGAAGAACCACGGTTCCCGCCGCGTGGTCAGTCCACCCGGGGCCCCGTCACGGGCGACCATGTCGTGGTCAGTCCCAAGGCCGTGGGCCACGGCCGCGCCGTGGCCCGTGCCCGGGTCGATCGACGAGGGCATGTCCAGGTCGGCAGCCGACGGCGACTGGAGGACCGACAACATGTTGTCGTCGACCACCGTCGAGGCGTGTGCTGCCACCACCGAGTGGTCGTGGGTCCCGGCGATCGCCTCCTGGGGCGGCGGGGATCCGTTGGCGGCCCATTCGGGGGACTCGACAGGGGCGTCTTGGGCCACGGGTTCCCCGGTGGCGACCTGGTCGTCGGGTGGCAACGGCGCCTCTGGGAAAAACGGGGCCTGGTACTCGAACGGCGCTGCTGTCGGCGGCGGTGTGGGGAGCGGCGGCGGAGGTGTGGGAGGCGGAGGCGGAGGTGGCGGCGGCGGCGGAGCAGGGGGGGCGGCGACCGGGCTGTCCCAGCGGGCGGCGGTGGCCAACAGGGCGCGGGTTGCGGCGTCGTCGGGTCGGTCCATGGCCTCTTTGACCAGCAGGGCATCGAGCACCGGTTGGAGGGTGTCGGCCCGCTCGGTAGGCCGGGGCTCCTGGGTGACGATGGCGGCGATGGTTGCCGCCGGCGAGCCTTCGTCGAAAGGCGGAGCTCCCTCCACCGCGAAGTACAACGTGGCTCCGAGCGACCACAGGTCGGACAGGGCGGTGGCGCCGGCCGACTCGGTCTGCTCGGGGGCCAGGTAGAACGGCTCGTGCATCGCCGCACCGGTGATCCGGGGGTCGTCGACCATGGACGCCACGCCGAAGTCGGCCAGGCGAACGCCGGTTTCGGTGAGCAGCACGTTGGACGGCCGGACGTCGCGGTGCACCAATCCGAGGTCGTGCGCGGCGGCCAGGGCGTCGAGCAGATTGAGGCCGATGGCGGCGACGTGGGCGGGGTGAAGCGGTCCGTCGGTACCGACCACGTCGGCCAGCGTGGGTGCGCTCACCAACTCGCTCACCACGAAGGGTTGGCCGCCCTCGGTGACCACGTCGAGCACGGTGACCGCGCCGGGATGATCGAGTTGCGACGCCCCGGTGGCTTCGCGGAGCACCTTTTCGGCCAGGGCCGCCTGCTCGGCATCGTCGAGAATGTCAGGCAGTTCGACCTCGCGAATGGCGACCTCGCGCTGAAGCTGACGGTCATGGGCCCGCCACACCGGCCCCATCGCACCGGCGCCGAGCGTCTCGACGAGCTCGTAGCGCTCGACGACGACGCGACCGGCTACCGCTTCGGTGGACATGACACGACGCTACCCACCTGAGGGTCCGGAAGATAACCGCCTGAGCATTGTGACGGGCGATATTCCTGGTAGGCGGCTCCAGAACTACCCCGGCGGTCATCAATCACCGCTGATCTGCGGGAACATGCGCAGGTAGTTCTCGTCGTGACTCTAGGGTTGTCTCGCATGGTTGACGACGCGGCCGAGTCTGTGGCGTTCGGGCCCAACGCCTGGCTCGTCGACGACATGTACGAGCGCTACCTGCGCGACCCGTCGTCGGTCGCTGAGAGTTGGCGTGACTTCTTCGAGGGCTACGGCGATCACCGCCTCGGCAGCGAGGCCCAGGGCCCGAGCGGCCCCCTGAGCGGCGCCGACGACGTTGCGCCGGTGGCACCCCAAGCGGTCGTCACCGATGTACCCCCCCGGCCCGAGGCCGTCTCGCCGCCGCCGCCCTCACCGACCACCGGGCCGGGCGACGAGGGCGTGCCGCTTCGTGGAGCGGCGGCGCGGGTCGCCGAGAACATGGAGGCCAGCCTGGGGGTGCCTACGGCCACGAGCACCCGGGTCGTCCCGGCCCGGCTCCTCGAGGTCAACCGCAAGGTCCTCAACGGCTACCTGGGCCGCACCGGCGGCGGCAAGGTGAGCGTGACCCACCTGGTGGGCTGGGCCGTGGTCAGGGCCACCGAGACCGTGCCGGCGATGCGCCGGACCTTCTCCCGTCACGACGACCAGCCGGCGGTGGTCCAGCACCGTCACGTCGGGCTGGGCCTGGCCGTAGACGTAGAGAAGGCCTATGGTCGCCGCAGCCTGGTGGTCCCGTGCATCCGCGACGCCGACACGCTTGACTTTCGCTCCTTCAAGGCGGTCTACGAGGACCTGATCCGCAAGGTGCGCACCGGACGCATCGGCCCCGACGATTTCGCCGGCGTCACCATGACGCTGACCAATCCCGGCACCCTGGGCACGGTCCTGTCCGTCCCCCGGCTGATGCCCGATCAGGCCGTCATCGTGGGCGTGGGGGCCCTGGATTTCCCGGCGGAGTGGGGCGGGGCCGATCCCCGGGTGCTCGCCAAGCTGGGCATCTCCAAGGTCCTCACCCTCACGTCTACCTACGACCACCGGGTGATCCAGGGGGCGGAGTCGGGCCTGTTCCTCAAGCGGGTCCACGAGCTGCTGCTCGGCGCCGACGACTTCTACCGCGATGTGTTCGTCTCCGCCGGGGTCCCCTACGAGCCGGTCAAGTGGCGTCGGGACATCAACCCGGGGGAGGGAAGCGACGAGCAGCGGGCCAAGCAGGTCCATGTCCAGACACTGATCAACATGTACCGCGTGCGCGGTCATCTCATCGCCGACCTCGACCCCCTGCGCTGGAAGGAACCGCGCACCCATCCCGAGCTCGACCCCGCCACCTACGGCCTCACCATCTGGGACCTCGACCGGGAGTTCTTCACCGACGGGCTGGCGGGCACCGAGGTCCGGCCGCTGGGCGAGGTGCTGGGAATCCTGCGCGACGCCTACTGCCGGCGGGTCGGCGTCGAGTACATGCACATCCAGGAGCCCGACCAGAAGCGGTGGATCCAGGAGCACGTGGAGGGCGTGAGCGCGGCCCTCACCACCGAGGAGCAGCTGCACATCCTCGACCGCCTCAACGCCGCCGAAGCCTTCGAGCGCTTCCTGCACACCAAGTACGTGGGGCACAAGCGCTTCGGGCTGGAGGGGGCCGAGAGCGCCATCCCCCTGATCGACGAGGTTCTTGACAACGCCGCTCGCGCCGGCTGCGAGGAAGCGGTACTGGGCATGGCCCACCGGGGCCGGCTCAACGTGCTGGCCAACATCGTGGGTAAGTCACTTCGCCAGATCTTCCGTGAGTTCGAAGGTGACATCGACCCGGCCACCACCCAGGGGTCGGGCGACGTCAAGTACCACGTCGGAGCTTCGGGCAAGTTCGTGGGCCGCGACGGCGCCGAGCTGCCGGTGAGCCTGGCCTCCAACCCGTCGCACCTCGAGGCCGTCGACCCCGTGGTCGAGGGCATGGTCCGGGCCAAACAGGACCTCATCGACCAACCTGAGGCGTTCAGCGTCCTGCCCCTGGTCATCCACGGCGACGCCGCCTTCTCCGGCCAGGGCGTCGTGGCCGAGACCCTCAACCTGTCGTTGCTGCGGGGCTACCGGGTGGGAGGCACGGTGCACCTGGTGATCAACAACCAGGTGGGGTTCACCACCTCGACCCAGGACGCCCGCTCGTCGGTGTACGCCACCGACGTGGCCAAGATGGTGCAGGCCCCGATCTTCCACGTGAACGGCGACGACCCCGAGGCCTGCGTGCGGGTGGCCCGCCTGGCCTTCGCGTTCCGCCAGGCCTTCCACAAAGACGTGGTCGTCGACATGGTCTGCTACCGCCGCCACGGGCACAACGAGGGAGACGACCCCTCGTACACCCAACCCCTCATGTACAAGCGCATCGAGGGTCGGCGATCGGTCCGCAAGCTCTACACCGAGGCGCTCGTGCGTCGGGGCGACATCGGGGTGGCGGAGGCCGAGATCGCCCTCGACGACTTCGTGGCCCGGATGCAGACCGCCTTCGAAGAGACCCGCCAGTCGACGCCGCCCGATCCCCATGTGGCCCGCCCCTCACCGGCACCCCTCGGGACCCTGCCGCCGGTGGCCACCGCCGTCAGTCGGGCGGTACTCGAACAGGTCGTCGCCACCGTGAACCGGCCGCCCGATGGCTTCACCGTCCACCCCAAGCTGGTCCACCAGATGGACACCCGGGCCGAGCTGTGGTCTGCCGGCGTGGCCGATTGGGCAATGGCCGAGACCCTGGCCCTGGGCTCGTTGCTCCTCGAGGGCACCGACATACGCCTGTCCGGCCAGGACTCGCGTCGAGGCACCTTCTCCCATCGCCACTCCGTGCTGGTCGACTACCAGAACGGCAGCGAATGGGTGCCGCTCTCCTCGCTCACTGAAGATCCGTCCGGGCACGGAGCCGGCACCCGGGCCAGGTTCCGGGTCTACGACTCCATGCTGTCCGAGTACGCCGCCCTCGGTTTCGAGTACGGCTACTCCGTCGTGCACAAAGACGCCCTGGTGGCCTGGGAGGCCCAGTTCGGCGACTTCGTCAACGCTTCCCAGGTGATTGTCGACCAGTTCATCGCCGCCGCCGAGACCAAGTGGGGCCAGACCTCGGGCCTCGTCCTCCTCCTGCCCCACGGCCACGAGGGCCAGGGCCCGGAGCACTCGTCGGCCCGACTCGAGCGCTTCCTCACGCTGTGCGCGGGCGACAACCTGTGCGTGGCCAACGTGACGACCGCGGCGCAGTACTTCCACATCCTGCGTCGCCAGGTCCGCCGCCAACTGCGCAAACCCCTCGTGGTGCTCACCCCCAAGTTCCTCTTGCGAGCCCACACCTCCCGGTCTCCCGTCGCCGACTTCACCGAGGGGTGGTTCCGCGAGCTGATCGACGACGACTCCAGCCTCGATCCGTCTGCGGTCCGGCGGGTGGTCCTGGCCGCCGGGAAGGTGGCCTACGACGCCATGGCCGCCCGCGACAAGCGGGCCCTGGCCGTTCCCGTCATCCGGGTCGAACAGCTCTACCCGTGGCCCGAAACCGAGGTCCTCGCCGCCCTGGGCCGCTACGAGCACGCCACCGAGGTGGTCTGGTTGCAGGAGGAGCCCGAGAACATGGGTGCCTGGCCGTTCGTCCACGAGCGCCTGCACCGACAGTTGCGGCCCAACCTCACTCTCCGCCACGTGACCCGGGCGGCGTCGGCGAGCCCCGCCTCCGGCAGCCAGACCGTGCACCAGCACGAGCAGGAAGAGCTGATCGAGCGGGTCTTCGAAGGGCTTTGAGGCCGGCCGCGCGCCTCCATGGCCGAAGGGGCGTGCGCGGGATGCTTGACTAATTGCCACATGTCACGCCGCCCGGTCGTCGTAGACGGCTCCAACCTGGCCACTGAAGGCCGATCAATGCCAAGCCTGGCCCAGCTCGACGAAGCCGTTCGCGCCTGGTTGGCCGAGAATCCGGACGACGAGGTCATCGTCGTCGTCGACGCGTCGTTCAGCTACCGGATCGATGAGTCCGAGCGCAAGATGTTCGAGGAGGCCGAGGACGCCGGCGAGGTCGTGTCCCCTCCGGCGGGCGCAGTCGGGCGGGGAGACGGCTTCCTGTTGCGCATCGCCGACCGGGTCGACGCGGCCGTGCTGTCCAACGACTCGTTCCAGGAGTTCCACGGCGAGTACAAGTGGCTGTTCGATTCCGGTCGCCTCCTCGGAGGCAAGCCCGTTCCCAACGTGGGCTGGATCTTCACCCCGCGCACGCCGGTGCGGGGTCCCAAGAGCCGCATGGCCGTGCGCGACGCCCAACGGGCCACCAAGGGCCCGCGCAGTGCCCCGGTCGTGAAGGCCATCGCCCAGGCCACTGCCGAGGCCATCGAGGTGCCACAGCCCTCCGATGCCCGACGGAACCGGCGGCGGGGGGGACGGTCCAGCGAGTCGGCGCCCGTCACCACCCACGAGGCCGTGAACGAGCCCCTCCCCTTCGTCACCTTCATCGCCGGGCATCCCCTGGGCACCGAGGTCGAGGGAGAGGTCGTGAGCTTCACCTCCCACGGGGCGTTCGTAGATGCCGACGGCGCCCGTTGCTACGTGCCGGTCGTCGGGCTGGGTGACCCGCCGCCCCGCACGGCCAAAGCGGTCCTCAAGGCGGGCGAGGTCCGCATGTTCGTGGTGCAGGCGCTCGACCCGCCCCGGCGGGGGATCGAGCTGGCCCTGCCCGAGGTCGCCCGGGTGGCCGGAGCCCCCACCGACGAGACGGTCGAGGCCGAGATCGGTGCCGGAGACGCGTGGCGGTCGACGCCGCAGCGCTCGACGCCGCAGCGCTCGACGCCGCAGCGCTCGACCGCCGGCATCCCTCCGCCGCCGCGCGGCCGGCGGTCACCCATCGCCGACTCTCGGAGCCGGGCCCCGGCCGCCGATCAGCCCGAGGTCCCCGCGGTCGAGCCCACCGAGGCCGAGGCGCCGGTCATGTCCCGAAGCGAGACGGCGTCCAAGACGCCCCGGAGGTCACCACGGCGTCCCGGTGGGGCCCCTGTGGCTGCGGAATCGGCCGCCGCGGCTGTCTCCGACGAGACACCGACCACGACCCCCGAACCTGCACCCGCCCGGCGATCTCGCCGGGCGGCCCCGGCCGAGCCCGTCGAGCCGGTCGCCCCGCCCGCGGACGCCGTCGAAGCGGCGCCCACCCGTGGGCGACGCAAGGCATCCGCCAAGGCCGCGACGGCGTCCACTGACACGGACGTGTCCGCCGCGCCGGCCACCCGAGCCCGGCGATCCACAAAGAAGGCGGCCTCGGCCGACCAGCCCACCGAGGCCAAGGCTCCGGCCCCTCGCGTCCGGCGACCGGCCAAGAAGGCCGCGCCGGTTTCGGGTAACCCACTGTCCCCGATCGGCACCGGGGAGCTGCGGGCGGAGACCACCGAGAAGGCACCGGCCCGGGCGCCCCGCACGACCAAGCGTTCGACCAAGGCCCCCGCGATCGACGCCAAGGCGGCGCCCACCACCGCCGCAGGCCCGGCCCCGGCGGCGGTGAAGCGCCGGGTCGCCAAGCGTGCCGCCGCGCCGACCCAGCCGGCTGTCGCCCCTGAGAACACGACGGCCCCCACTCCCCGGCGCCGGGCACCCGCCAACAAGGCCGCCGTTGCGGCCAAGGCGAAGGCCTCCCCGGCCGGCCGTACGACGAAGGCCGTGGCCAAGAAGGTAGCGCCGGCCAAGGCCCGAGTCTCCAAGAAGGCCACGGCTGATCCGTCGGCGGACGTGTCGGGCGGAAGCGCCGCACCCGCAAAGCGCACCCGCCGCCGATCCACGTAGCCCTTTACCCCCGGCTGAGGCCCGAGAGCACGGCTGAGCCGTCCGCGGGATGGCGTCCGCCCGTCGGTTGACATGTGACTAAAAGGTCACCTAATATTGGACCCGTGGACGAAGTGTTCAAAGCCCTCAGTGACCCGACGAGGCGGAGCCTGCTCGACGAGCTGTTCCGCGAGGACGGCCAGACGCTGAGCGCCCTCGAGGAGCGTTTCTCGATGTCGCGCTTCGGGGTGATGAAGCATCTGAAGCAGCTCGAGCAGGCGGGCCTGGTGGTCACCCGGCGACAGGGCCGCGAAAAGCTCCACTACCTCAATCCCGTCCCGATCCGGCTCGTCCACGACCGGTGGGTCACCAAGTTCGCCGAACCCTGGACGGCCGCGCTCAGCGGCCTCAAGCACAGATTGGAGAGTCCCATGGAGAAGATCTTCGAGATCTACATCCGCACCACCCCGGAGCGCCTGTGGGAGGCGATCACGAACAGCGAGATCAGGAGCAAGTACAACTTCGGCGCCCGGATCACTTCGGACTGGACGCCCGGCTCCCGCATGGAGATGGGCCACCCGCGCACCGGCGAGCTCCTCGGTGAAGGGGAGAACCTGGAGATCGATCCGCCGCGCCGGCTGGTCCAGAGCATGGTCGCCCTCTGGAGCGACGACGTGAAGGCCGAGGGAACCTCGCGGATCACCTGGGAGATCGAACCCGTGGGTGACTCGTGTCGGCTCACCGTCACCCACGACCAGTTGAGGGAGGGCGCGAACGAGCAGCTCTACGGTGGCTGGCCGATGATCCTGTCGGGTCTCAAGACGTGGCTGGAGACGGGCGAGCTGCTCACCACGCCGGGTTCGCTGATGTACGGCTGAGCTGAGGGGCGGGGGCGCCTACGCTCGGCGACGGTGCGGATCGCCACGTGGAACGTCAACTCGCTGAAGGCCCGGCTCCCTCGCGTCGAGGAGTGGCTCGGCTACGCCCAACCCGACGTGCTGTGCATGCAGGAGACCAAGCTGTCCGACAGCGCCTTCCCAGCCATGGCGTTCGCCGCCCTGGGCTACGACGCCGCCCACAGCGGTCAGGGCCAGTGGAACGGTGTGGCCATCCTCTCGAGGGTCGGCCTCGATGATGTGGTGTCGGGGTTCTCCGACCAGGACGAGGGCGAAACCGTGGAGGCCCGGCTCCTGTGGGCCACCTGCGGGGGAGTGCGGGTGGGAACGGTGTACGTGCCCAACGGGCGGGCGGTGGGCACCGAGCACTACGAGGCCAAGCTCGAGTGGCTCGCCCGCCTGCAGCGTCATGTCACGTCGACTTGCCGGCCCGCCGACGACCTGGTGCTCTGCGGCGACTTCAACGTGGCTCCTGACGACCGCGATGTGTGGGACCCCACCAAGCTCCACGGTGGGACTCACGTGAGCGCGCCCGAGCGGGAGGCCGTGGCTGCGCTGGAGGAGTGGGGGCTGATCGACGTGTTCCGCCGGCGCTATGGCGAGTCCGGGCTGTACTCGTGGTGGGACTACCGGGCCGGCGACTTCCACCAGGGTCGTGGCCTGCGCATCGACCTCATCCTGGCCAGCCAGGCACTGGCCGAACGGGCCTCGTTCGCCCTCATCGACCGCTTCGCCCGCAAGGGCAAGCTCCCGTCCGACCACGCACCGCTGCTGTGTGACTTCGACGATCCGGTCGCCGGGGGCTGATCAGCCCAGCGAGGAGATCTTCCATTCGCCGCCGACCTTCTCGAGGGTCAGGGGCTTGGGGCTGCGGTTGCGGAACAGGCCGATCTCGCCACCGGCCTTGAGCTGGATGTCGTTGTCGGCCACCGTGGCGGTACCGCCGGTGACCACCACCCGCTTGACGTTCGTCGACTTGAGCGAGTTCTTGTCGTCGGACGAGAGGATCTTGTTGAACGTGGTGATGGCTTCGGCGCAGGAGGACGGCGCCTTCAGCACGGAAGCGGCCGAGATCAGCTCCTGGGCGGCAGCGTCGGTAAGCAGTGCACAGGCGGCGGGACCCTTGTTGTTGCCGGCGTCGGCGAAGAAGTTCGACACCGTGGTCTTGACCTTGTCGCTGTCGGAGCTCGACCCTCCGCAGCCGCCGGCCAGGGCCGCGATCACCACCAGCCCGGCCGCTCCTCGGGTGACACGGACTCGCGTGGGTGCCGATTTCATGGGCGTTTGCCTACCACGATCGGCCGACTCGTGGCGGCGGCGTGCGGGCTGCTATTCGACGAGGAGTCGCTGGCGAAGTTTGGCCAACCCGCTGGCCAGGGCGTCGCGCACGGCGGCACGGGTCTTGCCGAGGTCGGTGTGGAGCTGCTTCATGCTGCGTGGGGGCGAGCCGTCGAGGCCGTAGTGAGCGGTCAGAACCTGGAGCTCGACGGGGTCGAGCTGATCGAAGAGGTGGGGTGGGGCGGCGCGAAGTACCAGGGCATCCTCGTCGTAGGCCTCGTCGACAGAGGCCTCCTCACCCTCGACGTCGGGGTAGGGCCACCCCTCGTCGCTGGGCCATACGTAAGAGGTCATGGTTAGGTTGTCGCGCCGATTCCGCCCGGGGTCAATGTGTTGTTTCTCCGCACCCCCGTTCAGAGGGCCGCTTGCGCCCGGCCGCCGCCGGCCACCACGGCCAGCAGCGCCTCGCCGTAGCGGTCGGCCTTCACCGGGCCGACCCCCGGTAGGGCCAGGAGGGCGCCACGGTCGCACGGGCGGGCCTCGGCCACCACCGCCAGGGTCGCGTCGTGGAGGACCACGAATGCCGGGACGCCCGCAGCCCGGGCGGCACCGGCTCGCCAGGAGCGAAGGGCGGCGAGCATGGCGGGATCGGCCCGCTCGCCCACCTCGACGCCTGCGCCGACCCTCACCCCGCCGAGTGGTCGACCCGTCCGCCCGCCGTCGAGGTTGCGCACGTGGGCCCGGGTGCGGTCGAGGTGCTCGCGCCACTGGGTACCGCCATCGGGCCCCGGGGCCGTGGTGGCGGAGAGGGCGCCGACGGCGGCCTCCACGGTGGCCAGCCAGGGCGACGGCGCCCGGGCCATGGTGTGGGCGCCGAAGCACCGGCGTTCGGCCCAGGAGCAGTGCAACTCGCGCTGGGCCCGGGTGACGGCCACGTAGAGGAGACGGCGCTCCTCGGCCCGTGCCTCGGGCGTGGTGGCCCGGCCCACCGGGACCAGCCCCTGCTCGAGGCCGGTAAGGAACACCACCGGCCATTCCAGTCCCTTGGCGGCGTGGAAGGTGGAGAGGGTGACGGCGCCGCCGCCGGCGTCGGGATCGTCGCCCCGCAGGGCGGCGGAGAGCCAGGTGAGGAAGCCACCGACGGGGGCGCGCGGGTCGAGGGCCAACTGCTCGCCCATCATGCGGACCAGCTCTTGCAACGACGCCTGACGTTCGGCCGCTTCGCCGGCGGCCGTGGCCTCAGCCCCCTCGGTGGTGGCCTCAGCCCCCTCGGTGGATGCCGAGAGGGGCCCATCGGCGGCGTCGGAGCCTCGGGTGACCAGGCGCAGGTCGGCGACGGCGGCGGCCAGAGGGCTGCCGGGCGGGCGGCGGCGGAGATCGGCCACGGCCTCGACAACCTCCGGACGCGTCAGGAACGAGGCTGCGCCTCGTAGCCGACACGGCACGCCGGCGGCCCGGAGGGCCTCTTCGAAGATCACCAACTGGGCGCGGGTGCGGGCCAACACCGCTTGTTCGGACCAGGGCCGGCCGGCACCGTGATGGCGGCGCAGGGCTCGGGCCACTCCGCTCGCCTCGTCCGAGTCGGTGGGGAAGCTGACGACATCGGGCACGGGGCCGGCGGCCAGAGTGGGACGCAGGTCGAGGGCGCCGGGGGCGCGCCTCGTGTCGAGCACGGCGTTGGCGACGGCCACGATCTCGGGCGAGGAGCGGTAGTTACGATCGAGGTGCACGACCGTGGCCCCCGACAGACGGGTGGCGAAGCCGGTCAGATGGGACGGGTCGGCGCCGTTCCAGGCGTAGATGGCCTGGTCGGGGTCGCCGACCACGCAGAGGTCGGGGCGCCCGCCCCTCCAGCCCTCGACGAGGCGGAACTGGGCGGGGTTGACGTCTTGGAACTCGTCGACGAAGAGGTGGCGGAACCGCCATCGCTGGGCGGCGGCGAAGCGGGCATCGTTCTCGAGGGCCTCGGCGCACAGCAGCACGAGGTCGTCGAAGTCGACGAGGTGCCGGCGGCGCTTCTCCTGCTCGTAGCGGTCGTAGACCGATGCCATGGCGTCGGCGGGCAGCGACGGTCGGCGCCCGGAGGCCGTGACCGCCTGTTCGTAGCCCTCGGGTCCGATCATGCGGGCCTTGGCCCATTCGATCTCCCCGGCCACGTCGGCAGGTGAGACGTCGGTTGCGCCCTGCCGGGGGAGCAGGGCGTGCAGCACGCGCACCTTCTGGTCGAGCAGGGAGGGTGCCCGCTCGTCGCGGTCGGACCACAGGCCCCTGAGTTGGGCCCAGGCGGTGGCGTGGAAGGTGCCGGCCGCCACCCGGTCTCGGACGCCGAGGGCGCTCAGACGGCGATTCAGCTCCGAGGCGGCCCGGCGGGTGAAGGTGAGGGCCAGGACGTGGCTGGGCATCACCGAGCCGGTGGCCGCCCGGTAGGCGATACGGCGGGTGAGGACGCGCGTCTTGCCTGATCCGGCGCCGGCCAGGATGCACAACGGTTGGCCTTCGGTGGTGACCGCCTCGCGCTGGGCCGGGTCGAGATCTTCGAGCAAGCCTGTGCCGTCGGGCGTGTGGTCCGGCGCCACGCATCCAGGGAGCATGGGTCGACCGTACCGACGGGGTATGACAGGAAGGTGGATCCCCCCGGTCGACCGAACCCAGGCCGGACGCGGTTCGGCCCCAAGTAGTCTTCGAGCCGAAGCTCTCCGATCTTCTCGGGGCCGGAACCAACCGACCCGACCCTCTCCTCCTCAGGCGCCCCAGGGTGGCGACTTTCGTCGCCCTCTCCGAAGTGCCCGGCTTGGCTTGGACCGTTCCGGCTCACGCATTCTGAACCTGTCGAGGCGCCCCGTCAAGGGCTAGTTGAGATATTTCCCGGTTGGGCGTGATCATCATGGCTGTCCCACCCCCTGGCTAGTGTCGATGGGGTGATGATCGGTCTCGACCTCGACGGTGTGCTCTGCGACCTGGGCCCAGGTGTGTCCGCCCGCATCGCCGAGCGCTTCGGGTTGGCCACCCATCCCGCCACCTGGCGTTCCTACGACCTTCGCCACCTCCAGCTGGGGGTTCCCGAAGACCGCTTCGGCGCCTTCCTCGACGAGATCTTCGCCGAGGCCGCGCTCTACGGGGAGGCCTCGGCCACCTGCGGAGCAGTTGCCGGAGTGGCCCAGTTGCGGGCCGCCGGTCACCGCGTGGTCGGCATCACCGCCCGGTCCCCCCAGCTCACCGAGGTCACCACCCGGTGGCTGGAGGCCACGGGGTTGGCGCTCGACGCTGTCCACCACACCCCGGTGGGGTCCAAGGCGGCCGTGGCTGCCGCCCTCGGGGTCGAGGCCACCGTCGAGGACAATCCCACCGAGGCCGAGTTGCTGGCCGGTGTGTGCCGGTCCTACCTGCTCGACCACCCCTACAACCGCGATGTCGTGCTGCAGCGGGCCCAGCGGATCCACTCCTGGGACGAGCTGGTGGGCCGGCTCTGCCAGCTCCGCCTCTTCGCCTGAGCATGTCGGTCGCCTGAGGCATGGCTCACGTTGCCGTCACCGCCGTGGGGGCCGACCGCCCAGGCATCGTGGCCGCCGTCACCCGTGTCTTCGTCGAGCACGGCTGCAACCTCGAGGACAGCTCGATGACCATCCTGCGCGGGTTGTTCTCCATGATGCTGGTGGTCGACGCCCCGCCCGGCGTTGGTGCCGACGAGCTCGAGTCCGCCCTGGCCGGGCCGGCTGGCGACCTCGACCTGGTGGTGGCCGTGCGCCCGGTGCCCGAAGTCGCCGACGTCGCCGGTGGCGGTGCCGAGCCTGGGGCGGGAGGGGATCCCTGGGCGGTGTCGGTCTACGGCGTCGACCGGCCGGGCATCGTCCACGGCATCGCCGACCTTCTCGCCGGCCAGGGGATCAATATCACCGACCTGAGCACGCGCGTCGTGGGCGATCCCGATCGGCCGGTGTACGCCATGTTGCTGGAGGTGTCGCTGCCGGCGGGCATCGATCCCGAGGCGTTTGGCCGACACCTCCACGCAGCCGCCGCCGACCTGGGCGTCGATGTCAGTCTCCACCCCTCCGACGCCGACATTCTCTAGATCCTGCATGGCCGTCCGGCCCGTCATCGAGCTTCCCGACCCCATCCTCAAGCAGCGTTCGGCCGAGGTCGGCCAGGTCGACGCCGCCGCCCGGCTCCTGGCCGCCGACCTGGTCGACACCATGCGGGCCACGGTCGCTTGCGTCGGCCTGGCCGCACCCCAGATCGGGGTGGGCCTGCGGGCCTTCGTGGTCGACGTCACCGGTCATAGCAAGGCGCGCTCTTGTCACGGCGAGCTGGTGCTGTTCGATCCCCAGATCGTGGCGTCGGGCGGCCCCGAGTTGGCGAGGGAGGGCTGTCTGAGCGTTCCCCATCTCACCGGCGAGGTGGTCCGGACCACTTCACTGATCGTGAGGGGCCTCACCGTCGAGGGCGTCGACCGGGTTGTCGAAGTCGACGCTTTCGAGGCTCGCGCCGTGCTGCACGAGATCGACCACCTCGACGGCTACCTGTTCCTCGACCGGGTGTCGTCCCACGAGGCCCTCTTCCGCCGCAAGGTCTACAAGTAGCCGTACCCTTTCGCCGTGCCGTTCCCTCCGAGGTTGCTGAACGAGGGCGAGGACATCGTGCTCGATCTTCGTCGCCACTGGCTCTTTCTGGTGGCGCCGTCGGCCACGCTGGCTGCGGCCGTTGCCGTAGCCGTCGCCGTCTCCACCTGGACGAACCGGGGCATCGTGCTCATTCCCCTGCTCCTCGGCGTGTTGTCCGCCCTTGGCTGGTTCCTGTTGCGGGTGGCCAGTTGGGCGGCCACCAGCCTGGTGGTCACCAGCCAACGCGTGGTGATCCGCTCCGGGGTGTTCCGGCGGGGTCGTGCGCTCGCCCTGGAGCGGGTCGACGACATCACCATCACCCGGACCCTGTTCGCCAGGATGGTCGGTGCCGGCGACCTGATGATCTCTTCAGCGGCGGAGCGGGGCGGCGAGGCCTTCATGGGCTGTCCCCATCCCCGAAAGGTTCGCGACGAGATCCAGCACCAGATGACCTTGGTGGCGTCGCGCGCCGTCGAGCGACAGATGGGCGGCCGGGACCCGTCGCCTCTCGAACAACTCGAGCGCCTCGACGAGCTCCGCCGCAAAGGCGTGATCTCCCAAGCCGAGTTCGACGCCAAGAAGACGCAGTTACTGGGACGGATGTAGGCCCTGCCACACGCCGTGCGCTGGGGCGCTGATGGATACTCCCGATGTTCGAAGCAACAGCTATCCCTACGGGGCGAGCTCACAGCGAGGGAGATTCGTCTGGAGCCCAATGGGATGGTTGATTGCGCCCGACCCCCGACCCGGGACCGGCGACCATTCGACATCGAAGCCCTGTGCGCCGCTCGTAGGATCGCCTCGGCCGAGAGCGCGGACCGGTTATCGGGCGTCCCACTCACACGAGTTCGCCGGAACTCCTGCGCGGTCGCCCAGGACGCCGCGGCCTCAACCCCGACCGACAGGAGAGCGTTACCGGGTGGCCCTTAGCCGTGGCGGCAGCGCGAGATCCGGCATTATCGCGTGGGTCTTCACCGGGAGCGCCGGCGACATTATGGGCACCCGTGGACCGAGTATGTGCCGGGCGGAGAGGCTCGCCAGGCCGGCTAGAGCGTGACCCACTGCCGGCGTTATGTCATGGTCGGATGGCGCCTTATTGGGACGGCCTGGGACGCCGATTAGGGGATAGGCGACCCATCACTGGCTTGGCGCGATCACCAGCTCAGAAGGGTTCCAAACTCTCTTCGCTGGCAATGACTTCTCGGTAGCCGTCGGTTCGGTGGAGCCATCAGCAGCCGTATCGGCCCACTCGACGTGACCGTATGGCGCTCCTCCCTCGGTGTAGCCAACGACGAACATGCGACCTCCGCAGTAGTCGATCCAGGTGTTCATCCCGTCCTCAGCACCTGTCGCTGACGGCAGGATGTGTTCATGCCGACCGCGTCGGGCCCTGCCGCGCCGACGCCTGCTCACGGCTGCGTCACTCAGGTTCGGATGGGGCAATCCACCACCCCGATGGGCCGCCCTGCGGCCCACCACATCAACGAAGGAGAGACGCCAGATCCCGAGCAGCGGTGAAGCTGGGCGGGTCGAAGGCTTCAGGGTCGAACTCCCCGCCGACCCATTCGAGCATCGACTGGTGCTCGGGGTGATCGGGGTCCGAGATAGCAGCCAGGAACTCCGCGTATCCCACACGCCGCCGCAGTCCTCCGGTGGGCACGCCCGCTTGCCGCCGATGCAACAGGGATAGGTCACGTTCGGATCGGATCGGACCACCTTCTCCACGACCACCCGGTGGACCCAGTCGTCTCCGAAGTCATAGACGTACCTGATCGCCGTACCCTGGCGGGCGACTGTCCCCAGGCGGGCGCGCCGCTCGCTCTTGGGGGGCGGTCCCCATCCCTCTCCGTCATCGGTTCCATAACGCACACCGTCGATCTCGAACTCGTGGAGATGACAGTCGTACCAGCCGAACGCGCCCTGCAACACCTCGTGCAGGTCGAGCAAGGAAGCGGACTCGGCGACGTGCACCCGCCGCCACACCGGCGGCTTGGTGCCGACAATCGTCGCCTTGAGCTGAAAGACGCGGCTAGCCATCAGGCGGTCCCTCCTCCGATCGAACCTGGAGTAACCATAAGCCCGCGCCAGCCCCGACCGGTGGACCCCCGCGATCCCGGTCGACTGTCCGTTACTCCGTGCGGTTCCTGGCGATGCCTCTCCGCCGGCACTGTTGAGCTGGATATACAGCTCGGTGTCAGGCCTGCTGGCCGTGGCAGTGCTTGTACTTGCGGCCGCTGCCGCAGAAGCATGGGTCGTTCCGCCCGAGACGAGCACTGCGGGACCGTCTGCCCCCTCCACCCGGGCCGACGAGGCGGATCGTGGTCGTCGGGGCGGGAGACCTGCCCAGCCCTGCGAGACGGTCGAACACATCAGCGCGTAGCCCGAAGTCGTCCGCCTGCTCAGCCATCTCCAGCGCGACGAGGAAGTGGGCTTCCGCTCCGTCGGCATCGCCCAACTCCTGCAGGGCGTCGCCTCCGTGGACCCGAACCCAGGGCTCATCCGGCCAGCGAGCCAGGTTGGCCTCGATCCGCTCCCGCGCCGCGGGGGCGTCTCCCGCCTCGGCCAACGCACAACCCAGATCGGCGGTGTAGGTCGACTCGTTGTCCGGATCGATCCGGATGAGGGCGTCCGCAGACTCCGCAGCCTCGGCGGCCAGCCCGGCACGTCCCAGGTCGAGGACCAGGTTCTCCATCCACTCCGGCAGCCACGGCATGTCCTCGTCGGCACCCAGGGCCACAGCCAGGTCCTCGCCCCGGTCGGGGAACCAGCCGGCCGCCTCAACCGGGTCGCGGACCACCACAGCCAGCTGGTCCGGCTCGCGCAGCTCGAACATGAGGTCTTCGGCACCGGCCATCCTGGTTGCCAGGCCGTTGGGCAGATGCGGTAGCTCTAGGCGCTGGCAGGCGTCCAGTACTGCCCCCCAACCATCAGGGTTCGAGGCTTGCGCCCGTTCGAACCGCTCCGTCGAGACGCGATCGGCCTCGGCGCGATGCGCCGGGCACATGGCCGACGCGGACCCACCAAGCTCCCCGGGGAAGCCGAAGCGGCCGCCCCGACAGGCCGGACAACCCGAAGCCGGTTGCGGCGAGGCGGCCAGCTCCACCGGCGAGCGGTCCAGATCGACCGGCCCGAGCGCGTCCTGCACGACATCGCTGATCGCCCCCAGGCCGATCGGCTCCCACCCCTCGGATACCAGAGTCACCTCGGGCGTCCCGAGCCCGGTGCCGGAGCGACGCTGGTCGAGCAGTCGGGGAACCGAGCCCTGACCGGCCAGGGCGGGATAGCGACCGCTGACCACGGCCTCCTCATTGGCGGCCGCCACCACGACAGCCGAGCCGCCCAGCTCGCCCACAACGTCGGCTACCCGCTCCTCCCTTCCGGCCGCGCCCATAAGCACCAATACCGGGATGTAGACCACCAACTCCAGGCCCGGCGGACCGGCGTTGACGGTGGCGATAGCTGCTGGACGCGGGACGTGGTGCTCGAGCGGGTCCCACGTCACCACGAACACGCGCAACGCCTCGGCCATGCGGGCCTGGGGCCCGGCGAGGTCGGGCCAGGCCACTCCCACCTCGGCCAACACCTTCTCCTGCACCGGCGCGCCGGCCATCAACTCGACCACGTCAGCCGGAAGGCCGGCAAAGGGACCTGGGCTACCGGTGCTCACCCGCACAACGCTATTCCGGGACGATGCCACCGACTGGCCCTGGGCGTTCTCACCCGTGACGCCGGCGGGCGTCAACCCGGATCGGAAGCCAGCGGGAAACAGGGAGCCAGTCGCCACCCTCGGTGACCACCCCAGACACCGTCGGACGGCGCGCTGATGCAGCAGTCTGGCCACCCCGACCAATGTTCACCCTCCTTGACGGGGCGAGATGTATCGGCCCCTTCCCGGAGTTTGCGGATCACCCGGGGCATGTGCGCCCGCTCTGCAGCCGGCAATATGCGTCCATCGGCCAAGCCCCACGCGGCTTCTTGCGCCATTGGCTGGTCATCGGCCTGACACCCTCTCGTACGCTGCTCACGATTTCCCGAGGCACAATGCTCACAGGAGCCTCTGGTGGGGCATGCTTCGTCTGCACGGCCTGTCACTCTTCCCCTACCCAGGGTCGCCCGACTTCCGATCCGCCAGGTCCCGGGGTGGGACGCCGACTCAAGGAGGACCCATTGTCTGCCAACCATCCGGTACTCGCCAGGCTCGGTTCTGGTCCTGAAGCGTACGAACGTTTGGGCATTAGTCGCGACCACATCGAGCCCCGTGAGGACGGGATGCGAACCGACGGCGGCAAAGGCACTTTCGAGTGGTGGTACTTCGACGCTTACCTTGCCGACGGGTCGAAGCTCGTGATCACCTTCTACACCAAGGACTACATGGAGGCGGGCAAGCCTCTCGCGCCCTTTGCCGACATCGTTCTCGATCGGGCAGATGGGACCCATGTAGCCGCCAAGACGGCTGCGTTCACCACCGACTTCGCGGCATCCGCCGACAGCTGTGACGTGAGGATCGGACCCAACCGATTCGTTGGAGATCTGCACACCTACGACATCCACGTCGAGACCGAGGAGATCATCGCCGATGTCGTCCTCACCGGTGAGGTCCCCTCGTGGCGACCAGAGACCGGTCACTTCTTCTTCGAGGCCGACGAGCACCTGTACTTCGCGTGGCTGCCGTCCGTCCCGCAGGGACGGGTCGAGGCATCGCTGACCATCGGAGGCAACACAACGAAGACGAGTGGGATCGGCTACCACGATCACAACTGGGGCAACGTCGCCATGAACAAGGTCATCAACAATTGGTATTGGGGACGTGGACAGGCCGGTCCGTACACTGTCATCGCCTGCTACCTCATCGCCGAGGAGCGCTACGGGTTTACCGAGCTCCCGATCTACATGCTGGCGAAGGATGGCGAGATCGTCGCCAACGACAACACCAAGGTCATGTTTACGCGGACCGAGCTCCACGATGACACCGAGACGGGCAAACCCGTTGGCGACCTCCTCACCTACACGTACGCCGATGATTCAGCGACCTTCATCGTGACCTGGCGTCGCCAGGAGACCATCCTCCGAGACGAGTTCCTCAACGAGGTTCACGGCTTCAAGCATCTCATAGCCCGTCTCATCGGCTTCGACGGTGCCTACATGCGTTTCAGCGGTGAACTCACGGTCCAGCGCTATGAGGGTGAGAACATCATCGAGACCGAGAGCGATGAAGCGATCTGGGAGCTCATGTACTTCGGGAGGACGCACGACGACTGATCGCGGCCTTCGGTGATCCGCAACAATTGATCCCCGCGTCGAGGCTCGTCGTGATGACGGGCGTCGGTCATGTGAGCAGGCGTCCCGGTCCTCCGAGGTGCGGCCGTCGCTATCGGATCTGCAGGTGCTGCGGTGTCACGCGTGCCGTGCTCGTCGAGCGCGACCAACCGGCGCTCTGAGCAGCGACCCGATCACCGGTTCTGACGGAAGCGTGCCACCTCGCGCCGCTCCAGTTGCCCAGATGAAAATCCGAGTCGCATGGCTAGGATCGTGCTATGCGCCGCAAGGACGAGAAGAGCGACCAGCGCGGCATCGCCGAGATCGGACTTATTGGCGTCCTTGGTGCTGCTTTCTCTCTGGCCTGGCTATAGTGTTCGCATCCATCGTGCAATCCTCGGGCGATCGAGATGAGTCCTCTCCCCGCACCACTACTTCGCCCCCGATCAGCAGCATCGAAAGGGTAGAGCCGCAACCAACTACGGGTCGTGTGGTCGTGACGGGTCGCGCCGGCAGCGGGGTCGGACGCGTCGTTGTGTTGGCGGGCCCGAACCCAGGCGATGGCACATATTGGGCCGGGGTCAGCCGTGTCGGCTGTTGGCGACCGCACCTGGGAGGCCGTGGTCAATGTCATACCCCCGCCCATTCCCGATGGTGTCGCTTATCAGGCGGGTTTCGAATTTGGACCGGTATCTGGGGTGCTTCCGATCCCGCCCCCTCCGTCGATGAGTTGCTACGAGGCCCGAGGTCCGGCGTGTGCGGAGTCGGCAACCGTCATTGTCGCTTCTCCTACCCGATAGCCGGCGATATGCCGTGCCCCCTTGGCGCTCGGTAAACGCTCAACCCGTGGAGGGGTGGGCTCAGCGACGCAGCGCAAACGTGCCGCTTCCGGATGCGCCTCGCGTGTGAGGTGGCCGACGCATAATGACGGTCGATGTCGTCCAGCTTCACCTTGATCGGGGTGGCAGGGACGCGATCGCGAGCCACCCGGCGAACGCCACTTTTGCAGCGCAGGGTAACGACCCTGCGCCACCTCACCGGTGGGACCGGGAGGCCACGCCAGTGAGGTCGGCGAAGGCGCTGGGGTCCGCGGTGAGCACCGTTCGCGTAGAGGCCCTCGCGGTTGCGGCGATGATCAGGTCGTGGGCTCCTCGGGGTCGGCCTTGGCCGCGAACCTCGACGAGCAACTCGGCGTGCTCGGCCGCCACCCCGAGGTCGTAGTCGAGGACCGGGATCGCAGCCAAGACGTCGTCGACGAACGATCGGCGCGCTGAGCGATACCTGTCCTCCGAGAGAAGGACGCCAACGCGAAGTTCGGCGATCGTCACCGCCGCCACCGCCACGTCGTCCTTGTCCTCGATGAGTTCATCGAGTCGGTCCCCACCCCGGTCGGCATCGATAAGGAAGGTGGTGTCGAGCACAAGGCGCGTCACGACCGCTGTTGCAACTCCACCGTGGCGCGTAGCGACGCAAGGTCGTGGACCCATGCCGTATCAGGACGGTGCCGTCGGAGAGCGGCTTTCGCCTCGGCCCCTCGCCCTCGCCCGACCGGCTCCAGCTGGGCGATCGGCCTGCCCCGCCGGACAATCGTGTACCGCTGGCCCCGGTGCTCGATCGCATCGAGCAGGTCGGCGAAGCTACGGGCGGCGTCGGTTGCACTGATCTCGGCCACACGATCAGATTATCA
>JBBRXY010000047.1:0-24402 GCA_038238185.1 Acidimicrobiales bacterium
GAGCTGCGGGCCGGCGGGGAGACGGTGATCACCCGCCTTGCCGACGTCCTGGGGATCCAGGCCATTCGCTCGTGGATCGAGACCGCTCCGACGGCCCGGACCGGCTGGCTGGGCGCACTGCAGGGTTGTGCCGCAAGCGGTGATCCCTCAGCGGAACGCGCCATGCGCCGAACGCACCGTCTCGTGTGACCGGCAGCGGATCCAGCGAGACGACGCAGTCGGATCTCACTGATCGAAGGCGTCGCGAAGGCGGCCGTTGATGAGCTGGTCGAGGCGACACCGACGTTGTCTGAGATCAGCATCGTCAAGTGCACCTACGGGTCCCAGCAGCGTCCACGTGACGATTGAGCCATGACCCCCATCCGACTGGAGATCGAATCGAATCTGAAGTTCGGGGTGGTCCGTCCATATCGAGCTCCACGTGACTCGCCGTGGCCTCTCGGCGTCGATGACGGTTGGCCGCCGCTCATCTGGCTGAACGGCGAGCCACTCGCCATCGTTCACGCTCGATGGGTCACGGAGCGCCTCCCACATGACCCACGCGGGCGGCGCCTGGCTCTTCCGCCGGGCGACGAGCTCCACGAACCTGTCCACCCGACAATGCTAGGAGGCGGCGGAGCCGCCGGATCGTGAGGCCCGTGCGGAGTGGGCGTACGGACCGCCCGCGACAGAAAAATCCCGCAGGAGGAACGACGACCGGGTCCCGCAGGAGGAACCGACACATGGTCGTGTCAGCTACGGCGAGCCTTTGGGACGGCCGCGTCCCGTAAGAGTGGTCCGAACCGTCCCGGGAGCGGGGGGTTATGCGGACGGAACCGTGGGATCCCGTCCGACCCCGTCACGAGTGGGCAACAACCATCCGATCTGCGGTGGTACAGAATCGGTCGTCAGACGGACGGCTCATCGACCCATTGCGCTGGAGACCTCGCTGGCATACGCGGAGATCGCCGCAGTGACCGTGGTTTCGGGGAGGAGCCCTCGTAGGGCGGTCACGGCGAGGCCGGTGCCGACACTTCGAGGCGTGAGAAACAGGTCGTTGAGGTACGAGAGCGCCTTCGTCGTCGTGACGGCTGATCGATCATCCGCCCGAAGCCGTCGAAGCGTCTCGATCATCTCATCTGGCGCGACAGCGTCGAACAGGCGGTAGACGTCACCGGCGTCCTTGGCCTGTAGCCGTTTCGGTGTGACCAGGCGGTCGCCGAGCTTGTGGAGCTTGGCGACGAGGAGCGCGCCGTGGCCCGCCACGTTCACGACGATACGGCGATCGTCAGCTTCGAGCGCGCCGAGTTCAATTGGGGAGTTGTCGACGACAGCTCCCGCCAGGCCCGGGCTCTTGCGCGCCGTCGTCTTGCCGTGGTCGCCCGGGAGTCTGGCGGCGCGGCGTCCGGCCGTGGAAGCGAGCTCCTCGGGAACTATCAGGTCGACAGGCACGATGATCTGGCCGTCGAAGCCAGGTCGGTTGAACCGGGCTTCCCAGATGCCTGGTTCGTCAGTGAGGACGAAGCCGGCTTGCTCCATGGCCCCACCAAGGGACGGGATCGCTCCGAGCAGCGTCGGGTCGATCACTAGATCGGCGTCGGTGGTGAACGGCTGGTACCCCTTGATTCGCCCCTCGGTGCGGAGGTAGACGGCTTGGGCCCCGACGAGAACGACGGCGCCGAGGTGATCGGTGAGCGCACCGAGCACATCGAGGAGCACCCGGCGGGCTTCGACGTACTCGATGCGCACGTCGTCACTATCCATCAGGCTCTCCGCTTGTCCTGGCCGGTTTCGAGGCGGCCGTTGCGCCAGCGGGGCTCGTTCCTGCGCATCCACGCCAGAACCGCTTCGCCCTCCGCTGGCATACGGCCGTTGCCTGTGAGGGAGTCGAGGACGACCTGGGCAGTGGACACGTACGCGACGCCGCCTTGCTTGATTGGCCCCGAGAGTAGGGATGGGTCGTAGGGTCGGGCGAGGATGACGTTGGCGCTACGGGGGGCGGGGAGCATGCGGCCGACCTTGACAACGCGTTCGGGGTCGTCGGTATAGATGACGGCGATCTCTGGGGCGGTTACCGACACGAGGCGAGCTGCGGCGAAAGAGCCGGTGACGGCCCATGGTCCTGTTCGCTTGCCTGCGAGGTCCTCGACCAGGCGCTCAGGGCCGGAGGTCGCGACCCAGGTGGAGGTGTCATTCGAGTCGAACAGCGAGTAGGTCGAGGCGGCCTTGCGGAGCACCCCTTCCCACTCGATAGAGGTAACAGGACCGCGGGGGTTCCGGGTGATGAGGAGCTCGTCTTCGAGGGCGCGCAAGACGCGAGAGACGTAGCCGGCGTCGACGCCCACGGACTGGGCGAGCTCCCGCACACCGAACGGGGGCGGCACCTCGGCGAGGGTCCGTAGGAGCGCCCACGCCTTCGGGCCCCGCAGACCGGGCCCGGTCGACGGCCTGGGCGACGGGTTGCGATCGGCACCGTCGGTGCGGATGAATAGTCCCGGCTCGTCGAGTCGGATCTCGGCGTTGCCCGTAACGTCGAGGAAGCTCGCCCCTCGCGACCTGAGTAACTCGCGGGAGCGCTCGCTCAACCAGTCGGCGAGCACCAGCCTCGGGCCCGAGGCCGCCGAGAGTCCAGCGATCGACCGAGGCGTGGCATCGCTGAGCGTCGTGACGTCGAGGACCGTGGTGCCGCCCGTCGGAGCGGTAAATCGAATGTCGGCGATGTTGGACCCACGGCGCGCCACACTGACGCTCCAGCCGTCGGGCAGCACGTCCCGGAGCCATATAGCTGCCCAGTCGAGACGGGCGCGTGGAGCCATACCGGGAGCTTATCCTCATGTTGTCCAAAAGGCGATGTTGTGTGTTGCAGACAACATGACGTTCTGGACAAAACTTCTAACGGATCTTCTAACGGATGGGGCGTCACGAGGCGTTATCCACAGGACACGCCGACACCGACCGAGACGTGAAACCGCAGGTCAGCGGCACTTTCTGGCATCAAGCGACACGAGCTGATACGGCCTCGACCCGGCTCATAACCCGAAGGTCGCGGGTTCAAATCCCGCCCCCGCCACCAAAAGTTGGTCACGGCTAGTTGGCCATCATGTTCACCTCTATCGATCTGGCTGATCCCGGAGGACCCGGAGCCCGCAAGGGGCCCTCGGGCAGGTCAGCGTCGACGACGAGGGCTGACGCGAGGGCGTAGGCGGGCTGAGGCAGATTTGCGCCATTCTGGCGCATGTCTTTTTCGGACCGCCCTGTCACCATGAGTGCAGATCGGCCCCGATGGACTGGCCGAGCCACGAAGTGTCGTTCCGGCTGTGGATGCAACCGGCGCGAACGCGACGACGGTGCGATCGGCCTGCCACGGATCGGTGACGGCCGCACCGCTGACGGCATCGGGAAGCGTGAACGACGGAGCGACGGCCCCGGCGGCGATCACGCCGAACGCCCGGCGGCGACGAGGATCGGTGCGGTCATGGGCATGCACGGTTCGTCGCGCCGCCGCTCGATCCGAGGCCAGGGCGGCCAGAGATCGAGCGGACGGGCGAGGTGGAACGGTTGGTGCGGACCCTTGGCTCAGCTCACCACTTGAGTGACTGTGCCGTTGCTGGCGAGGAAGGCTCCGCTGGCGTTGTAGACCGCCTTGATGGCGTGGGAACCGGCGCTGAGGGTGGAGATCGCCTTCGTCGCCTGGCCGGCGACGAGGGTGACCGGACTGCCGGAGTTGACGTTGTCCACCTTGAACTGAACCGTACCGGCCGGGGTGCCCGTACCGGCCACCGGGGCCACCGTGGCCGTGAAGGTCACGTTTTGACCGACGGTCGAGGGGTTGACCGACGAGGTGACGGTGGTCTTGGACGTGCGCTTCACGCCGCACTGCGACTTGCCGAACCACAGGTCACCGACGGCCGTGGGTCCCTGGAGGTACTCGTGTCCGGCGTAGACGGTGAGCGAGCCGTCGGAGTTCGTCACCTGCTCGTTGAACACGTACGTCCAGAAGTCCTGGGACCCGTTCACCTCGATGTGGCCCGAGTACGAGGTGTTGGGCGCGGGGTTGGTCGGCACGATCACCCGCACCGGCGGGTGGGCACCGGCGCCGCCGGCGTAGGTGCCGTCGCCGAGAGGGTCGTAGCCGTTGTCAAGCTCGAGCTGGCCGTTGGTGATCGTGGTCGAGCCGCTGGTCCCGGTCTCGGACGACGTGCACGAGCTGGCCACGGTGGTCGACAGCCCGGTGGGGTTCTTGGGGTAGAGGGTGGTGGTGTCCAGGGGGCCGTAGCCGAAGGACTCCGAGCCGTTTCGATCGACGTTGGCGATGTTCGTCGAGCTGGTCACCGACCCGCTCCCTCCGGTCGTCCCCTGGGTGCTGGCGCTGACTGCGCCCGTGCTGAAGAACTCGGCGGGACCGACGAATCCGCTCATGGATGCCTGGGTGCCAGTGATCGTGGAGGAACCGGTCGTGGGCAGCGTCACCAGAGGACTGGCGGCTGCCGCGGCCTGGGTGTCGGGGACACAGCCCGCCGGGATGTTGTTCGTGGGCGGGTTCGTGCACACGACCTGGCCGACACCCCGGGTGTTGATGGGTCCACCGAAGAGGTTCACCTTCAGCTGGTAGTCGAAGGCGCTGCCGACATCACTCGAGACACTGGCGCCGGCCGGGCCCGAGAAGGCCACCATCCCTGCGAGCAGCGGCATTAACAGTGCCAGAGCCAGGGGCGCCCTCCGGGCATGCCGACCATTCTTAGTGAACATTCGCATCATTCTGTTCCTTTCTATTTTTGAGATCCCGCTCCGGGTCTGTCCCACAGCCACATCCAAGACTGCTGGAAGGCATTGCCACCGTCGCACAGGTTCGTCGGGGGTACATCGGTCAACTGACCTATTTCTGGACAAAGAATCCAAAGCCAAGACGAGTTGCACTTTCGCTATTGTCAGGGCGAGTAGAGCAGATCCGCATATACCAAAAGGCCACTATTGCCGCCGTTCGGGCGACTCGGTAGATTTGGAAGTGGTTTCCTCGTCGCACCAGGAAAGTCCCGCATCTTGTCCGTCCTTCCGCAGAACGCAGACAAAGAGGACCGGCCTGAGCCACGCTTGGCCAAGCCGAACGCCTTCACCCCGCGCTACGCCGGCCCGGGCGATGCCACCCGCCTGCACGGTGGCCCGAAGAACAACCTGCCCCATCTCGCCAGCGGTTTCGTCGGGCGCCGCGAGGAGGTCGCCGAGGTCGGCGCCCTGCTCGGCGGATCACGACTCGTCACGCTCACCGGACCGGGCGGCATGGGCAAGACCCGCCTGGCCCTCGAGGTCGCGGCCCGGGCCACCTTCCGCTACCCCGACGGGGTCTGGCTGGTCGAGCTCGCCTCGGTCGCCCACATCTCGCGCCTCCCCGAGGCCGTTGCCGACGTACTCCCCGGCCGCGACCACCGGACCCAGCCTCAACTGGCCGAAGACGTGGCCCAACGGATCGGCGGCCGGCGCATGTTGGTCGTGCTCGACAATTGCGAGCAGCTCGTGAGCGCCTGCGCCCACCTGGTCGAGCACCTCCTGCGAGCCTGCCCCGCCCTCGACGTCATGACCACCAGCCGAGAGCCACTCGGCATCGCGGGTGAGCACAACTGGACGGTCTCGCCGCTGTCGCTCCCCGATCCCGACCACGTGAGCGTCCACACCCTGGCCACCTCCGAGGCCGGCGAGCTCTTCCTGCAGCGGGCGACGGAGACCAGCCCACGGTTCCGCCTCACCGATGCCACCGCGGCCAGCGTGGCCGAGATCTGCCGCCGCCTCGACGGCATGCCGCTGGCCATCGAGCTGGCGGCCACACGCGTGGCGTCGCTCTCGCCAGCCGACATCCTCGAACGTCTCGACGACCGTTTTCGCCTGCTCAACACCGCCAGCCCCACCGCCCCCACCCGTCACCAGACGCTCCTCGGGGCGTTCGAGTGGAGCCACGATCTGCTCACGCCGGCCGAGGCCGCCCTGCTGCGTCGGGTCTCGATCTTCTCCGGTTGGACCCTGGCCGCCGCCGAGGAGGTCTGCGTCGGCGGCCCCGTCGATCTGGCCGGCGTGGTCGACCTCCTTGCCGCCCTGGTGAGCAAGTCCCTCGTGGCCGTCGAGACACGCGACGAGGGCATTCGCTACCACCTGCTCGAGACGATCCGCATGTGGGCCGGGGCCAGGCTCGTCGCCGCGACCGAGGCCACCACGGTTCGCCGTGCCCACGCCATCTGGTGCCTGGCCCTGGCCGAACGGGCGGACGAGGAGTTCAGCGGCCGGCAGCCGAAGCCCTGGCTCGACGACCTCGAGGTCGAGCACGACAACCTGCGCGCCGCCCTCGGGTGGGCACGCGAGGGCGGTGAGGTCGAGATCGGGCTCCGGCTCGTCACCGCGTTGGCCAATTTCTGGCGACTCCGGGGCCATGTCGGCGAGGGGCGGGGCTGGCTCGACTGGGCCGTCCTGGCCAGCGAGGACGCGCCTCCCCCGCTGCACGCCAAGGCACTACGAGCGGCGGGCCTGTTGCGCGGGCTCCTGGGCGACATCGTCTCCGCTCTCCCGCTGCTGGAGCAGAGCTCGGCCCTCTACGAGCAGACGGGCGACCACCAAGCCAGCGTCTGCGTGTGCAACCCGACCTTTCTCATGTTCCGCAACCCCCGCCAGGCGCTCCCCTTGCTCGAGCAGAGGGCGGCAGACTGCCGGCGCACCGGCGATACCAACGGCCTGGCCCACGTCCTGCACCCCATCGGACACGTCCATTTCGTCCTGGGCGCGATCGACGACGCCCGGCGCAACTTCGAGGAGTGCGTGCGTCTCGGCCGGGGTGCCGCCGACGGCGAGGCCCACCGCTCAGGGCTCTTGGGCCTCGCTCGGGTCGACCTCCTCATCGGCGACCTCATCGGGGCCGAGGGATGGGCCGCCGAGGCGCGTGCTCTGGCCGACGACGTCGACGACGCCCAGGACTCCGCGACGGCGCTGGGACTGCTCGGCGACGTGGCCAGGATCCGAGGTCACTGGAACCGGGCCCATGACCTGCTCACCGAATCCCTTCGCCTGTCACGCGAGGTGGGCTGGCCGCTCGCGGTGGCGTGTGCCCTGTACTTCCTCGGCCGGCTGGCCGAGTCCCAGGGCCACGACGACGCCTGTTCCCTCTTCGAGAAGTCGCTCTCGATCGCCCGGACCGGGGAGGTCCCCGTCTTCCACGAGGTCCGCTGCCTTCTCGGCCTCGGATGGGCGGCTGCCGCCGAAGGGGACCTGGGCGGGGCCGCCGGCCAGCTTCTGGAGGCACTCGAGATGGCCCAGGGCATCGGTGACCTGGTGGCATCGGCCGAAGCTCTCGACCGCCTGGCCATCGTCGCCCGCCGCCAGGACAAAGACGACGACGCCAGCATGCTCGGCCATCGGGGCCTCGAGCTGTACCACCGGGTGGGAGCGCGCCCGGCCATCGCATCCTCGCTGGAGACTCTCGCCGGGCTGACGACCGCTAGCCGGCCCGAGGCGGCGGCACGTCTGTTCGGTGCGGTCCAGGCCCTGCGCGACCCGCAGGGCTATGCCCGCTCGGAACTCGATCAGGAGGCCTACGACCTCGACCTGGCTCGGGTGCGTTCAGCCCTGGGAATCGATGCGTTCGACGCTGCATGGGCCGAAGGCGCGGTCTTGTCGGTCGACGAGGCCGTGGCCTATGCCCTGCGCGGGCGGCGAGCTCCGGATCGCCCCTCCTCGGGCTGGGACAGCCTCACGTCGGCCGAGAGGGAGGTCGTCCGCCTCGTGAGCGAGGGTCTGACCAACCCCGAAGTCGGTCGGCGGCTCTTCATCTCGCCCCGCACCGTCGGCCACCACCTCACCCACGTCTTCGACAAGGTGGGCATTCGGTCGCGTGGTGCCCTGATCAAGGAGCTGGCCGGCCGCGACCTCTGACGGCCGTCGCGACCTCCAACGGCCGTCCCGGCCGGCACACACGCGCTACCTTTGCCGCGTTGGGTTAGGGTCCGCTCGGGAACTACTCGGACGTCGAGTGCACGGCGTGGTTCCAGTCCCCGTGCCATTCGTCACGGGTGAGGGGTGCTACCGGCCCCGGCTGCTTCTGCTCGTGATCTCGCGCTTCGCTGGCCAGAACCACGTCGATCACCAGGTGCTCGATCAGACCTCTATCCTGCGCCTCATCGAGGATAACTGGCAGCTCGGGCGTATCGGCGACCAGTCCTTCGACGCCAAGGCCTCGAGCATGGCCGCCATGTTCGATCTCAGGCGGAGCTGGCGGGCACCCCCGCTCATCCTCGACCCCTCCACGGGAACCCGACCGGGCTGACTGGGCTTCAGCGGGCGGGGATCTACTTCCTGTTGAAAGGTGGTGGGTCGCTCGGCGCGACGACGGCACCGATCTCCCGCCAGAGCAGGTCGGCGGCGTTGGCGCCGGTGGCCTCGGTGTAGCTCCCGTCGGGGCCGAACGCGTCCTCGGTGAACGTCAGAGCCACAGAAATCGCCACCTTCTGCGAGGGCAGATAGCCGAAGGCGCCGGCCTCGCCCGAGAACAGTGGATCTTGCATGAGCCAGTTGCCGGTCTCGACGATGCCGAGTCCGTAGCTGTAGTTGTCGTTCTGGGCGAAGCAGGTCGGGCAGCCGGGCAGCGCCGTCGTCTTGCCGCGCAGCTCGGTCGAGACCATCTTCTTGTACGACTCCGGCGACAGCAGCTTGCCGGTGCCGACGGCGACGGCCGTCTTGTCGAGGTCGAAAATGTTGGTCGTCTGGATGGCGCCGTGAGTGATCGTCCAGGAAGGGTTCCAGTAGGTCGATTCCTCGTAGAACCGCGTGCCCGATGGAATGCCGAGGAACTGGCGGCGCTCGGAGGTGAACGCGTGCAGCGCCGGGTCGGGGATCGCCGGCGTCGCGTTGTTCCCGCTCGTGTTCGTCAGCCCGAGCGGGCCGAGAACCTTCTCCTGCATGAGGTCCTGCACCTTCTTGCCCGTGATCTTCTCGAGCGCCAAGCCGAGGATCAGGTAGTTGGTGTGGGCGTAGTCCCAGTTCGTGCCGGGGGTGTACCAGAGCGGCTTCGAACTCACGGAGGCAATTCCTCGGGTGTCCACTGGCGGTACGGGTCGGTGTAGAGCTGGGCGTCGACCTCGTCGTTCCCGATCACGAAGTCGACGTAGCCGGAGGTCATCTGGGCGAGCTGACCGAGCGTAACCTCGTCGCTGTGGGGGATCTCCGGAACCCACCTCGAGATCTTGTCGTCGAGGCTCACCTTCTTCTCGTCGACGAGTTGCAGCAACAGCGTGGAGACGTAGGAGATGGCCACCGCCCCGTTGCGGAAGTGCATGCCGGTCGTGGCCGGCACGCCCGTCATCGACTCGCCGACGGCCCTGGTGATGATCTCCTTGCCGCCGACGGTCACCCGCACGATGACCGAACGCAGGTGACGCTCGGTCATCTGGCTCTGTACGAGCTTCGAGATCGACTCGGCTTTCGCCGGGTCCGCCGAGGGGGCCGACGACAGCAAGCCCCCGCTCGACTTCGGCGTGGACGAGCTGCAGGCCGCGCCCGCGAGGACCAGCACGGCGACCATCCCGAGGAGGCGACTACGAAGGCGCCTCTCCACGCAGTGGCGGCTGACTCCGTTGGCTCGTAATCCCGTCGACCATTGGATCCTCTCTGGCGCCGATCCGGACGAGGAGGCTCGTTCGATCCGCCGAACGGTTTGAAACCATGATTCCCCAGCGGTGTGAAGTGCGGTCTGGATCGCAGTCCGACCGCCCGGACGCCCGTAGGGTTGATGACCTGGTCGCCAGCCCGACGAAGGAGAGCGTTATGGAATTCCAACCCAGGAAGCCGTCCACCAAGGGTCCCGCCGAGTGCTTCACCGGCGACGTCTGGATCGACGGCATCGTGCAGGGTGAGGAGCCGTCGCGCGTCCGCGTGAACGCCGTCCACTTCACGCCCGGAGCCTGGCACTCCCATGCGGTCGGCCAGACCCTCTACGTCACCGAAGGCGAAGGCCGCGTCCAGTCTCGGGGTGGAGACATCGTCACGATCAGGGCCGGTGACGTCTTCAACGCACGGCCGGACGAGGAGCACTGGCACGGCGCTGCGTCGGACCACTTCATGACCCATCTGTCGATCACCGAGGGGCTTGGGTCAGAGCGACAAGCCCGAGACCGACTGGCGCGCCCACGTCACCGACGAGGAGTACCGGGGCGAGCCGCAGTAGGTGAGCAGGGACTCCGGCGGTTCGACCTCGACAGTTGCCGCGGCGGCAGGTACCTTTCGCTCTGGCGGTTGACACCGTGACGTTGCGCACCCCGGGAGGTCAGAGCATGAGGACGAAGCTCATCGTGGCGGGCCTGGCGTTCGTCCTGGTGTCCGCCACGTCAGGACCGGTGGGAGCGGCTCAGACGGACGTCTTCGTCGCCGACTACTTCTTCCAGCCGAGCTCCGTGACAGTGAGCCCGGGGGGAACCGTCAAGTGGACCCAGAGCGGACTCGATGTTCACACCGTCACCGCTGACGACGGGTCGTTCGATTCCGACACGATGGTGAATGGGAACACCTTCACCCGGACGTTCAGCGGTCCCGCTCGGACGGTTCGTTACTACTGCAAGTTCCACGGCGCCCCAGGCGGCGTCGGCATGTCCGGCACGGTCGTCGTAGGTGGGACCCAAAAGGCCCCCTACGACTTCGACGGCGACGGCAAGACCGACGAGGCCGTGTTCCGCCCCACCACCAGCGTCTGGTACGTGCACGGGTCGGCGGGCACCGACACCGTCGCCAACTTCGGCACATCGGGCGACATCCCCGTACCGGGCGACTACGACGGCAACGCCACCACCGACATCGCCGTGTTCAGACCGTCAACGGGTACGTGGTTCGTGCGCGGTGACACCAGCGCCAACTTCGGCACGTCGGGCGACATCCCCGTGCCGGGCGACTACGACGGCAACGGCACCACGGACATGGCCGTGTTCCGGCCCTCGACGGGTACGTGGTTCGTGCGGGGTGGAACGACGGCCGGCTTCGGCACCCCGGGCGACATCCCTGTACCGGGCGACTACGACGGCAACGCCTCCACCGACATCGCCGTCTTCCGACCGTCGACGGGCACCTGGTTCGTCAGGGGTGGTACCACCGCCGGCTTCGGCACCTCGGGCGACATCCCTGTGCCGGGCGATTACGACGGCAACGCCTCCACCGACATCGCCGTCTTCCGACCGTCGACGGGCACCTGGTTCGTGAGGGGAGGCACCACCGCCAACTTCGGCACGTCGGGCGACGTTCCCGTACCGGGCGACTACGACGGCAATGTCACCACCGACATCGCCGTGTTCCGGCCGTCGACGGGCAAGTGGATCGTGCGGGGCGGCGTCACCGTCGGCTGGGGCGGCGCGGGCGACGTCGCCCCCCCGCTTCCCGACGCCATCCGGCGCTTCTTCTTCCCGCCCCTGTGAGCTGATCCGCCGTTCTGGTCGGGCTTCGGGGGGTCCCGGGCCACCTAAACCTGCCCAGAACGAGGGCTGGAGTCAGGAGTCGTGCTCGTCGACCTCGCGGCCCC
The DNA here is from genome assembly GCA_038238185.1 of Acidimicrobiales bacterium. Taxonomy (GTDB): domain Bacteria; phylum Actinomycetota; class Acidimicrobiia; order Acidimicrobiales; family AC-14; genus DATAQC01. Next base: position 11,513 of record JBBRXY010000047.1, read on the forward strand.
CTCGACCAAGGACGACTTGGACGGCCCACGGCCACCGTGCGGCAGTCGTCACCAAGGGGGTTGTTCGAGGTCACCCCAGTACGCCACGGAACGGCGCGAGCCGTTCGGGAACGGCGCGGTACCAGACCCAGCGTCCCCGCTTCTCGCCGACGATGAGCCCGGCTTCGGACAGCACCTTCAGGTGGTGCGAGACGGTCGGCTGAGATCGGTCGAGTGGTTCCACCAACTCGCACACGCACACCTCGCCGGTGGGCGCCGACGCCAACAGGCTGAGCAGCCGCAGCCGGACGGGATCGGCCAGCACGGCGAAGTCGCGGGCGAGGGTGGCGGCCCGGTTCTCGGTGAGGGGCGACGACAACACGGCGGGGCAGCACTCGTCGTCCAGGATCACTGCGAGCTTTGCCTTCGTCCCCATGGTCATCCTGTCCCGACGGATAATCCATTGACAAGTGTCGATGGACCGGGTTAACTAATCGATGTCAGTCTATCAATGGGAGGCAGAGATGTCCCGAGTCCAACTGGCCCTCAACGTCGAAGACCTGGATGCCGCGGTGAACTTCTACTCGAAGCTGTTCGCCACCGCGCCGGCCAAGCGACGCGAGGGTTACGCCAACTTCGCCGTCACCAACCCGCCCCTCAAGCTCGTGCTGTTCGAGCAGCCCGGCAACGGCGGCAGCATCAATCACCTCGGCGTCGAGGTCGACGACACCGCCGCGGTGGCGGCGGCCCAGGCCCGTCTGGCCGACCAGGGCCTGGCGACCGCCACCGAGGACGATGTGGCCTGCTGCTACGCCCGCCAGGACAAGGTCTGGGTCGACGGCCCTTCGGGCGAGCCCTGGGAGATCTACACCGTTCTCGAAGACATCGAGATGCCCGGCGGACAGCTCCGTACCGTGGACCCGGAAACCGGAGCCGTCTGCTGCGCGGTGGTCGGCGACGACGGAGCGGTCGTTGCATCGTCGTCGGCCTGCTGCTGACAGGTCGGCCGTTCGCGTGATCACCGTCGGCCTGGCCCGTCGCCTGTTCGCCGAGGCCCTCGGCACCGCCATGCTCGTAGCCGCCGTCGTGGGCTCGGGCATCGCTGCCCAACACCTGTCGCCCGGCGACCCCGGTCTGCAGCTGTTCGAAAACGCCGCGGCCACCGCCGCGGCCCTGGTGGCCATCATCTCCGCCCTGGGGCCGGTGTCGGGTGCCCATCTCAACCCGGTCGTCACTCTCGCCGACCGGGTGTTCGGCGGGCTGAGCAACGTCGAGGCGGTCGCCTATGTCGGCGCCCAGCTCGTGGGTGGCGCAGTGGGGGCGGTAGTGGCCAATCTCATGTTCTCGCTCCCGGCGGTGGACGTCTCGACCCACGCCCGGAGCTCCGGTGCCCTGTGGTCGAGTGAGGTGGTGGCCACGTTCGGGCTGCTGCTGGTGATCTTCGGCGTGGTGCGATCCGGCCGGTCCACCGCCGCTCCGTTCGCCGTGGGTGCCTACATCGGTGCCGCCTACTTCTTCACGTCGTCGACCAGCTTCGCCAACCCGGCGGTGACCGTCGCTCGCACCCTCTCCAACACCTTTGCCGGCATCGCTCCCGCGTCGGTGCCCCCCTTCGTCGTGGCCCAGGTGGTCGGCGCGGCCCTGGCCGTGGCCGCGGTCTGGGCCCTCTATCCAGGGGTGGCCAGCGTCGCCGACGACGTGATCCTGGCCCACCCCGACAGCGGTGGAACACCAGTGTCAAAGCCCTGAGCCGAAGGAGTTCCTTTGTCCGACGTCAGTTCGATCCCGCCCGGCGACGACGGGCTGCCCGTGGTGTTGTTCGTCTGCGTGCACAACGCAGGCCGCTCGCAGATGGCGCTGGGATGGTCTCCCTTCGGCAAGACCGTGGATCAGGTGCGACCGGTACGCGACGAGATCGGCCGGCGGGTCAGCGAGCTCCTCGCCGATCTGGGAGTGGCTTGAGGGCGCATGTGCTCGATCACGCCGCAGAAGGTGCCGTCGTCGGAGTCGCCCTGAGTCGCGTTGGCTCCGAGATTTTTCAGCTCGGCCCGGAGCGCCCGCATCTCGCGTATCCGGTCATCGAGCTGGCGGACCTGGCGTGCCAGCAGCTCGGAGACGTAACCGCACGGCGGTTGACCCCGGTCGCGGAAGGCGATGATCTCTCTGATCTCGTCGAGGCTGAGCCCGAGTCGCTGGGCCGTCTTGATGAACGTGAGCCGCTCGGTGTCGGAGTCGGCGTAGTCCCGGTAGCCCGACGACGTACGGGTCGGCTCGGGCAGGAGGCCAATCGACTCGTAGAAACGGATGCTCTTGGTCGTGACGCCGATGCGGTCGGCCAGTTCCCCGATCCTCACAGGCCAACCTTACACGCGTCGAGGCTTGACCTTCCCCTGGGATGGAAGGTATACGGTGCCACTAAAGGCAATCACCGGAGGTCAGGGAATGGCTGAGGCAACTTCGACAACTACCAGGCGCACGGTGGAGATCTTCAGCGCCGGCTGCAGGACATGCCAGCGGACGATCGACCAGGTGCGCAAGCAGATCGATCCCCGCCATGACATCGTCGTGCACGACATGCACCACGACGCAGGAGCGGCCGACAAAGCTGAGGCGCTCGGCATCCATACGGTCCCCGCAGTGGTGTTCGACGGGGCGCTGCTCGCCTGCTGCAAGAACACGGGGCCGACGCTGCGCGAACTGCAAGCGGCCGGAGTTGCCAAGTCGTCGTAGCGGTCTTCTCCGGTTGGTGCTTCTCAGGTCGTCGGCCCGAGCAGGGAGTCGACGAGCGAGAGCGCCTCAGTCGGCGCCCGTACCTCCAACGCCACACCTCGGTCGTCCACGGTGATGGCAAAGGCGAAGAAGCCACAACACGCCTGTTCGGCTCGGGCGAGTACAGCCAGCCGATCCATCGGTGTGGTGGCGTCGAGGTGGAGCCGGACGCCACCGGCGATGTCGACCCGCCCGTCCACATGAGCGAGCAGCCGGCGCCACTCCTGGATCCGGTCCGGCAGGCGCCCGGCGTCCAAAGTGCAGGCGATCGGCGCCGGAAGCGACGACGACTCGCCGACGCAGCCGCACGCCGGATCGCAGGGTCCGTCGGGTGTGTGGGAGCCGAGGGTGGCGAGGATGCGTCGAAGGTCGGTGGCGAACGCCGTCAGGTCGGCGACCCTGGTCTCGGCGTGGCCGAGCTTGGCGACGGCCAGTTGGCGGAGTCCGGCCTGCACGGGGGCGCAGCGTCCGCCGTCCCATTCCGGCATCAGGGCGGCGATCTCGCCCAGCGAGCAGCCCAGGGCCTTGGCCCTGGCGATGAAGGCCAGACGGGCGAGGACGGCTTCGTCGTACGCCCGATACCCCGCCGGGCTCCGCCGTGGTGGCGGCAGCAGATCGCGCTGCTCGTAGTACCGCAGGGTCGCGGCGGGGAAGCCGCTCCGGCTGGCCACCTCGGCGATGCGCATCGTCGTTTCCATGAGGCCAGGGTAATCCTTCGAGTGCACTCGAAGGTCAAGGAAATTCGGCTACGCCTCGCTCATATCGCCGGTTGTTCGTCGGCGATGACGGCCTGGATGCCCCCGTCGAGATCGGTGGCCCGGTGCAGGCCGAGCCTCTGGAGACTGGCGGCGGCGAGGCTCGACGCGTAGCCCTCGTTGCACACGATCACGACCTCGCGGTCAGGACCGATCGCCTCGGGAATGCGGTCGGGCGACGTCGGGTCGAGCCGCCACTCGAGCACGTTGCGGTCGATCACCAACGCACCGGCCAGCTCGCCGTCGCGCCGGCGCTGATCGACGGGCCGGATGTCGACGATGAGGGCGTTGCGCGCCCGAAGGGCAGCCAGGTCGCCTGCCGTGGGGCGTGCCGGCAGTCCGTCTCGGGCATCATCGAGCGCCATGTCGATACGTGCCCGACCCCTGCTCATCCTTGGTTGACCTCGGCGGGCTCGGCTGCGGCTGCCTCGACGATGTGAAGTGGCTCCAGAAAGCGGGAGGGATCGGGGTCGTAGAAGGTCATGGTCGGGACCCGAGGGGAGTAGACGAGCACGCTGAGTCACGCTACCCGCCGCCTTCCGCTTTGACCAGAACGCTGATCAGGCGGCCGACTCCGGGAACAACAGGTCGACGAAGCGCTCGACGGTGGGCTGGGGCTCGTGGTTGGCCAGCCCGGGTTGCTCGTTGGCCTCGATGATCGTGTACTCGGCGCCCTCGACGGCAGGGACCATGAGGTCGACCCCGACCACGGGGATGTCGATGGCCTGGGCCGCAGCCACGGCGACTTCGGCCAGGGCGGGGTGGAGGCGCTCGGTGACGTCGGCGATGGTGCCGCCGGTGTGCACGTTGGCGGTGCGGCGCACGGCCAGCACCTCGTCGGCGTCGAGCACGGTGTGGCCCTCGCAACCGCCGGCCCGCACGACCGCCAACGTGGTGGCGTCGAAGGGGATGTGGGCGGCGCCGTCGGTGGCGTGGGCGCGCTCACAGCTGAGCGACTCAACCAGTTCGGCCACGGTGTCGCGCCCGTTGCCGGTGACTGTCGGCGGGCGGCGTACCGAGGCGGCGACCACCTCGTCGGCGATCACGACGACCCGGAGGTCGTCACCCTCGCAGCGTTGCTCGAGGAGGACCTCGGGGTACACGGCCTGAGCCATGGAAATCGCCCCGCCGAGGGCGTCGGCTTCGGTGACACCGACGGTGAGGCCCTGGCCGCCTTCGCCGCGCGCCGGCTTCACCACGATGTCCTTCCACTCGGCGAGAAAGCCCAGGTCGGCGTCGTCGTGGGTGGCGGTGCGGCCGGGGGCGACCCGTAGCCCCGCCCGCTCGAGGATCTGCCGGGTCCAGACCTTGTGGTCACACCGACGGAAGGCGACGGCCGTGGTGAGCTCGGAGAGCGACTCGAAGGTGGTGACGCGTCCGTCGCAGACGAGGGCCAGCTCGCCGGCATCGGGATCGAGCACGTCGACATCGATGCCACGGCGCATGGCCTCGTCGACGATAACCCTGGTGTAGCGATTGAGCTGGTCGTAGCCTTCGGGCGCGCGGTGCGCACCGGTAACCCCGAGGGTCACGCGGCGGCGACCGCCAGGGCCGGGGCCGCCTCGGCGACGTGTTCCGGTGTTCCCGCACCGGCCCGGAACCGACTGGCTTCGCCGACCAGCCAGGAAAACAGGGCGGGGTGCCCCTCGAGCTCGGGGAGCAGCTCGGGGTGCCACTGGACGCCGAGCATGGGCGACGGTCCGAGGCCTTCGATGGCCTCGATCACCCCGTCGCTGGTCCAACCGACGGCCCGCAGGCCGGTACCTATGCGGTCGACGGCCTGGTGGTGGAGCGAGTTGACGCCGATGACGTCGAGTCCGATCACTGCCTCCAGGGTACTGGTGTGCTGAACGTTCACGTCGTGAACCGCCTCGGCCCACCGGTCGCGCTGGCAGTGCTCGCTCGCGGTCACGGTGGGAAGGTGGGTCACGAGGGTGCCCCCCATGGCCACGTTGAGGACCTGAGCCCCTCGGCAGGTGCCCAGGATGGGCAGCCCGACCTTCACCGCGTAGGCGACCAGCGCCAGCTCCCAGGCGTCGCGCTCGGGCTCGACGCCCTTCACCTCGGGCGAGGTGATGCCACCGTAGACCGCGGGATCGATGTCGCCGCCGCCGCTCAGGAGGAGCCCATCGAGGCAGCCGGCAACGGCGGCGACCTCGGCCGGATCACAGGAGGGAAGGACGAGGGGAACACCTCCGGCCCGGACCACCGCATCGACGTAGGCACGTTCCAGGGCCTCCACGGCACGTTCGTCGTGGATGGTCAGCGAGACGGTGATCCCGATGCGGGGCTTCATTATTGAACCTCCTGACCCAAATGTACGCCCACTCCGTTTCCATCGGGTTTCGTCCGCGAAAACAGTAACTACAGATCGTGACATTGCAGCCAGAGCTCCAGGAGGCCGAGCTCCCAGAGCTTGTTGTAGCGCAGGGTGGTCAGCTCGTTCGGGTGATCCAGGAGGTGGTGCACGTGCTCGGAGCGGAACAGGCCGCGTTCGACCGCTGCCGGGCTCCGGAGGGCGTCGCCCAGGAGATCCACATAGGGCCCCTCGAGATGGATGAGTGGTGGGACCGGGAAGTACCCCTTGGGGCGGTCGATGACCTCGTGAGGCAGCACGTCGCGGGCCAGGTTCTTGAGGATCCCTTTGCCGCCCTCGGCCATCAGGAGGTGCGTCGGGCACGCTGTGGCCAACTCGACCAGCTCGTGGTCGAGAAAGGGAACGCGGGCCTCCAGGCCCCACGCCATGGTCGTGTTGTCGACCCGCTTCACCGGGTCCTCGACGAGCATCACGTGAGTGTCGATGCCCAGGGCCCGCTCGACGGGCGTCGACGCGCCCGAGCGGTCGAAGTAGTCGGCCACGAACGCCCGGCTCACGTCGGTGTCGACCTGGTAGTCGGGGCTGACGACCTCGTTCACGGCGGCGTGATCGCGGTCGAAGAACAACGAGGCGTACCGGTCGACGCCGTCGCCGGTGGCGGCGGCCAGCTTCTGGTACCAGTGGTAGCCGCCGAAGACCTCGTCGGCCCCCTGGCCGGACTGCACCACCTTCACGTGCTTGGACACCTCTTCGGACAGGAGGTAGAAGGCCACCACGTCGTGGCTCACCATGGGCTCGCTCATGGCCGCCACCGTGGCCGGCAGGGCGTCCAGCACCCGGGCGGTGGGCACCCGGATCTGATAGTGGTCGGTGTCGAACCGGTTGGCGACGGCATCGGACCAGCGGAACTCGTCGCCCTCCTCGTCGCCGATGGTGTCGAAGCCGATGCTGAACGTGGAGAGGTCGTCCTGGCCGTGCTCGCGCAGCAGGCCCACGATGAGGCTGGAGTCGAGCCCACCCGACAGCAGCACCCCGACGGGCACGTCGGACACCAGGCGACGCTCCACGGCGAGGCGCAGCCCGGCGGCTACCGCCTCCTGCCATTCCGTCGGCGATCGGGGGGTGAGGGTGGCGTCGGGGTCGCCGGTGGGCTGCCAGTAGCGGGTTTGGCGGCGCCGGCCGTCGGCCTCGATCTCCAGCACCGTGGCCGGCGGCAGTTTGGTGACTCCCTTAATGATGGTGTGGGGAGAGGGCACGATGGCGTGGAGCGTGAGGTAGTGGTGCAGGGCCACCGGGTCGACGGTGGTGTCGATGTCGCCGCTGGCGGCCAGGGCGGGGAGGGTGGAGGCGAACCGGAGCCATCCGGCCCCCTCGGCCAGGTACAGGGGCTTGACGCCGAGCCGATCGCGTGCGAGCACGGCTCGGCCTGTGTCGCGCTCCACGATGCAGCAGGCGAACATGCCGACGAGGTGCTGGACGAACGCCGATCCCCACTGGTGGTAGGCCTTGAGCACCACCTCGGTGTCGCTCGTCGAGAAGAAGCGGTACCCGCCTGCCTCCAGCTCTTTGCGGAGCTCGCGGTGGTTGTAGATGCAGCCGTTGAACACCACGACCAGGCCGAGCTCGGCGTCGACCATCGGCTGGTCGCCCCGCTTGGAGAGGTCGATGATGGCCAGGCGCCGGTGGCCCAGAGCCGCCCGACTCGATGCCCACAGACCCGAGCCGTCGGGTCCCCTCGAGGCGAGTCGCTCCGTCATGGCGGCAACCAGATCGGGCCGGACAGGACGTCCGTCGAAGCGCACCTCACCGCTGATCCCGCACATGGGCACCACCGTGTACTTGACTGTATGAACGAGCTGTTTCCGGCCCGTGAACAGCCGTGGTCGGTCCGGCCCCGGACATTGACCGTAGCGGAATCTTGGACCACGGTGGTCTGTAGCAAAGTTGTGCCCGGCCTACGCGACCGTGGCTGAACCCTCGCACAGAGCACCCCGCTGCCGCAGGAGGAAACGACACGGATCCGATCACGTTGGGCGTCGAGGAGGAATTCCTCGTCGTCGACCGCGTGTCCGGCGATTTGATCCCCGGAGCCGACCGGCTGCTCCCGCCCGCCCGAGAGGAGCTGGGCGACGACGTCGCGTCCGAGCTCAACCTGTGCCAGATCGAGGTGGGCACACCGGTCTGCACCACCCTCGCCGAGGTGCGCTCCGAGCTGGTCCGTCTTCGTCGGGGGCTCGGCAAGGCCGCGGCCCAGGTGGACGCCGGCGTGGTGGCGGTCGGGACCCATCCCTTCGGTCGGTGGCAGGACCAACAGGTTGACGTGGCCAACGAGCGGTACCGGCGCATGGAGGAGGCCTACCGCATCGTCGCCCGCCAGCAGATCATCTGCGGCTGCCATGTGCACGTCGGCGTTGCCGACGGCGATCTCGCCGTGGCCACGATGAACCGGGCCCGCCCGTGGATGTCGGTGCTCCTCGCCTTGTCGGCCAACTCGCCGTTCTGGCAGGGAGTCGACACCGGCTACGCCAGCTACCGACTCCAGGTGTGGCAACGCTGGCCGACGTCGGGGATGCCCCCGTGGCTGAAGTCGGCGGCCGAGTTCCGTGAGCTCGTCGACCAGCTCCAGGCCATCGAGGCCATCGAGGACCCGACATTCCTCTACTGGTATCTGCGGCCCTCGATCCGGTGGCCAACCCTCGAGTTTCGGGCCTGCGACGTGTGCCTCGCCGTCGACGACACCGTGGCCATCGCCGGGCTCGTGCGCGCCCTGGCCTGGACGTGTGCCCAGGAGGCGATCAACGGGGCGCCCGAGCATTCTCCGCGCCCCGAGGTGATGGAAGCGGCCATGTGGCGGGCGGGCCGGTACGGACTGGGCGGACGGTTGGTGTCACCCGCGGCGATGACCACTCGTCCCGCCGCCGATGTGGTCGGAGAGATGTTGACCTACGTCCGCGATGGCTTGGAGTTCCACGGCGATTGGTTCGAAGTCTCCAACCTGGTGTCGGCCATCCTGGCGTCGGGTGACGGGGCCTGGCGCCAACGCGCCGCGTTCGCCCGCCACCAGGACCCTCGCGACGTCATCAGCTACGCCATGGACGCCACCTTCAGCGCCGTGGGCGATCTGGTGGCTTACCCCGGAGGCCCTGGTTGGTGACGGCGGTCATCGCCATGCTCTCGTAGTTCTTCCGGACTGCCAGAAAAGGCCCGGTCGGCCCATTGCCGCGACGTTGTCGCCGGGCGATACTGAGGATCCAACGGCGACGGAGGAAATGTGCGCGGTTCTCGGACCTTGATTGAGGGCGCGACCCCGCGCCGCATCCTCGCATTGGCGTTCGCTCCCATCGTCGTGATGCTGGCTGTCGGAGTGGGAGCAGTCGTTCTCCGGCAGGAACCCGGCGACGGCGTCCTCGTGACGGCGACCGGACAGGGACAGGCGGTCAACGAGCCCGGGCCGACCACTCCGCCATCGTCGTTCCCCGACACCGCTACCGTGCCGGTGCCCGCGCCATCCGTCACTGCTCCGACTCCGCCTCCGGCGACGACTGCACCGGCCCCAGTAGCGGCTCCATCGCTGACGCCGGCCCCGCCAGCCTCGGCTCCGGTCGCCGAGGAGTCGACGTCCGATTCGAGCCAGGCACAGATCATTTTGGCCAACGACTTCACCGGCCCGGTGGTGGTGAACGTGAACGGCCAGTCGTACGCCCTCGCCACCGGCCAGCGTCTCGGGCCGGTGGCCGTCACTCCCGCCCCCAGCGGCAACGACATCATCGAGGTGTCGATGGCGTCGGAACCCACGTGTGGGGTCGGCGACGCCCAGGGGTACTTCCGGGCCGGTTCCAGCTACGTGCTGAGGGTGACCACGTCGCCCGGTCAGTGCCTCGGCGCTCCGAGGAGCCCCACCTTCGCGATCGCCGCCGCCTGAGCCCGGCGGACTCTCCCGTTCTGGGCAGGTTCTTGGGGGCCAGGACCCCGTGAACCTGCCAGAACAGCTGGTGGGGGGGGTCAGTCGGCGGGCCCGGTCGTCAGGGTCGCCTTGGCGGTGTGGTCCGTCCCTGCTGCGTCGGTCCAGCCGATCGACACCTTGTCGCCGGGGTGGTTGCCCCGGAGGAGGGTACTGAGGGCCGAGGGCGTGTCGACGGCCTGACCGTCGACGGAGGTGATCGTGTCACCGGCCGCCAGCCCGATCGACGCCGCCGGGGTGCCGGGCTCGACGCCGGCCACGGGTGCCCCGGCCGAGGTGGCCGTCGAGCCGCTGTCGGCGCCGAAGCCGCCGGAGCCGGAGCCGGAGCCCCGGCCGGCGCTGGCGATCTGGACACCCAGGAAGGCAGGCAGGCCGATGTGGATGGTGCTCGAGGCCTTCCCTGACTCGATCTTGTCGGCGATCGATAGGGCCTTGGCGATGGGGATGGCGTACCCGGCGGAGGTCGTGGCCCGAAGGCGCGACGCGTTCACCTGGGCGGCCGAGTTCATGCCGATCACCTCGCCCGAGCTGTTGAACAACGGGCCGCCGGAGTCGCCGGCCTCGATAGGTGCGTCGACCTCGATCAGGTCGGTGAGGCGCTCGGCGTTGGCCCCGCTCTCGTCGGTGGCGGTGATCGACTGTCCCAGGTCGGTGACCGAACCGTCGACCGAGCTCGGCGTGCCGCCCTTCCCGCCGGCGTTGCCGACGGCCACCACGGGATCGCCGATGGCCACGTTCGACAACTTGGCGGTGGTGACGGTGGTGAGCTTGGACGCGCCTTCGAGTTGGATCACTGCGACGTCGTCGGTCGGGTCGGTGCCCACAACGTGCGCGGTGTAGGTGCGACCGGTGTCGACGGCGGTGACGCTGATCTTGGTGGATCCGTCGACGACGTGGTTGTTGGTCAACACCTCACCCGACGACGTGAGGACCATGCCCGTGCCCGCCGCCCTCCCGCTCCCGTAGCCCGGCACGGTGTTGATGTCGACGATGCCGTTGAACGACGCGGTGGTGGCGGAGGACCCGCCTGGGGACGTGGCCGTGCTGTCGTTCGTCGACGACGACCCGCTTCCGACCGACGGAGACGACCCGCTTCCGGCCGACGGACTGGTCGGGGTGGCCACGCCGACGGCTTTGGGTGTCGACCGGGCGCTCATGGCGCCGCCGACCAGGAAGGCCACAATGGCGGTCACCACGAGGGCGGCGATGACAGCGGTGACTCCGCCTGCGGCCCGCCGAGGTGGAGGCGCCATCGGACCGGCGGGACCCGCTGGTCCGAAGTCCGGCGTGACCTGGGGCCCCGGCCCCCCCGGGGGCGCGGGGATCTCCCAGTCCATGGCGGGCAGGGGAATCGTCGGGGTGGCGGCGGGGGCCGGGTCGGACGACCACCGGTCGGGCTCCTCGAACCTCGGGTATTGGGAAATCTCGCTCACGGTCTGCTCCTTGGCTGCGACGAGGCGTCGGTCCTATGGACCTTCTTCGTCCCAGTAAACGCACCGACCTTGAGAGTTCCCCGAGAGTTTCCTGTGAATCGCCGTCGAGTCCGAAACAGCCGGGGATCGGCTGGCGCTCGTCAGGGACCCATGGCCAGGTAGTCGCACAGACCGGACGGCACTCGATCCCTCACCGACGGGCTTTACGATCATCTCGGCCCCGGCCGCCGCCGGAGCGAGCGCCGAAACGGCAGGAACGCTGACGTCAGAAGCACGCCTATCTCGGCCGCCGGCGTCAGGTGAACCGGGGCTGTGTGAGGTCTAGGTACTCGTCGATGGAGGCAGCCGACGTCCACTCGGCGAACATGGCCTGCATCTCCGCGGGCATCTCGCTGGCCTCATTGGCACGGGCCTCGGACTCGGACCGGAAGTACACGGCGTCGGTGAACGTGCCGTCAGCGTGGATGGCGGTGACGTCGCCGATGACGTCGGGGCGCGTCTCGGCCATCGCCGCCTCGAGCTCCTTCATCCGGCCATGAAGGTCCTTCATCTTGGCGGCGTCGAGCACGTGGCCGCGCATGACTTGGACGAAGCCGGCGTCGTTCGAGCCACCGGCGCCCATGACCACGACCTCGACGCTGTCCTGGAACGTCGGGTCCTTGATGGTCTTTTCCGTTTCGGCCCACCAGGTGGCCTGTTCGGGACGCTCGCTGTTCCGGCGGGCCGCATCCTCGGACTCGAAGCGGGCGAGCACGATCAGCCGTCCGTCGTCGGTGATGCCACCGGTGCTGCCGAGGAACCCTCCGGCCCCCGAGCGAAGGTCGCTTTCCCACCGATCGATCTGGCGCCACAAGGCCTTCTCGTCGACCACTTTGGCGGTGATGACCTGGATGAACATGTCTTCCCCCTATCCGTGGTTGAACCGAGCGTACGCGGCCGGCGGTTGCCGCGCCGGGGCTCGCTCAGGGCCGGGGGCGAGGGACGTAGGCGAAGAGCGGCCCTTCGCCGTCGAGACCGTTGAACCGACGGCTGCTGCGATCTTCGAACGTCCCCGGCGAGGCCAGGGCTCCGGTTGAGCTTCTTCGGGTCGCGGCGGACCTCGGACCCGGACCAGGCGGCCCATCTGATGTAGGTGGACGCAGGGCTCACTTCGGCCCGTCGCCTCAGTTCGGCAGGGTGCGCGGCTCCAGCGCAGGGATGAGTTGCAGTGAGCCCTGCGGGGTCGAACCGGTGACGACGAGCTCGCCGGTGGTCTCGTTCACCGCCACGGTGTTGGGCTGCTGAACAGTCGCGTAGGTGACGCGCGAGGTCACCGAGGTGCTGTCGAGCTTCAGGCCGACGAGGCGATTGCTGGCCGTCAACGTGACCCACAACGTGGACCGCTTCCCGTCGTAGACGATGCCGTAGGGCTTGTCGCCTACCGGAACCCGCGCGACCTGGTGGGGCCCGCGGTCATCCACCCGGAACCCGAGGAGGGCGCCCCCGTTCGTGTCCACGACCCAGTAGATGCCGTCACCGCCGGTGACCGCGTGGGTGGGACCGGCGCCGCAGTTGGCGCTACCGATGATCGTCCCGTCGGGGCGATATGCGGTGATCCGTCGGCCCCGGACCCCGACGGTGACCATGACCGACCCGTCGGGTGCCGACGCCATCCCTCCCGGCTGGATCGGGGCGCC
>JBBRXY010000048.1:0-23957 GCA_038238185.1 Acidimicrobiales bacterium
GGAAGGCCCCCTCGGTCTGCGCCGCCCCGGGCGACAGCCAGGCTGTCGGGACCGGTGCGCGCGACGAATGCCCGAGCACAGGCGGAACCGCGGCGGGATCGGTATTGGCTCGGTACCTGGCCCGCTCGGCCAGGTCGTCGGCGGGTGACCCGTCGTCGCCGTCGGCGAGCAGTGACCGCATCTCCGCGTAGGTCGCCTCCACCAGGTGCACCGGGTGGTCGATCCGTCCCCGGTCGGCCAGGCGGACACCGGCGGCCACGACGGCTCGACGCATGAGGCCGTTGGCCCACACGTCGCAGTAAAGAGCCCGCTCGTCGCGCAGCCGGTGCACCAGGCGAGCCTCGCCGAGCACTTCGTCGAACTGCGGGCGATGCGAAGCGGCCACCGCGCTCCGCACGGCGTTGGTCCGCTCCGCGGCGTCGTCGTCGGCCTGGGCCCGGGTGTCGCTGTCCACCGCCACTCGGAGCGACTCCACCAGCAGGTCGGGCATCTCCCTCAGCGTCGGTTCGTCGATGTCAAAACCGCTGCCCGCAGACCAGTTGCCGATGAGGTCGACGTAGTGCGATGTGGCGCGACCGACCATGCCGGGACTGGCCAACAGCGACTTCAGCAGGTGGGCCGAATCGTCCGGAGAGCACACCGCCGAGCGGGCGGCTGCGTCGTCGCCGATCGCGTCGGCGGCCCGGGCCAGCTCGTGCGACGCCCCGACGGCCAGCGGGCCGGCACCCCGGAGGAGCCCGAGCACGTCGACGGCCGGCGCCCCCGTCCACTCCCGGCAGCGCACCAGGAGCTCACCGACGGCGAGCACCGGGGTCACGTCGAACCGATGGTGCGTGCGGATGGCCAAACGCAGGTTCTCGCGGCAGTCATCGAGATACGCCTGGAGGGCGGGGTCGGGCAGCGTCTCGGGGTCGGTGGCCTGCAGTCGCAGGTGGCCGGCCACCAGGGCGGGTTTGCGCTCGTCGTCCCAAAGGGCCAGATCGGCGCGCCAGGCCTTCTCCTCGAACACCCGGGCGCTGGTCGCCAGTCGGGTGCGCAGCTCGGGCGATGACGACACCAGGTCGTCCCAGGCGGGGCGGGTGAGCTGGCCGACGTCGAGCATGGCGGGCACCGGGCGCGGTGACAGGTAGCCCCACCCGCCCACGAAAGCCCACTCCAGGTAGTCGAGCAGGAGCCCGAAGGGGGCGGTGCCGTCGGCGAAGCCCAGCCTGGAGGGCTCGGGGAACAGTTCGACGGTGAAGAGTGTGGCCGGCCGGGGGAAGTGCCCGGTGTCCAGCGCCCACTGCCCGGGCCCGGGCGCCTCGAACATGGCGGCGACGCTAACCCGTTCTGGTCACGTTTCGGCGGGTCCTGGCCAGGCAATGCGCGACCAGGACGAAGTATTGGGGGCCGGCGATCAGCGTCGACGAACGGAACGTGCCCATCTACGTCGGGTACACCGGAGGGTTCTACGGCGGCGGCTGGTTCGGCGGCGGCGGCGGTCTGTTCACCGGCCTGTTGCTCGGCCAGATGATGGGCGGCGGCTTCGGGTACGGCTACGGCGGCTACGGAGGTGGGTACTACGGGGACCGCGACGACGACGATCGTGGCGATGGCGATGGCGATGGCGGCGGAGACGGTGGGGACGGCGGCGGAGGGGACTTCGGCCGGGGTGACTTCGGCGGCGGTGACTTCGGTGGGGCGACTTCGGAGGCGGGGATTTCGGTGGCGGTGGGGACTTCGGGGGCGGCGACTTCTGGACCCTTAGCCCGGGCCCACCTGATCGGCCGTGTCGGGTGCCGCGTGATCGGCGGTATCGAGTGCTGCGTTTGGCGTCGGAGGCTGAGGAGGAGGAGGGGCCGCCCACGACGAGACCACAGGCACCGAGTCGGGGGCCGGGAGCTCGGGCGTCGGGGGCTCCGAGGGCGGGCCCTCGGGGATCGACCCGGTTGATGGTGCCTCGGTCGGTGCCGGCTCGGCGATCGCCTTGGTCGACGGCGACGCCGGGAAGCCGTCGACGGCCCGGCTCTGGTCGGACCGCCCGGTGAGGGGCAGGACGACCCGGAAGGTGGCGCCCTTGCCAGGGGTGGAGTCGACCGTGGCCCCCCCGCCGTGGGCCTCGGCGATGGCGGCCACGATGGACAGGCCGAGCCCGCTGCCTCCCGCCGACCGGGTCCGCGACGGGTCGGCCCGGTAGAAGCGTTCGAACACCTTCTGGGCCGCGGCGGGATCGAGGCCGGGACCGCTGTCGGCCACCTCCAGCACCGCCTCCCCGCTCAGAGGGCCGATCGGGCCCACCGTGTCGTTGTCGCCGGCGCCGGTGGTCACTCGCACCACGACGGGTGCGTCGGGCGGTGTGTGCTGGCACGCGTTGGCCAGAAGGTTGGCGGCCACCTGGCGAAGGCGCAGCTCGTCGCCCTCGATGACCACGCTCGTGGGGGCGTCGATGGTGATGGACCGATCGGGCGAGACGGCCCGGGCGTCGTCGACGGCATCGACAGCCACCCGCACCAGGTCGACCGGCGCACGGTCGAGGGGCCGTCCCTGGTCGAGGCGTGCCAGGAGGAGCAGGTCGTCGACCAGCACGCCCATACGGACGGACTCCTCCTCGATGCGGCGCATGGCCTTTTCCAGGTCGGCAGGACGTTCGGCCGCGCCTCGACGGAACAGCTCGGCATAGCCGCGGATCGACGTGAGCGGGGTCCGCAGCTCGTGAGACGCGTCGGCGACGAACCGTCTCAGACGATCCTCGGACGCCTGCCTGGCCTCGAAGGCGGACTGGATCTGGCCCAACATGGCGTTGAGGGAGAGGCCCAGGCGGCCGACCTCGGTGCGCTCCTCGGCCCGGGGCACCCGCTTGCTCAGATCACCCTCGGCGATGGCGCCGGCCACGTCGCCGATGTCCTCCAGCGGCCGTAGCCCGGCCCGCACGAGCACCAGGGCCGCTCCGCCCACGAGGACCACGATGAGCCCGCTGGCCAGAGCCTCGATGAACAACAGACGGTGCAGGGTCTGGGTGACGTCGCCGAGCGGGATGGCGACGAGCAGGCGGTTGCCCTCGCCGTCGAGCGCGCTGATCTGGGCCCGGTACGTCTTCGAGCCCCTGGTGCTGCCCACGCCGAACACCGAGTTGCGGGACAGGTCGGTGTCGTCGAGCTTGGGGAGGACGGGGTCGGGCATCACCTGGTCGGGATAGGTGAACAGACGGCTCCTCGCAATCTTGCCCTCGGTGTCGATGATCGCCGAGTAGGTGCCGGCGGGGATGAGGGCATCGCTGACGGGCTCGGTGCTGCCCCGACGGCCGAGCAACTGAATGGCCACCGGGCTCCGGGCGGCGACGAGTTGCTGGTCGACCCGGTCGAGCAGGAACGAGCGCAGCGCCCGATAGGTCACGAAGTCGGTCGCGGTGAGGCCGATGATGACCAGGCCCAGCACGACGAGCAGCAGGCGGCTCCGTAACGACAAAGGCCGCCTACCCGGCCTGGAGCCGCAGCGTGTAGCCCACACCCCGAACGGTGTGGATCAGACGCGGCTCCAACTGATCCACCTTCTTGCGCAGATAGCTGATGTAGGTCTCGACCACGTTGGCATCGCCGTCGAAGTCGTACTCCCACACGTGGTCGAGGATCTGCGCCTTGGAGAGCACGCGCCGGGCGTTGAGCAGCAGGTAGCGGAGCAGCTTGAACTCGGTGGCGGTGAGCTCCACACGCGTCTCCCCGCGCCAGACCTCGCGGGTGTCCTCGTCCATCTCCAGATCGGCGAACGACAGCCGGGCCGAACCGCCGACCTCGTCGCCGCGCGTCCGGCGCAGCACGGCCCGGATGCGCGCGACCAGCTCCTCGATGCTGAAGGGCTTGGTGACGTAGTCGTCGCCTCCGAGCGTGAGGCCGTTGACCTTGTCCTCGGTGCCGTCCCGGGCCGTGAGGAACACGACCGAGAGGGGGAGGCGCTCGTTGCGGAGCCGGCGGACGACGTCGAAGCCGTCGAGGTCGGGGAGCATCACGTCGAGCACCATGAGCTCGGGCCGGAAGGTCTGACCCTTGGCCAACGCCGTTCTCCCGTCGGCGGCCACTTCCACCTCGAAGCCCTCGTACCGGAGGGCGGTACCCACCAGGTCGGTGATGTTGGGCTCGTCGTCGACCACCAGGATGCGCGTCTTCTGCGTAACCGTCACCATTCCATCCTGAACCCTATTGCTGTGGGTTCGCTGAGAAAGGCGGGGAGGGTGCTGACGCGAGTCGTTGTACCGTCAGTTGAGGCGGGCGCGCAGTGCCAGAGCCTCGGCCTCCAGGGCGGTCTCCATGGCGGGCAGGGCGATGGCCAGTCCCTCCAGGACCTCAGCAGCCTCGACGAACTGGCCTGTCGAGCCCAGCACCCGCGCCAGCTCCCGGCGTTCGATGGCCGGCGTTCCGGGGATGGCCAGGCGGAGGGCGAAGACCCAGGCCAGGCTGTCGAGTTCACCCTGGGACGCGTAGATCGCCCGTAGGTTGGCCAGCATCCGACCGAGGATGGCCCGGGGCCCGACGGGATCAAGGTAGGACTCGACGAAGGGGGCATCGAGCCCGTTCACGGCCTTGAAGCGCTCGATGCACCCGGCTCGGTCGAGAACCCGGCCGTCGGCGAACGGGTCGACGAACACCGGCAGCTCACCCGGGACGTCGTGGCGCAGCAGGAAGTGACCAGGCAGGCCCACGCCGACCAGGTTCAGGCCCAGGCGGCGCCCGATGGCGATGCCCAGCACCGACAGGGT
Source organism: Acidimicrobiales bacterium (assembly GCA_038238185.1). Classification (GTDB taxonomy): domain Bacteria; phylum Actinomycetota; class Acidimicrobiia; order Acidimicrobiales; family AC-14; genus DATAQC01. The sequence continues at coordinate 4,730 of JBBRXY010000048.1, forward strand.
GATGGGCAGCCCCACCCGCCGGCGCACGACGACGTTGAGGAACGAGTTGTCGGGGTCGTAGTAGTCGGCGACGTTGCCCGTGAAGCCCATTCCGTCGAACAGGTGGCGGCGCCAACCGTCGAGGTCCTGCGACGGACACCCTTCGGCGATGCCGTCGAGAAGCTCGAGCTCGAAGTCGACGTCGAGATCCGGGTAAGCGTGGGCGGCCACGAGCAGGGCGGCCTCGTCGAGGTCGAACTCGTCCTCGGGGCCCTGGACGAGCTCGGCGAAGCGCATCGTGGGGTCGTCGCTGGCCACGGACGCCAAGGTATCGCCGGTCGCCTACGATCGGTGCCGATGGCAACTGCGAGCCCCACCCCGACCCCGAACCCCAACGCCATGAAGTACACCCTCGACGTGCGCCTCCCGAGCACCATCAACTTCGCCAACGCCGAGGCCGCCGCCGACCACCCTTTCGCGGCTGCGGTGTTCGCCGGCGGGGGGGCGGCGTCGCTGTTCGGCGTGAACGATTTCGTCACCATCACCCGCCAGCCCGGGGCCGACTGGGACACCATCACCTCGACGGTGCAGGCCGCCGCGGCCGAGCACCTGTAAACGACCCCCCGCCCTCCCTCCCGTGAGCGTCGACATGGAGCTCGACAACGCTCTGCGGGCCGATATCCGGCTGCTGGGGTCGTTGCTGGGCCAGACGCTGGTGCGCCAGGTCGGCCCCGGGCTGCTGGAGCTGGTGGAGCGGGTACGGGAGCTCAGCCGCCAGGGACGCCGGGTGGGAGGCGCCCACGAGATGGCCGAGGTCTTGGGCGAGGCCGATCTGCAGACCACGATCTGGCTGGCCCGGGCCTTCTCGTCGTTCTTCAACCTGGTCAACACCGCCGAGCAGGTACACCGGGCGGCCGCCCTCGATCGCCTCAGAGCCGAGCACGGAAGTGCCATCCGTCAGATGGCCCGCCGGGTGGCATCGGATCCCACCGGAGTGGCCGAGTTGAACCGCTCGGTGAGCAAGGTGGAGCTGCGACCCGTGTTCACTGCTCATCCCACCGAGGTGGCCCGCCGGTCGGTGCTCACGAAGCTGCGGCGTATCGGGGAGCTGTTGGAGGTGCGTACCCGCTCTGGTGCTCTCGACCACGCGGCGATCGACGCCCGGATCGCCGAGCTCGTCGACCTGTTGTGGCAGACCGACGAGCTTCGCCGCGAGCGACCGACGCCCGCCGAAGAGGCCAGCGCGGTGAACTACTACCTCGACGACCTGGCCCGTAACGTGGTCCCCGTCGTGGTCGACGACTTCGTCGGGCGGGTACGCGACCTCGGCGTCGTGCTGCCACCGGGTTGCAGCCCGGTGCGGTTCGGGAGCTGGGTAGGGGGCGACCGCGACGGCAACCCCAATGTCACTCCTGAGGTGACGGTGGCCGTTCTGGCCCAACAGCACGACCTGGGAATCGGCATGCTCCTCGCCGACGTCGAGGCGCTCATCACCGAGCTCAGCTCGTCGACGCAGATGAACGACGTGTCCGACGAGTTGCGGGACAGTATTTCCGCCGACGTCGACCTGATGCCCGACGTCGCTGGTCGTTACGGCATGCTCAACGCCGAGGAGCCCTACCGCCTGAAGGCGTCGTTCATCGCCCAACGCCTTCGCAACACCAGGTCGCGTCTGGCCGAAGGACGCTCGGTCGTAGCTGGCGACGAGTACCCCGATGCGCACGGCCTGCTACAGGACCTCGAGCTCATGCGCGAGTCGCTCGTGGCCAACCGCGGCCGGCTCGTGGCCAACGGTTCGGTCTCCCGGCTCATCCGCTCGGTGACCGCCTTCGGCTTCCAGCTCGCCACCCTCGACATCAGGGAGCATGCCCTGCGGATCCACGAAGCGGTCGGCGCCGCCATCGACAGGTTGGGCGAGCGGGCCCGTCCCTACGGGTCGCTGGACGGGCCCGAACGCTGCGCCCTGCTGGGCGCCGAGCTGCAGAGCCGCCGCCCGCTCCTGGGCCCGATTCCTGCGCTCGACGGGCAGGCGGCCGACACGTACGCGCTCTTCACGACGTTGCGTTCCGTTCTCGACCGGTTCGGCCCCGACGCGGTGGAGAGCTACATCGTCTCGATGACCAGAGGTGCCGACGACGTGCTGGCGGCCGTGGTTCTCGCCCGAGAGGCGGGCCTGGTCGACGTGCACCGGGGCGTCGCCCGCCTCGGTTTCGTTCCTCTCCTCGAGACGGCGCAGGAGCTGGACGCGGCCGGAGAGATCCTCGACCGCCTCCTCTCCGATCCGTCCTACCGGGCCGTGGTGGCCATGCGCGGCGACGTCCAGGAAGTGATGCTCGGCTACTCGGACTCGAACAAGGACGCCGGCGTCGTCGCCTCTCAGTGGAAGATCCACAAGGCCCAACGCATGCTCCGGGACACGGCCCGGTGTCACGGCGTGCTCCTGCGTCTCTTCCACGGCCGCGGTGGCACCGTCGGACGGGGCGGGGGCCCCACCCACGATGCCGTCCTGGCCCAACCGTTCGGCGTCCTCCAGGGACCCATGAAGCTGACCGAGCAGGGAGAGGTGATCTCCGACAAGTACCTGCTTCCCAGCCTGGCCCGTCACAACCTCGACCTGGCCCTGGCCGCGGTGGCCGAGGCGACGGTGCTGCACCGCACCTCCCGATTGGCCATGGAGGTGCTCGACGAGTGGGACAACACGATGGACGTCGTCGCCGCCTCGGCCGCCTCGGCCTACCGGGCGCTCCTGGCCGATCCGGGCCTGGCCGGATACTTCCGGGCGTCCACGCCGGTCGAGGAGCTCGGCGAACTGAACATCGGCTCCCGCCCCGCCCGTCGCAGCGGGGGAACCGGCTTCGAGGCCCTGCGGGCGATCCCGTGGGTCTTCGCCTGGACGCAGTCCCGTCAGATCGTGCCCGGCTGGTTCGGCATGGGTTCAGGCTTGGCAGCCGCCCGGGCTGCGCAGGGTGCCGACGCCCTGGCCGACATGTACGGCGGGTGGCACTTCTTCCGGACCTTCATCTCCAACGTGGAGATGGTGCTGGCCAAGGTCGACCTCGGGATCGCCCGCCTCTATGTCGACCGCCTCGTCGATCCTGCGCTGCACTACCTGTTCGACGTCATCCGGGCCGAGTACGACCTCACCGTGGCCGAGGTCCTCGCCGTCACCGGACAGGCCAGGCTGCTCGAGCGCCAGCCGGGCCTGGCCCGCACCCTCGGCGTGCGCGACATGTACCTCGACCCCATCAGCCACCTCCAGGTGAACCTGCTCTCCCGGTGGCGGCAGGCCGGCGAGCCCGACCCCATGTTGCGCCGAGGCCTGCTGGTCACCATGAACGGCATCGCCGCCGGCCTGCGCAACACGGGTTGACGTCCAGCTTCCGGTCGATGGCCATTGCTGAGAAGTGTCGGGCGGGAAGTCGAGGCACGGCAACCGGAATCGCCCCAGTCGGGTCCGGGTCGGCGCGAGGATGACGATGTGCTCGAACGACTCGAGACCGACCGTCTCGTGCTACGCCCGATCACTCTCGAAGACCTGGACCTGCTGGTCGAGCTCGACAGTGATCCGGAGGTCATGCGCTACCTCACGGGAAAGCCCTCCACGCGTGACCAGGTTGCGGCGATCATGAGCAAGCTGTTGGGCTCTCGCTGGATTGCCCACGACAAGTCGACCGGTGCCTTCGTTGGATGGTTCGGGCTCGTGCCCGGATCTGAAGCTGCCTACGACGTCAGTTACCGGCTTCGCCGAGATTGGTGGGGACGCGGGCTGGCGACCGAGGGCACAGGAAGGATGATTGCCGCCGCGTTCGGCTCTCTCGGAGCCCGGCGGGTCACGGCTCAGACTATGGCGGTCAACGTGCGATCGCGGGCGGTGATGGAAAGATGCGGACTCGAGATTGTCCGCATGTTCCATGTCGAGTGGGAAGACCCACTTCCGGGAACCGAGGAAGGCGAAGTGGAGTACGAGATCACCCGGAGGACGTGGGAGCCCGCTGCGCCGAGACGATCCGCTGCCTCGCCCTGATCGCACTGAGGAGACGTTCCTACACGACCATTGCCGTAGCGGAAGGAGGCGACAGCAGAAATCTCGCGAGTTAGCGTTGAGCGTATGCATAGGCGGGACACTCTCACCATCGCCCGGTTGATTGCTGTCGGGGTCCTCACGGCCGAAGTTGTTGTCCTGGCGGTGTCCGGGTTGTGGTTGATCTTCTTCTACAGGCCATCGGCAGCGCAGGCCTGGCCGGGATACCCGAACCTGGACACCAGCGCCGGCGGTCTCGGGTTCGTGCCCCCTCTCCATCGTGTGGCGGCATTCATCGCTGTCCCGTCCGCACTGGTTGCCGGCGTGCTGGTGGTTGTCGACTCGCGTGTCCGGCGAGGGGGCTGGCGCCAGGGCCGACTCGCTCTCGGCGCCGGTCCCGCCCTCGTGGTCGCGACCCTCGCGGCGTGGTTCACCGGCTATCTGCTGCGCTGGGATCAGCTCGCCCTGTTCGCGGTCACCGTCGGGACGAATATGAGTGGCTATGGGTTCCTGTTCGGGTCGTCGGTGAAGTTCGCCCTCGTCGGCAGCACGGAGGTCACCACCTCGACCATGCTGCGCTGGTTCCTGGTGCACACCGTCGTTCTGTCGGTCCTGCTGGCCGGAGCCCTTTTCGTCGCCTGGAGACCCCGCCGTCGCGAGGTGTCGCAAGCTGATGCCGTCGGCGAGAGGGGCGGAACGAGAAGCGCGTCCTGAGTCGGCTGACCGCCGGGCGCCTCGATACTGCCCGTAAGGTTGAACTGGAGAGTTTCGGTTCGCACCTCTCGATTCCCGCGAGATTTCCGCAAAGGCAATGTCGTCACCGCCGATGGTCACCCGGCCCACCCTGGCCGGGGTCACGAGGCAGGATGTGGTCATGCTCGACCATGTATCCATCCAGTGCGCCGACGTGGCCGCCAGTGCAGCGTTCTACGACACCGTGCTCGGCCCGCTCGGCGGCGGCCGGCTGATGGACTTCGGCCAGGTCATCGGTTTCGGTGTCGCGCCGATGCCCGATTTCTGGCTGGGGCCGCGGACCACCGGTGACGGTTTCCGCGAGTCGCACATCGCCTTCTCGGCACCCGACCGGGTAGCCGTGCGGGCGTTCTTCGACGCCGCCGTGGGAGCCGGCGCCGAGGTTCTCGAGGAACCCCGGTTGTGCCCCGAATACCACCCGGCCTACTACGGCGCCTTCGTCCGCGACCCCGACGGCAACAACGTCGAAGCCGTCTGCCACCTCCCGGAGTAGCCGGCGCTTGTACTCGTCTCGGCCCACCGGATTTCGCCCTGGAGCGGTGCTCCGGGGTGTGAAATCGACGATTCAGCCGCTGCCCATCTCCCCGGCCATCCGGAGCTTGGGGCGGACCGAGGTGAGGTATTCGAGGGCGGCGACGACGCCGACGATGCCGAAACCGAGGATCGTCCCCACCACCATGACGAGGATCCAGGTCCGCCGATTGAGTCCGACCCGGTTCCACTGCAGTGCGGGCCGGCGGGCCGCGTCGATAACGGCGGCGATCGGAAGGGAGAGGAGGCCGAGGCCGACGACCAGCAGCGCCACCTGGGTGGGACTCATCAGCCGGCGTCTTCCAGCAGGCGCCGGTAGAGGGCGAATGTGGCGTGGTCGAAGGCAACCAGGGTGACCTCGTCGAGGTGGGCCCAGCCCGACCCCGCCCTCGCCGGCCCCGTCCCCACCCCCGGCCCGGCCGCCGACGCCGTCACCGTCTCGACGGCGATCGCCGCAGCCTCGTCCGGCGGGTAGCCGTAGATCCCCGTCGAGATGGCCGGAAACGCAAGCGACAGGGCCCCCAATCCGTCGGCCACCTCGAGGGAGCGTCGGTAGCACGACGCCAGCAGGTCGGCCTCGCCGGCGGTGCCGCCCCGCCACACGGGGCCGACCGTGTGGACCACCCACCGGGCCCGCAGGCCGAAGCCCGGAGTGGCCTTGGCGTCGCCCGTGGGGCAGCCGCCGAGCGCCCGGCAGGCGTCGACCAGCTCAAGACCGGCCCGCCGGTGGATGGCGCCGTCGACCCCGCCACCGCCCAGCAGCGACTCGTTGGCGGCATTGACGATGGCGTCGACCTCCAGAGCGGTGATGTCGCCGGTGATCGCGGCGATACGCACGGCAATCAGTCTGCCTGGCAGTGGGGCTTGCGTCCCCGCCCAATCACGGGCCATGATGACACTGTTGTAATTACAACGGTGGGATAGGTGCAACCGCATCTACCCGGGACCGACGAGGCGACTTTGACGGCGCGAAGCCGGCGATGGGAGCGAGCCGATGGACAGGCGAGGGCACAGGTTCGATCTGGGTGACCGCACATGGCAGGGCCAGGCCAACTGCCTGGGGGTCGATCCCGACCTCTTCTTTCCCGAGCGAGGCGCGTCGACACGCGAGGCCAAGTCCGTCTGTCGCGGATGTGTCGTGCGGGAGGACTGCCTCGAGTACGCCCTGGTGAACGGTGAGAAGTTCGGGATCTGGGGCGGGCTGTCGGAGCGGGAGCGCCGGCGCATCCGTCGCCAGCGCGCCGGTGAGCGGCGCGACGTGGGCGCCTCGGCCTGAGATCTCCGGCTGCCCCGGCCACAGCCCTCCACGCCGGGCTGTGGCCGGCGGCCGTCGGTGTTGGCTATCCGCAGCGGCAGCCGGGCCGTCCTCTACGAGGGGCTGTCCGCTACGAGAGGCCGCCCGCTCGGTCGGCCAGCCGGGACTCGATGGTGCGCGACGGGTGCAGGTCGAGCTCGGCCCACCGCTCGGGCGCCACGCCGTCGACCACCGCGGCGGGGACCAAACCCACCAGCTCGGCCCGTTCCACCGCCGTCCGGGCGGCCACGGCGTCGTACACCTGAGCCGGCCCCACGTCCAACGCGTCGACCAGGTTCATAGAGACCTGGGCTCGCCCGCCCACGTCGAGACCGAGGGCCCGCACCCCTGGGCCTCGGAGTGCCGAAGCCACCGCCCGGGCCACGGCAATGTCGATCCCCGGGACCAGCCAGAGGTTGTAGGCCACCAGGACGTTCCGTGCCCCGACGCACACCGCCCCGGCGCTGGGATGGGGGACCGGCGGTCCGGTATCGGGTGCCAGGTCGCCGAAGGCGCGGCGGCGCACCTCGGGGAGCGACCGTTCGGGTCCGTAGACGAAGCCGGGCAGGTCGAGCTCGGCCGCGGCCCACGCTGCGAACCGGTCGCGAGCTCCGACGGCAGCTTCGAAGCGAGTGGACCCCAGGGGCACGAACGGCACGACGTCGACGGCACCGAGCCGGGGGTGCGCGCCAGCGTGGTCGCGTAGGTCAACGGCCGCCACGGTCTGGACGGCGACCGCCCGCACCGCCGCTTCGAGGCCGTCGCCGCCGGCCAGGGTCAGCACGGCGCGGTTGTGGTCGGCGTCGACGTGAAGGTCGAGCAGGTGGCCACCCGCCACCGCGACGATGGTGTCGATCACGGCGCGGCGGCGTCCCTCGCTGATGTTCACGACGCACTCGAGCACCGTCGCAGTGTGCCCCGTCCCCCGCCGGCCCGCCTCGCCCCTCGACCGGGCCTGTACCGTGGCGCCGACGTGGCGATGCACGTGGGCCTGGCCCTTCCGCAGTTCGACCCCACCCCCAGCGGCGGTGAGACGGCGCCGTGGTCGACGGTCCAGGAATGCGCCCGGCGGGCCGAAGGCCTGGGATTCGAGTCGGTGTGGGTCCTCGACCAGGGGTATGACCCGCTCGTGGCCCTCGGCGCCCTGGCCCGGGTCACGCGGCGGCTCCGCCTGGCCCCGATGCTCGACGCCGGCCGCCGGCCGGCCTCGGTGGTGGCCAAGGCCCTGGCCACGATCGACGTCGTGTCCCGCGGGCGCCTTGTCGTCGGCCTGGGTGCCGATGGTGGGGGGGCCGTCGACGAGCCGGCCCTGCTCGCCGAGTCCTGCCAGGTGCTGGTCGGCATGTTCGGCGGGGGCCCGTTCTCGTTCACCGGTGACCACGTGCAGGTCTCCGAGGTTCGTTGCCTTCCCCTGCCGGTCCAGCGGCCGAATCCTCCGATCTGGGTCGGGGGCCACAGCGACGGCCTGCTCGACGTCGTCGCTCGCCACGCCGACGGTTGGCTCGCCTCGTGGGTCTGGACCCCCGAGGCCTATCGCCGGCGCCTGGACGTCCTCGATGCCGCGTGCGACCGGCTGGGTCGCGACCCGGCCACCGTCACCCGCTCGGTGGGGCTGTCCACCCTGGTGGGCGACGACGACTCCGACCTGTTGCGCCGGTTCCGCCACCTCTGCGACAAGGCTCCCACCACGGCCGGCACCCTCGACGAATGGCGACGGGGCCGCCTGGTGGGGACGGTGGACGAGGTGGGCCGCCAGCTCGAAGAGTGGGCGGCGCTCGGCGTGGACACCGTTGTCCTGGGCGTCGGTGCGGCCCCCTTCTCGGCAACCGGCCTCGACGATATGGCAATGTTGGCCTCAGCCTGTAATGTAGGTCCCCTATGTCCCTCGGACCCCCAGAGCTCATCATCATCCTCCTGATCGTCTTCCTCCTCTTCGGCGCCACCCGCCTTCCCAAGCTGGCCAAATCGCTGGGGGAGGCGTCGAAAGAGTTCAAGAAGGGCATCAGCGAGTCCGAGAAAGAAGAGGGCCAAGCGGTGCCTAAACCCGACGACAAGGTCACCATGACCAACGCTGAGCTCGATGCCCTCCTCGCCGAGCGCGAGGCTCAGGGGCGCCGAGACGCGCCGCCCACCTCTCCTTAGAGGGAACTCGACGGCCCTTGCCGTCGTTCTCCATGGCAGGTAGTGGGATTCCGACGTGGGAGGAGGTTGCGCGCAGCCACGGGCGCTTCCTCTACACGGTCGCCTACCGTCTAACCGGGAACAACGACGATGCACAGGATCTCGTGCAGGAGGTGCTTCTCCGGGTCCGCAAGGGCCTGAGCACCTACCAGCCGGGGAACCTCGAGGGGTGGTTGAGCCGAATCACGACGAACGCTTTCCTCGATGAGGTCCGCTGGCGGCGACGCCGTCCAGCCGAGGTGACGGCCGACGAACCTGACCGGATCCTGCCCCCGGCCGTCGGCGCCGACGTCGCCCTCGAGGCCGAGGTGTTCTCCGCCGACATCCAGACCGCTCTGGGACGGCTTCCTGCCGAGTACCGGGCTGCGGTGGTGCTCTGCGACGTGGTCGGTCACTCCTACGAGGAGATCTCCGAGTCGCTCGACATCCCCATGGGTACGGTCCGGAGCCGAATCCACCGTGGACGGGCCCAACTCCGCAAGGCGCTCGTGTCCGGAGGTCACCGTGACCGCGGATGACCCCCGCGCCGGGACGCCGGCGCCCCACCCGGGCGATGCCCTGAGTGCCCTTCTCGACGGTGAGCTGGGCGACGTCGACGCCGCCGCGGCTCGGCACCACCTGGCCGGGTGCCCCACGTGCGAAGCCGAACTGGCGGTAACCAGCCAGGCCCGCTCCTCACTCCGCGGACTTCCCCCGGTCGAGCCGCCCGCCGGCTTCATTGAAGGGCTGATCGCCGGCTCCGTGCCCGAACGGAATGCCGGCTCCGTGCCCGAACGGAATGCCGGCTCCGTGCCCGAACGGAATGCCGGCTCCGTGCCCGAACGGAATGCCGGCTCCGTCTCGTCCTCCAGCCACGACGCCACGGTCACGCCCATCGGCGAGGCTCCCAGCCAGAGGCGGCGGTGGCGGGCGGGGGTGGCTGCCATGTCCGCCTGTGCTGCGGTCACCGTGGTCGTCCTCGGCGTGGCGGCCCCCCACGACCCGCCCGCGTCTCCCCCGCTGGGCCGCTTCATCGTCGCCCATGAGACCGAGGTCGGCGCCGGCGACCCGGTGAGCGAGCTGGCCACGGCCGTCGTGCCCGTGGGGTTTCAGCGATGAGGCCCGCGACAGCGGTCTGCGCCCTGGTTCTGCTCATCGCCGTCCCCTCGCCCACCCTCGCCGCCGACACCACCGGTCCGTCGGGCGGGCCGACGACCGCCGAGAACCCCTTCGAGGGTGCCCGCCGGGCCGAGGAGCGGTTGTCGTTCGCCGGGTCGGTCAACGTCAGCTGGGACGACGCCAAGGGCCCTCATTCCGACCAGCTCAACGTCCGGGCGGCCGGCGGTTCCATCCAGTTGGAGGGCGGATCGACGTTGCTAGCCGGGCCCGACGGGTCCACCGTGGCCCGCCGTCCCGGCGGCGACTGGGATCTGTTGTGGACCGGCGCGCCGACGGCAACCAAACGCCCCGGCGTCGACGAGAAGTACGACCTGATACCCATCGACCAGCCTGCGCCCACGATGGTGGCTTCGCGTCCCACCCATGTCATCGAGGTCCGCCAGGATGACGTCGTACGTGAGCGGCTCTTCGTGGACAACGAGAACGAGCTTCTCCTGCGACGGGAGCAACTCGACCTCACCGGGCATCCGGTGCACGTGGTGGCCTTCTCGTCGATCGATCTCGGGGCGCAGGTCGCCGCGCCACCTACCCCGGCCCACCCCTCCGACCACTCGCCCGACCATCTCTCGTCAGTGTCCGCACCCACGGGCCTCCCGGGCGGCTATCGACGGATCGACGCCTACCGCGAGAAGGGCGCCGTGCAGGTCCTCTACAGCGACGGCCTTTACGACCTGTCGGTGTTCCAGCAGCAGGGCGGGTTGGCGGCGCGCGACGTCCCGGCGTCGGGAAAGGCGGTGAGGGTGGGGTCATCCAAGGGTTGGATCTACGCCTGGGCCGGTGGCCAGGTGCTGTTGATGCGCCGTGGCCACACCGTCTACTCGCTGGTGAGCGAGGCTCCTGTCGACCAGCTCATGACCGCGGCGAAGGCGCTGCCTGCGGCCGGGGGATCGTCGCTGCTCACCCGCTTCCGCCGGGTGTGCCGGAACCTGGTGGAGCCCCTCGCCCGCTGACCGGGCGACGTCCCCGAGGACGTTCTTAGGTCAGTTGACCGAGATCGTCGTTCCTGCGGCGGCCGCTCGCTCGAGCCGGCGACGGCGGGCGATGCGGCGGCGCTCACGCTCCGATGCGCCGCCCCACACGCCGTGGTCGATGCCGTTGGCCAGGGCGTACTCGAGGCACGGCGTCTTGGCCGGGCAGTCCGCACACACGCGCCGGGCTACCTCGACGCCGACACCGTCGCTCGGGAAGAACAATGAAGGGGACTTGTCCCGACAATTTCCTTCGGCCATCCACAGGGTGTCCATCGGACCCTCCTTGTAGCCCCACTCACAAGACAACGAGTCGGGTCTGGTGTTGGTTCCCACCCTGTCCTACGGAGACCGGGCCCCTGTTGGATCGTCTCACTTCCCGTGTAGCCTTAGCCAAATGACGACCGTCCCCGTAGAGGAAGACCAGCGGGCCCCGCGGGGCCACGTGCGGATCATCTACCTAGGCCCGGTCGCGCCCCACTGGGAGGTCGTCTCCCAGTTCGGCGGAGATCGCAACGCAGTGGAATCGTTCAAGGAGCGCGCCACCGCCCGTCTCTTGCTGCTTCCCCCCCACGACCCCCAGTTCCGGCGCAACCGGGAGCGGGTCGTGCGCGACGCCGAGCGCGAGGCGCTCATCCTCGAGTGGGACCTGGGGGTCCCCGACGAGGAGATGGAAGAGGGCAGCGGGTAACGCCTGCTCGCACAGGCCACCCTTCATCGGCCGTTCACCCTGCGTTCACCCGCCGTTCAGTCTCCGGTCGTGACCCCTCCTTAGGCTGATCTCCGTGCAGCCACCTATCGGCTCGGCGACGTTCGCCCCGACGCCCCCCTTGAGGAGACGACCTTGAAGCGACGCGTTCCCGTCGGACTGGCGACCCTTTGCGCCTTCGCCCTGGTGGCGACGGCCTGCGGTAGCAGCAGCAAGTCGGCTACCACCAACACCACCAACTCGACACCGGCCGCCGGGGCCAAGGACACGGCCAGCCTGTCGGGCGCCGGTTCCACCTTCGTCCAGAGCATGCTCCAGGAGTGGATCAAGCAGTACGGCAAGGTCGCCCCCGGAGTGAGCATCAACTACCAGGGCGTGGGCTCGGGAGCGGGCATCCAGCAGCTCACAGCCAAGACCGTCGACATCGCCGGCTCCGACGTCGGCCTCAAGCCCGAGGAGCAGGCGGCCACAGGCGGTCCCGGCGCGGTCGTCACCGTGCCGTGGGTCGCCGGCGGCATCGCCGTGGAGTACAACCTGGCCCAGGTCAAGACCCTCAAGCTGTCTCCCGACACGCTGGCCGACATCTTCTCGGGCAAGATCGCCAAGTGGGACGACGCCGCCATCAAGGCCGAGAACAGCGGCGTGTCGCTGCCGAGCACGGGAATCCAGGTGGTGCACCGCTCCGACGGATCGGGGACGACCCAGGTGTTCACGTCGTACCTCAAGGCCGCCGCTGCCCCCGGACTGTGGGACTACCCCACTGACAAGGATTGGCACGCTCCTGCGGGCACCGGGGCCAAGGGCTCCGACGGGGTGACCGCGGCGGTGAAGCAGGCCGACGGGGCCATCGGCTACGCCGAAGTGAGCTTCCCCAAGCAGTCGTCGCTCGGGACGGCCACGATCAAGAACAACGGTGGCCAGTTCGTCGGCCCCACGGCTAGCGCGGTCACGGCCGCCATCGGTGATGCCACCCCCAAGGACGACGGCACCCTCACCCTGAACTACACGCCGACCAGCCCCACCGCCTACCCGATCAGCACGACCAGCTACCTGATGTTCTACAAGGACGGTGATCCCACCAAGACGGTCGCGCTCAAGCACTTCGCCCAGTGGGTGCTCACGGACGGCCAGAAGCTGGCCGAGGGCCTCGACTACGCTCCGCTGCCGCAGTCGATTCTCACGCCGGCCATGGCCGCCGTGAGCGGCTGACCCTCTCGGGCACGGCCGGCCGAGGGACTGAGGTGAGACCGACCCGGCGCCCGAGGGGGCGTAAGAAGTGAACGTGGGCACTGTGGAGACCCCAACGCCCGAACGGCCCGCCAACGCGGGCCGTTCGGCACGCAAGAAGGTCGGCGACCGGGTCTTCCAGGCGCTGACCACCACCGTTGGTGTTGCCGTGCTCGTCGTGCTCACCGTCATCACCGTCTTTCTCTTCGTCAAGGCCTGGCCGGCGCTGCGCTCGGCCAGGCTCGGGTTCTTCACCGAGACGAAATGGTTTCCTGACACCGACCCCCCCGCGTTCGGCGTTGCCGCCCTGTTGTGGGGGACCCTGCTCTCCAGTGTCATCGCCCTGATGATCGCTGTGCCCGTGGCCATCGGGTCGGCGCTCTATACCACGGAGTATGCGCCCGCCGTGGTCGGTCGGTGGCTGGGGTACTTGATCGATCTCCTGGCGGCGGTGCCCAGCGTGGTCTACGGGTTCTGGGGGGTGATGTTCCTGGTGCCCCGGATGATCCCGCTGCAGCAGTGGCTCGCCCATCACCTCGGGTTCATTCCCCTGTTCCACGACCCTGACAACCTGTTCGGGAAGTCGATGTTCGCCGCCTCGGTCGTGCTCGCCCTCATGGTGCTTCCCATCGTGGCTGCCATCACCCGGGAGGTCTTCCGCCAGGTGCCCCGCGACATGCGCGAGGCGGCGTTGGCCCTTGGGGCCACCCGGTGGGAGATGATCCGCACCGCCGTGCTACCGGCCAGCCGCAGCGGCATCTTCGGGGCCATCGTGCTCGGCCTCGGTCGGGCTCTCGGCGAGACCATCGCCATCGCCCTGGTGCTGGCCGCCACCTTCGACATCAACCTCAACATTCTCAAGCCGGGCGGCAACACCATCGCCGCCAACGTGGCCACCAAGTTCGGCGACGCCGGCTCCCTCGGCCGGTCTGCCCTGGTGGCCAGTGGACTCGTCCTGTTCGCCATCACCCTGGCGGCCACGCTGGCCGCCCGCGGCGTCATCCGCCGCACCGGCCGCGCCGCAGCGGGGTTGGCATGACCGGCTCCGTGCCCGAACGGAACGGCGGCTCCGTGCCCGAACGGAACGGCGGCTCCGTGCCCGAACGGAACGGCGAGACGGTGCTCGACGCGCCGCTTCCTCCCGACACCGAACCACCGTCTCTGCTCAGTGGCAAGGGCCGCCTCAGGCGGTCGCAGGCCGTCGCCGCTGCCGCCGTCGGCGTCGTCGTGGCCGCCATAGCCTTTGCGCTCACGCCGTTGCAGGGTCGCGCCGACTTTCTCCTGGTGGGGTGGATCTTCGGAACCATCGCCTATCTGGTTGCTGCAGGCCGGATCGAGGGGCGACGCTCGGTGGTCGACCGCCTGGCGGGCGTTTTCATGGTTACGGCGGTCGTGGTCTGCCTCATCGCCCTGGGTTCGGTGCTCATCTACACGGTCGTCCGCGGGGCCAAGGCTCTCAGCCTCGATTTCTTCACCCACTCCATGAAGGGAGTCGGGCCGAGGGACACGACCGGTGGGGCGTATCACGCCATCATCGGCACCCTCCAGGAGGTCCTGCTGGCCTCGCTCATCTCCGTGCCGGCCGGTCTGCTCGTGGCCATCTACCTCACCGAATACGGCACCGGCCCCCTGGCCAAGGCGATCAGCACGATGGTCGACGTGATGGTGGGCATCCCGTCGGTCATCGCCGGCCTCTTCATCTATGCCTTCTGGGTGCTGGCCCTGCATCAGGGGTTCTCGGGGTTCGCGGCATCCCTGGCTCTGTCGATCCTGATGCTGCCGATCGTGGTGCGGTCGGCGGAGGAGATGATCAAGCTGGTGCCGGCGTCGCTGCGGGAGGCGTCCTACGCCCTGGGCATTCCCCGTTGGCGCACCCTCTTGCGGGTCGTGCTTCCCACCGCGTCGGCGGGCATCACCACCGGTGTGATGCTCGCCGTCGCCCGGGTCACGGGGGAGACCGCACCCCTCCTGCTCACCTCGTTCGGGTTCGACTCGACCCGTACGAACCCCTTCAGCGGCCCGGAGGAATCGCTGCCTCTGTTCGTCTTCCGTCAGGCGTCCTCGGCGTTCGACACCGCCATCGACCGGGCGTGGGCGGCGGCCCTCACCCTGATCATCGTGGTCGTGGCCCTCACCGTCGCGGCCCGGCTGCTCACCCTCCGCAACCAGCTCAAGTCCTGAGAGGCCATCCCATGAAGCGCATCGAAGCGGTCGATGTCAGTGCCTGGTACCGCAAGCACAAGGCCATCGAGGGGGTGACGATCACCCTCGAACCGAAGCACGTCACCGCCCTGATCGGGCCGTCGGGGTGCGGGAAGTCCACCTTCCTCCGCACGCTGAACCGCATGCACGAGGTCGTGCCCGGGGCCCGGGCCACGGGACAGGTGACCCTCGACGGCGAGGACATCTACGCCAGCGCCGTCGACCCGGTGGCCGTGCGCCGTTCCATCGGCATGGTCTTCCAGCGCCCCAACCCGTTCCCGTCGATGTCCATCGGCGACAACGTGGCCGCCGGCATCAAGCTCAACGGCTCGCACAACAAGGACGATCTGAGGGCCACCGTCGAGCGGTCCCTCAAGTTGGCCGGCCTGTGGGACGAGGTGAGCGACCGTCTCGACCGTCCCGGCGGCAGCCTTTCCGGCGGCCAGCAGCAGCGCCTGTGCATCGCCCGGGCCATCGCCGTGGAGCCGGCCGTCCTCCTGATGGACGAGCCCTGTTCGGCCCTTGACCCCATGTCGACGCTACGCATCGAAGACCTCATCTCCGAGCTCAAGGACCGCTACACGATCGTCATCGTCACCCACAACATGCAGCAGGCAGCGAGGGTCAGCGAGACGACCGCCTTCTTCAACCTCGATGCCGCCGGCGAGCCCGGGCGCATGGTCGAAGTCGGGCCCACGGCCAAGATCTTCACCAAGCCCGACGACGAGCGCACCGAGGCCTACATCACCGGCCGATTCGGATGACCATGCGCATCGGCTTCCAGGAGTCGCTCGGTGCCCTGCGCGCCGACGTCGACTGGCTCGGCTCCCTGGCCGCCGATGCTGTCGAGGCGGCGACAACGGCCCTCGTCTCGGGCAACCAGGTGAAGGCTGAGCTGGTGGTGGCGGGCGACGACGAGATCGACGACCTCTTCGTCACCCTCGAGGAGCGGGCCTACGCCCTCATGGCCCAACAGGCACCCGTGGCCATCGACCTGCGGTTCCTGGTGTCGGCCGTGCGGGTGATGGCCGATTGGGAGCGCACCGGCGACCTGGCGGTGTCGCTGGCCAAGCTCGTCCTGGTCGACTGGGAGCGCGAGGCCGTCGCCCTCGAGCTGCTCGGGGACATGGCGTCCATCGCCCTCGACCTCATCACCGCCGGACGCCGGGCGTGGCGGAACAAAGACCTCGCCCTGGCTGCCGCCCTCGAGCAGCACGACGATGCCCTCGACGACTGCTTCCGCCGCCTTGCCGTCCACCTGTTGTCCCAACACGGGCCTGATGCCAGTGGCCTGGTCTTCCACGCGCTGCTGGCCGGCCGCAACATCGAACGCATCGCCGACCATGCCGTGGCCGTCGGCGACCGCGTGGTCTACATGCTCACCGGTGACCCACGTTCGCTGGCCGCGGAGATCGGATGACGCTTCTCGTCATCGGATCCAGGTGGCCGAGGCGGCCATGACGTGGTTGATGCTGGGGCCTCACTATGGTGGGAGCGATGCAACTGGCCGCCAGTGATGCGGTCGTGGCCGGTGTGGCCGCAGCTGTGGTCCTCGTGGTGTTGGTGTGGGCCTGGTTTTTCCGGCGAAGCACGACCCGCCGACTCGCCTCGCTGACGACGCGTCTCGACGAGGAGGGCGGCGACGAGCTGGTCTCCCGGGGCGGGATGGAGCGCAACCTCATCCGGCTCGAACGAGCCGCCGAACGGGCAGTCACTGATCGCGGGACCGCCCGCCTGGCCCGCAGTCGCCTCGAAGGCGCGCTCCGCGTCGTCGGCATCGGTGTGGTGGTCTGCGACGAGTCGGGTGAAATCGTGTTCCAGAACGAGCAGGCCGACGCCTTCATGGGCGACCGCCCGGCCGACGCGCTGGCCCACCAGGCGGTGACCGAGCTGCTGAAGGCCGCCGCCGAGGGCGCGGTCCAGACCCAGACCCTCGATCTCTACGGTCCGCCCCGGCGCACGCTCACCATCGTGGCCTCCCCCGTCGACGACGGGTGGCGAGGCCTGGGGGCCGTCGCAGTCATCGAGGACGTGTCCGACCGCCGCCACCTGGAGGCGGTGCGGCGCGACTTCGTGGCCAACATCAGCCACGAGTTGAAGACCCCTGTCGGTGCCCTGGCGCTACTGGCCGAGACCCTGGCCGGCGAGGACGACGCCGAGGTGGTCAACCGCCTGGCCCGGCGCCTCCAGCTCGAATCGCAGCGGGTCGCCCGCATCGTCGACGATCTCCTCGACCTCAGTCGCATCGAGTCGGAGGAGACACCGATGCGCGAGCCGGTGGCCGTCCACCTGGTGGTCGCCGAGGCCGCCGAACGGGTTCGCTCGGCCGCTGAGCAACGAGCGGTGACCATCACCTTCGGCGAGGGGGCCAAGCACCTGATCGTCACGGGTGATCGCCGCCAGCTGGTGTCGGCCCTGTTCAACCTCCTGGAGAACTCGGTCAAGTACTCCGACGAGGGCTCCACCGTCGACGTGCGTTCGCACACCGACGGCGAGTGGGTCGACCTCACCGTGACCGACCGGGGCATCGGCATCCCCGAGCGCGACCTCGAGCGCGTCTTCGAGCGGTTCTACCGGGTCGATCGGGCCCGGGGCCGCGACACCGGGGGAACGGGGCTGGGCCTGGCCATCGTCCGCCACGTGGCCACCAACCACGGGGGCGACGTCCGGGTGGAGTCTCACGAAGGCACCGGGTCGAGCTTTACCCTCCGGATTCCCGCCGGTCCCGGCCCGGTCACTGTTAGCCCGGCCAAGGCCGGCTGAGAGCCGAGGACCGGAGAACCGATGGGAGAGCTTGGTGCCATGATCCTCGTCGTCGAGGACGAGGAGTCGTTCGTGGAGGCCCTCACCGTGGGGCTCAAGCGGGAAGGCTTTCGCGTGAACGTCGCTCGTGACGGTGCTGACGCCTTGATGCTGTTCGACGTGGTCAAGCCCGATCTCGTGCTCCTCGACGTGATGCTCCCGCGCGTGTCGGGCATCGACGTGTGCCGTGAGATCCGGCGAAAGTCGCGTGTGCCGATCATCATGGTGTCGGCCAAGACGGCGGAGATCGACACCGTCGTAGGCCTGGAGGTCGGGGCCGACGACTACGTGCCCAAGCCCTACCGTCTCCGTGAGCTGGTGGCCCGCATGCGTGCCGCGCTGCGCCGTGCACCCGGTCCCGATGCACCCAGCAACGCCGCCACCCTCGAGGTGGGCGACGTGCGCCTCGACCCCGAACGCCACGAGGTCTTCGTGCGGGGGACGAAGGTGAGCCTGCCGCTGAAGGAGTTCGAGTTGCTCGAGGTGCTTCTCGACAACGCCGGGCGCGTGCTCACCCGCGACACGTTGATCGACCGTGTCTGGGGTGCCGACTACGTCGGCGACACCAAGACTCTGGATGTCCACGTGAAGCGCCTGCGGGCCAAGGTGGAGGAGAACTCCGCCCTCCCCCAGCGCATCGTCACCATCCGCGGCCTGGGCTACAAGTACGAGTCGGTCGCCGCCGGCTGAGCCCGGTCCGCTCTGGCATTAGTGCGACGATGTCACCGTGCGGAGTCCTCTGGCGGCGACGACAGCGATGGTGGCTGTCGTGTCCGTTGTCCTCGGCGTCAGTAGCACCTCGACCGCCATCGATCCGGTCGAAAGCCCCCGGGCCAGGGTCGGCGTGAGCCCGTCCACCGCACTGGCGCCCACCACCACGGCGCCACTTCGGCATCTGACCCTGGCCGCCTCGGGCGACATCTTGTTGCACGACCCGGTGATGCGCGACGCCCAGGCCGCCGCCGGGGGCGTCGGGTACAACTTCGACCCGATGTTCGACGATGTCCGGGGCCTCATCTCGGCCGCCGACCTGGCCATCTGTCACCAGGAGACGCCGATCTCCGCCGACGACACGGACATGGGCCCATCGAGCTCGCTGGTCTTCAACGTTCCGCGCGAGATCGCCGGGGCCCTGCGGAACGCCGGGTTCCGGGCCTGCGACACGGCGTCGAACCACACCTGGGACCGCGGCCTGGACGGGGTCCGGGAGACTCTCGATGTGCTCGACGAGGCCGGCATCGGCCACGCCGGGAGCGCACGCAGCCAGGAGGAGGCCGACAACCCGCCGATCTACGACGTCAACGGCGTGAAGGTCGGCCATCTGGCGTTCAGCTACACGATCACCAACGACACGGCCCGGCCGAACCCCGCGGTTCCACCCGAGGCGCCGTGGTTGGCGTCAA
>JBBRXY010000049.1:0-23694 GCA_038238185.1 Acidimicrobiales bacterium
GCGGCCGGGTTACCGACGGTGTCCTGCCGTCCGAACCCGACCCCGACCCCGAACGACCGCGAGCCGACATTGTGGCGTGATGCCCGCCTGGTGGCGGCCAAGGATCTGCGGGTGGAGCTCCGGTCCCGGGTGGCCACCAATCAGGTGGTGCCCTTTGCCGTCCTCGTCTTGATTCTCTTCGCCTTCGCCCTCGACCCCGACCGCGGGATCCTGGCCCGGGCCGCAGCCGGCCTGTTCTGGGTCACCGTGCTCTTTTCGGCCGTCCTGGCTATCCAACGCTCCTTCGCCATCGAGGCCGACGACGCCGCCCGCGACTCGCTGCGCATGTCCGGCCTCGACGGCGCCGGGATCTTCCTGGGCAAGGCCGCCGCCGTCGCCCTCGAGCTCCTGGTCCTCGAAGCCGTGCTGGCCGTCGGCGTGGTCGTGCTCTACAACGTCTCCCTGCACGACGGGGCTCTCCTCGTGCTGGTCTGCCTCCTGGCCACCGTCGGCATCGCCGCCAGCGGAATTGTCTACGGGGTGGTAGCCGCTGGGCTCCGGGTCAGCGATACCCTGCTTCCACTACTCGTGTTGCCCGTCCTCGCACCCGTGCTCCTCGCCGCCACCCGGGCGAGCGAGGCTGCACTGGCCACGGTTCCGGGCGACGCGTGGCCATGGGTGCGGCTTCTCGCCGTGTTCGCCACCATCTACACCGTGTTCGGGGTGGTCGCCTTCGGCCCCCTCCTGGAGGAGGCATGACCACCACCTCACGAGCCACCCGGATCCTCGGGGTGGCCACCGTGATCAGCCTGGCTGTCACAGCCTGGCTCGCTCTGGTCGTCTCCCCGGCCGACGTCAACCAGGGCGACGCCGTGCGCCTGCTGTACCTCCACGCACCCACCGCCTGGTTGGCCATGTACGTGTCGTTCGGTGTGACCACGCTCGCCAGCGTGCTCTATCTCTGGCCCCGGACCCGATCCCGGTTCTGGGACCTGGTGGCCGGGGCATCGGCCGAGGTCGGGGTCCTGTTCATCGGCCTCACCCTGGCCGTCGGGTCCATCTGGGGCCGGACCACGTGGGGCGTGTGGTGGACCTGGGACGCCCGCCTCACCAGCACCGCCGTGCTCTTCGTCCTCTACCTGGGGTACCTGGCCGTGCGCCGGGTACCCGCCGATACCCTGGTGCGCTCCCGACGGGCCGCCATCGTGGCCATCGCCGCGTTCATCGACGTTCCCATCGTGCACCTGGCCGTGGAATGGTGGCGCACCCTTCACCAGCCGGCCACCATCTTCGACGAGCGACGCCTACTTGATCCGAAGATCCACGGCTCCATGCTGTGGACCCTGCTGCTCAGCGTTATGGCCTTCACGCTCCTGTACGCGTGGCTGCTCGTGCACCGTGTCCGCCTGGCCCGCCTCGAGGAGCTGGTGGAGGACAGTGAGCTGGCCGACGCCCTGGCCGAGCGTCGGGCTGAGGGTGTCACCGTCACGCCGGCCTCGTCGGACCACCTCACGCAGTCAGCGAGCGGGCGTTGACCGACGCCGGGTACGTCGCCGGGGGCTATGGGGTCACGGTCGTGGCCCTCAGCGCCTATATCGGCCACATGTGGGCCCGGAACCGGACGGTGGCCCGCCTTGTCGAGACCCGTCCCGACGACGGACCGCCGACGGGTCCTGACGCCGGCGAGGCTCGGTGATCGGGCAGCGCCGGCGACTCTGGCTGGCCGGGAGCATCGTCGTCGCCGCCATGGGTTTCCTGGTCTTTCAGGGCCTGGGGAACGCTACGGTGTACTTCCGCACTGCCGACGAGGCCGTGGCCCAGAGGTCCACCCTCGGCACCAGGCGCTTCCGCCTCGAGGGCACTGTCGTGTCCGGCACCGTGGCCGAGTCGCGCGGCGACGTGGCCTTCCGGGTGGCCAACAACGGCGTCGAGGTGGCGGTCGTGCACCGTGGCGACCCTCCCGAGATGTTCAAGCCCGATATCCCGGTCGTGCTGGAAGGCCACTTCCAGGGCAACGAGTTCGCCAGCGACCGGATCATGGTCAAGCACTCGGAGACCTACGAGGCCGACCACCCGGAGCGGGTGACCACGACCCCGCCGGTGTCGGGCCAGTGACGCCCGTCTCCCTCGCCGCACCGGGTCCGCGCCACCTGGGCCCGAACGGCCCTCTGAGCGGGGGACTGGAGTGAACGCTGCCCTCGGAACCGCGGGCGTCGCCCTGGCTCTGTCCGCAGCCGTGCTCGGGATGGCCACGCTGGCCCTGGGCCTGCGCCGGGGCGACCCCCGCCTGCTCGCAGCCGGCCAGCGCTACGTGTGGCTGATCCTCGGTGGCGCCCTCCTGGCCGTCGTGGCCATGGAGGCCGCCTTCATCGGCCACGACTTCAACCTCAAGTACGTGGCCGACAACGGGAGCCGGGAGACCCCGCTCCTCTACACGATCTCGGGGATGTGGTCGGCCCTCGAAGGCTCGATCCTGCTTTGGTCGCTCATCCTGGCCGGCTACCTGGCCGTGATGGTCCGTCATTTCCGGGCCCGGGCCGTCGACCCCCTCGTGGCCTGGGCAACCCTGACGGGGTTCGCCGTGGCCGCCTTCTTCTTCGGGCTGATGGCCGGGCCTGCCAACCCGTTCAAGTTGATCGCCGGCGCAATTCCCGCCGACGGCCAGGGTCCGAACCCCCTCCTCCAGAACCACCCGTTGGTGGCCTTCCACCCGCCCGTCCTCTACCTGGGCTTCGTGGGGTTCACCATTCCGTTCGCCTTCGCCATCGCCGCCCTCGTCACCGGCCGGGTAGGGGAAGGCTGGCTGGTCGAGACCCGGCGCTGGACCCTGTTCGCGTGGGGCTTCCTCACCGTCGGCATCGTGCTCGGGGCCTGGTGGTCATACGAGGTGCTCGGGTGGGGTGGCTACTGGGCCTGGGACCCGGTGGAGAACGCCTCGTTCCTCCCGTGGCTCACGGGCACGGCCTACATCCATTCGGTGATGGTGCAGGAGCGGCGGGGGATGCTGCGCGTCTGGAACCTCTCGTTGCTTGTGGCAACGTTTGCCCTCACCATCCTCGGCACCTTCCTCACCCGCTCCGGCGTGCTCGACTCAGTTCACGCCTTCTCCGAATCGTCGATCGGGCCCGCCCTTCTCGCCTTCTTCGCCCTGGTCGTCGGTGTGTCCATCGCCCTCATCGGCTGGCGGGGCGACCGGCTCCGGTCGCCTGGTGCGATCGACTCGCCGGTGTCGCGTGAAGGGGCCTTCCTGGCCAACAACGTGGCGTTCGGCGCCTTCGCCTTCGTCGTGCTGCTCGGAACCGTCTTCCCCCTGATTGCCGAAGCGATCAACGGCGACCGGCTCTCCGTCGGTGCCCCGTATTTCGACTCGATGACCGCGCCCGTGGGCTTCACCCTGCTCTTCCTCATGGCCGTGGCGCCGGCCCTACCGTGGCGCAAGGCCTCGGGGGAACTACTCCACAAGCGCCTCATGTGGCCGGCATGGACGGCCACCTTCGTGGTCGTCGCGTGCGTCGCCGCTGGTCTGCGGGGCCTGGCGCCTCTGACCGCCTTCGGCCTGGGCGCGTTCGCCGCCGCCGCCGCCCTCCGCCAGCTCGTCCTGTCGGCCCGGGCCGCCCACCGTCAGGGCAGCCCCGTCTGGCGGGGCCTCGTCGGACGGGCCAACGGCGGCATGGTCGTCCACATCGGTGTGGTGGTGATCGCCGTCGCCTTCGCCGCCAGCCATGCCTACGGCCACCGCCACGAGTTCCGGCTGGAGCCGGGCCAGACCGCCCACCTGGCCGGGCACTCGGTCACCTACCTGGGTACCACCACTTCCCGCCATGCCAACAAGACCACCCTTTCCGCCCGGGTGCGCCTGGACGGGGGCCAGGTGTACGAACCCTCGCTGCACCAGTTCCCCAACGCATCCCAGGCCATCGGGTCGCCGTCGGTCCGGGTCGGCGTCATCGACGACGTGTACCTCACCCTCGTCGCCCCACCCGACGGCGAGCAGGCCGCCGCCGTCGTCGGCGTGAACATCCAACCTCTCATTGCCTGGTTGTGGATCGGCGGATGCCTGATGGGCGTGGGCACGGCGCTTGCGGCCTGGCCCGGCCGCCGCCGCCGGCCCACCGAGCCGTCGTCGGCTCCGGCCGTACCGAACCTGGAGAAGCCGGAGGCTCCTGTCATCGACGAGGCCCCGGTGGCCGTTGGCCCCCATGGCTGAGTCACGCCGGGCCCGGGCGGCCCTCGACGTGGGTGGCCGGAGCCATCTGTGGATGTGGGCACTGCTGGCGCTGGTGCTGGGCGGGGCCCTGGTGTTGGGGCGAGGCGACTCGGGCCAGCAGTCCGACGGCCAACGGGCCCATGACATCGCCACCGAGATCCGGTGTCCCACCTGCCGGGGCCTGTCGGCCGCCGACTCCGATGCGCCGGCGGCCCAGGCCATCCGCGACGACATCCTGAGGCGGGTCCAGGTCGGCCAGACCGGCGGCGAGATCCGCGGATACCTGGTGAGCCGGTACGGCGCCGAGATCCTGCTCCGGCCCGAGCGCCGTGGCGTGGCCAGCCTGGTGTGGATCCTTCCGGTGGTCACCCTCCTGGCGTCCGTGGCCGGCATGGTTCTGGCCTTCCGTCGATGGCGCTCCCGACCGCGCGCTCCCGTCTCGGCCGCCGACCAGGCCCTCGTCGACGAGGCCCTGCGGCAGTGACCGAGCCGAAGACCGCCCCGGGGCCCGAGGATCTGGCCCATCTCGAGGAGGAGCGCGACTTCCTGCTGACGTCGTTGCGCGACCTCGAGCTCGAACGCGACGCATCGGACATCGACGACACCGACTACCGGACGCTCCACGACGACTACACCGCCAGGGCCGCTGCCGTGCTGCACGCCCTCGAGGCAGCCCGGGCGGTTCCGTCCACGCCTGAGCCGGTGGACGCCCCCACGTCACGGAGGCAGGCCTCCACCGGCCGCTCACCCGGGGGTACGAACAGAACGCTCTCGGGCGCGCCGCCGGTCAACCGTTCCCGCCGTATCCTCGTCGGGGTCACCATCGTGCTGGTGGTGGCCGTCGCCGCCGGGGTGGGGCTGACCACCTTCACCGGCAATCGGGTCGGCGGCGACAACGTCTCCGGGAAGGCCACGTCCGAGACCGCTCGTCATGTAGCCGCCGCCCAGCAACTGGAGGGCGAGGGAAAGGCGGCCGAGGCCCTAAAGGAATACGACGCCGCCATCGCCGCCGATGGCGGCAACGTCGTCGCTCTCACCTACAAGGGGTGGCTGCTCGGCCGGGCCGGGTTCAGCGACCCGGCCATCGCCTCGCTCGACAAGGCCATCGCCACCAATCCCGGCTACCCCGACGCCCACTTCTTCCGGGCCATGGTGCTCTATCAGGGTCGCCAGGATCCCACCGGTGCCGTGCCCGAGTTCGAGGCCTACCTGGCGTCGAACCCGCCGCCGTCGGCTGCCGCCGCCGTACGCGACGTGCTGGAAAAGGCCCGCAACGACGCCGCCAATCCGACGCCGCCTGCGCCCGACGCCGCCACTCCCGCGCCCAATCCCGAACCCGCCCCTCCCGGCTGAGGCAACAATCCGGCGAAGTAGTGGTGGTCCGCCGTCGGGACGGGCAGACTGAGCGGCATGGAACTGATCGGGTGGATCATCAGCATCATCATCTCCGGGCTCGTCATCGGGGCGCTCGGTCGACTGGCCATTCCCGGCCCGAACCCCATGTCCATCGGGTTGACTATCGTCATCGGGATCGGCGGTTCCTTCATCGGCGGGACGGTGGGCTACTTGATCGGCGCCGGCTGGCTGATCGGCCTCATCCTCGAGGTCGCCGCCGCCGCCGGGATCGTCTACCTCGTACAGCGACCCCGCACCGCCCTCTGAGGGATTCATCCCTCTGATGGCGGATACCACCCACTTCGACACCGTCGTCGTTGGCTCGGGATTCGGTGGGTCGGTGACCTCGTACCGGCTCGCCGAGGCTGGCCAGGCGGTGTGCGTTCTCGAGCGGGGCAAGGCGTATCCGCCGAACTCGTTCGCACGCCGGCCACGGGAGGTGGCCGCCAACTTCTGGGACCCGAGCAAGGGCCTCCACGGCCTGTTTGATGTGTGGTCGTTCCGGGGCATCGAAGGCCTGGTCTCGAGCGGGCTGGGCGGCGGATCGCTCATCTACGCCAACGTGCTCATCCGCAAGGACGAGCGGTGGTTCACCCAGGAGAAGCCGGGCGGCGGCTACGAGCAATGGCCGGTGAGCCGGGCCGACCTCGACCCCCACTACGACGTGGTCGAGCGCATGCTCGACGGGCAGCCCTACCCCCTCGACTCGCCCGGCTACCAGGACACGGCCAAGACGCTCGCGATGCGCGAGGCGGCGGCGAAGCTCGGGCTCGAATGGGGACTGCCCAATCTGGCGGTCACGTTCGCCAATCCCGGCTCGCCGCCCCGCATGGCCGAGCCCATCGTCGACGGGCCCTATCCCAACATCCACGGTCGGTTGCGCACGACCTGCCGGCTGTGCGGTGAATGCAACATCGGGTGCAACTACGGCAGCAAGAACACCCTCGATCACAACTACCTGTCGGCGGCCAAACACCTAGGTGCCGACATCCGCACCCGCTGCGAGGTCCGCACCTTTGCGCCCCGGCCGGGAGGCGGGTTCTCGGTGACCTACGTCGAGCACCTGGCCACCGACGAGGGAACCCCCACCAAGACGGCGAAGCTTCCCGGCCACACCATCACCGCCGACCGCCTGGTCCTGTCGGCGGGCACGTTCGGCAGCACGTACCTGCTCCTGCGCAACCGGGCCAACTTCCCCCACCTCAGTCCGGCCCTGGGCACCCGCTTCTGCGGGAACGGCGACCTCCTCGGATTCCTGCTCAACAGCCACTCGGGACCAGCCGCCCACCCGGCCCGCAGGGTGCTCGACGGCAGCCGGGGGCCGGTGATCACCAGCTTCATCCGGTTGGCCGACGAGGTCGATCCCGGCGGTCGGGGACGGGGCGGCTACGTCGAGGACGCAGGGTTTCCCAACCAGGTCGACTGGCTGGTGGAGACCGCGAACGTCCCGAGCGCGCTCCCGCGGGCCCTCCGGTTCGCCCTGCGACGGATCTGGGCCACCATCACCCGCAGCCCGGTGAGCGAGCTGTCGGCCCAGATCGGTGACCTTATCGGCGATGCCAGCCTTTCGTCGGGCTCGCTCCCATTGCTGGGGATGGGGCGCGACGTCCCCGACGGCGTCATGAAGCTGCGGAAGGGCTATCTCGACGTCGACTGGACGATGGCCACGTCCAAACCCTTTTTCGACCGTCTCCGCCAGACCATGATCGACATCGCCGACGAGCTGGGTGCCACCTACAGCGACAATCCTCTGACGACCCTCAAGCGACTCGTAACCGTGCATCCCCTAGGCGGCTGCCCGATGTCCACCACCGACCACGACGGCGTCGTCGACGGCTACCTGGGAGCGTTCGGCTACCCGGGCCTCTACGTGGCCGACGGCTCGGTGCTGCCCGGCCCGGTCGGCCCGAACCCCTCGCTCACCATCGCCGCCCTCGCCGATCGCATGGCCCAACGCATCATCGACGACGCACGATCAGTCCAAACTCCGGACCACAAAGGAGATGCACCCGTGGACGTCCCGCCGAGCCCTGCTCCAGCCGTTCCGCCGGTCCCGACCGCCGACGACGTCACGAGCGTCGAGTTCACCGAGGAGATGAAGGGTTTCGTCACCCTCGGTGCCACCGAGTTCGAGGCGGGTGAGAAACAGGGCAAAGCCGACGGCACCGCCTGCATGTTCCACCTCACCATTACGGCCGACGACGTCGAGCGCTTCGTGGCCGACCCCGCCCACCCCGGCTCGACCCGAGGATGGATCGAATGTGAGGTTCTCGGCGGAAGGCTCGCCGTCGAGGACGGCCTGTTCAATCTCTTTGTGGCATCGGACGACCCCGATCTGACCCACATGCTCTACCGGCTCCGGTTCGCCGACAGCGCCGGGAATCCCCTCACCCTGTCCGGCTTCAAGAACGTGAAGGACGATCCCGGGTTCGACCTGTGGTCGGACACGTCAACTCTCTACACCCGCATCCTGGCCGGCCACGTCGACGCCGACGGCGAGGCGGCCGCCGATATCGTCGCCGCGGGGGTCCTGCACATCCACCTCATGGACTTTGCCAAACAGCTCACGACCTTCCGGGCCCATGGTCCGACCCTCCAGGCCCGGGCCAGGGGCCTCGGGAACTTCGGCCGCCTGTTCCTCGGCGATCTCTGGGACGTCTACGGCCCCAACGCCCGCGAGGCCTCCGGGCTGGCCGACACAGATGGCTGACCACCCGAAGCTGCCTGCTTCGGACAAGTCCGCCGATGTCGGCTTCACCCGCCAGGCGAAGATGGTGCCCTGGTTGTCGCCGACCCAGCTGATCGGCACCGGCCTGCGCGTGTTCCTCTCGGAGACGTTCGGTTCGTACTCCGACAAGCGGGAGATCCTGGCCGGCCTGGCCGAGTTCCTCCCCGAGCCCTATGCCGGCCCGCCGGAGGTGTGGTTCGACTACGTGGCCGATCTGGGCGATGCCTTCGAGCCCACCTACACCATCGCCACGCTGCTGGCCCGGCGCCAGCTCACCCTGCCCGGTGGTGGCGGCGACAGCGTGACCACGCCTCGGGGGCGGCTACTGGTGATGGGGGGCGACGAAGTGTACCCGACGGCATCGGTGAACGCCTACGCGAACCAGACCGTGGGCCCCTACCGAGCCGCCCTCCCGTACGTCGAGCCGGCCGAGGAGGCGCCGGATCTCTACACAATTCCGGGGAACCACGACTGGTACGACGGCCTCACCGGCTTCATGCGCACCTTCTGTCGGGGCGAGTGGGTGGGAGGTTGGCGCACGAAGCAGTCCCGCAGCTACTTCGCCGTCCAGCTCCCGCACCGGTGGTGGCTCTGGGGCATCGACTTCCAGTTCGACTCCTACATCGACGAGCCCCAGTTCAGGTACTTCGCCGACACGGTCGGGCCGGCGATGGCCAGGGGCGACTCGGTGATCCTGTGCACGCCCACCCCGGCGTGGGTGTCGGCCAACGAGGAGGAGGGGGAGAACGCCTACGCCACCATCGACTAACTCGATCGCAAGCTGATTCGCTCGCGGGGCGCCGAGGTGCGCCTGATGATCACCGGCGATGCCCACCACTACGCTCGCTACGCACAGACCGACGGCTCGGCCCAGAAGATCACCGCCGGCGGGGGTGGCGCCTTCCTGTCGTCCACCCACAATCTGCCCGAAGAGCTGGTGGTTCCCCCGCAGGAGTCGCGCGACCCGGGCAGGACCACCCCGCCTACGCACTGGCAGCTCCAGACGTGCTACCCGTCGAAACCGGAATCCCGGAAGCTGTGCCTACGGGCGTTCCGCCTTCCCTTCGAGAACCGCGGGCTGTGGGTGCTCATCGGCCTGCTGCACCTGGCCTACGCCTGGATGGCCGAGTCGGCCGTCCGCCAGGGCACCGACCATTTCGCCGATTTCATGTCCCGGGTGTCGTACTGGGGCCTCGTGCGCGCCCTGGCCCACAACCCCCTCGCCATCGGGATCACTCTCGCCGTCGTCGTCGGGCTTGCCGGCTTCACCAAGACCGGCGTGACCGCCAAGAAATGGGGACTGGGCGGGGCGCACGCCGTCGCTCAGCTGCTCGTCGTCCTGGTGAGCATCGGCGTCTCGGCCCGGATCTGTTCGGCCATCGGGCTCGACGGCGGGGGCTTCGGCGTGGTCTTCGTGGTCCTGGTGGGCGTGGGCGGCGGCCTGCTCGGCTGCGAGGTGATGGCCGTCTACCTGCTTGTGGCCGACCGTTTCGGCCTGAACAACAACGAGCTGTTCGCCGCCCAGCGCAACCGTGACTGGAAGAACTTCGTCCGCATGCACATCGGTGTCGACGGCGTGCTCACCGTCTACCCCGTGGGCGTCGACCACACCCCGCGGAAATGGCATCTGCGCAAGGGGGGCGACGACGCCGACCCCTGGTTCGAGCCCGACGGGCAGCCGGTGGAGGCAAAGCTCATCGAGGCCCCCATTCGCATCGAGCCCGCCACGCCGTCTGCCGCGCCCGTGGTGGCCCCGTGAAGAAGGCCACCCGGGCCAGGAAGTCGCACAAGACCGGGACGGCCGAATGATCGGCTACGACATGGATCTCGACCAACGTTCCGAACGGTTCTCGTGACCGGGACGGCGTTCGTCACGGGCGGGTCGGGTTTCGTCGGTGGCACCCTGGTCCGGCGGTTGCGCACCGACGGCCGGGACGTTCGGGCACTCCCCCGCAGCGACGGCTCGGCGGTCGCCGCCGCCGGCGCCTCGCCGGTCCGGACCGACCTCGACGGCCTGCCGGGGGCATCCGCCGAGCTGACTGGTTGCGACGTGGCTTTCCACGCCGCCGCCCACACGGCCGAGTTCGACCGGCCCGAGGGCTTCGAGGCGATCAACGTCGGGGGCACCGAGGCGGTGATCGAGGCATGCCGGCGGGCCGGCGTGCGCCGGCTCGTGCACGTGAGCACCGAAGCCGCCCTACTCGCCGGCCAACCCCTGATCGATGTCGACGAAGAGGTGCCCCTGCGCCCGGGCTCACCCCAGCCGTACTGTGCCACCAAGGCCCGAGCCGAGCAGGCGGTGCTGGCCGCCGACAGCGCCGAGCTGGAGACGGTGGTCGTCCGCCCTCGCATGGTGTGGGGCCGGGGCGACTCCACGATCCTCCCCACCGTGGTCGCAGCGGTGCGCAGGAGGCGTTTCCGATGGATCGGCGACGGCCGCCACCTCACCTCGATGACCCACGTGGACAACGCCGTCGAGGGTTTGATACTGGCCGCCGGGGCGACCCAGCATGGCCGGGTGTGGTTCATCACCGACGGGGAGCCGGTGGTGTTCCGCGACTTTCTCACCCGCCTGCTGGCTACCCAGGGGATCGAGCTCCCCGATGGCCGGATGCCGGCTGGTCTGGCCCGGACCGCGGCGGCGTCGATGGAAAGTGTGTGGCGCGGCCTGCACCTGAAGGGCTCGCCGCCGCTCACCACCATGGCGGTGTGGTTGTCGTCGTTGGAGGTCACCATCGACATCGCACGGGCAGGCCAGGAGCTGGGCTACCGCCCCCGCACCACCATGGCCGACGGCCTGGCCGAGTTGGGGGCTTCTGTGACGCCGAGAGAAAGGACCACATGACGTGAGCAGGATGATCCGCGACGAGATCGACATCGCCGCCACGCCGGAGCGGGTGTGGCGGGAGTTCACCGACTTCAAGTCGTTCCCGTCATGGAACCCGTTCATCCGCAAGGCCAAGGGGAAGCTCGTCCCCGGCCGGCGCATCCGGGTGAAGCTTCGCCTGGGCCGCCGGCTGGTCAAGTTGCACCCGCGCATCACGGTCGTGGAGCCGGCGTCGGAGATCCGATGGTTGGCCCGGCAGGTGGTGCCCCGGCTGTTCGACGTAGAGCGGGCATTTCGTTTCGAGCGCCACGGCAAGCACACCCGCTTCGTGCAGTATGAGATCGGCAGAGGCCTGCTCGCACCGCTGCTCATGCCCATCCTCCGTCGCCCCATCGCTCGCGGTTATGCCGCCCTCAACCTCGCGCTCAAGTCGCGAGCCGAACGCTGAAAAGGAGACCCACCATGA
The DNA here is from genome assembly GCA_038238185.1 of Acidimicrobiales bacterium. Lineage (GTDB taxonomy): Bacteria > Actinomycetota > Acidimicrobiia > Acidimicrobiales > AC-14 > DATAQC01. The sequence goes on from JBBRXY010000049.1 coordinate 11,603, forward strand.
AAACGAGAGCAGCCCTACTGGCCGCGCTGGCCATGCCCGCCACCGCCGTCATCCGGGTCATCGAGAAGGGCACTCCGGACGGCCCGCAGCCCAAGCACCGCAAGACCACCTGGCGGAACCGGATCGCCAGCCACGAGACGTTCACCCACGACAGCCTCGACAGCCTGGGCTACGACTGGGAGCGCATCGGCAACCCGAACATCAAGCCGAAGTTCCCCCTCAAGGTGTACCTACCCCAGACCACCGACGACATCGTGAAGGTGCTCAAGGAGGTCAAGGCCCTCGGCGAGAAGCTGTCCATCCGCAGTAAGGGCCATTCGAGCAACGACCTCGTGCTCACCGAGCCGGGCGGCAGCGTGCTTGTCACCGAGAAGCTCAACCAGATCGTCGAGATCGACGAAGACAACATGACGGCCACCGTGCAGGCGGGTGCCGTCTCCGCCGACGTCGACGACCGCCTCTCCACCATGAAGCTCGGCCTGCCCATCATCGGTGACCACAACCACATCACCGTCGGCGGCTTCGCCTCGGTCGGTGGCATCAGCCCGGCGTCGCACCGCTTCGGCCTGTTCGTCGACACCGTGCAGCGCCTCGAGTACGTCAACTGGGACGGTGAGGTCATCGCGGCCAGCCGCACGGAGAACCCCGAGCAGTTCTTCGCCGTGCTCACCGGCCGGGGCCAACACGGGGTGATCGCCACCATCACCGTCCGCATCATCCAGGTCGATAAGTACGGTACCGTCCTGCAAAACCACCAGAACCACTACTACAACGTCGAGTCGTTCATCCAGGGGGCCGGCGACGGCATCCGAAACCCCGGCGACGCCCTCATGGAGCGGGGTGTCTGGCTCAACTACCCGCTACCGGGCGGGCGCAGCGTCTGCGCCGGGCAGTTCTCCGCCTACCACCCCACCGACCAGACCAAGATGGCGCACCTTCGCGACCAGGTGTCCTACAACTACCTCAACGGCCTCGGCTTCGTGGCCGGCCGCCTGCCCCGCGAGCTCGACAAGGCCATGAAGTTCGTGGGGATGATGGGGGTGCTGTTCAGCCCTTCGTACGCCACCATGAAGAACGTCGAGTTCTTCACCGACAAGATCCTCGATTCCACGGTCGGCGATCCCACTCGGATGTTCATCATCCTGGCCCCACTCGACCGCTTCGCCACCCTGTTTCAAACCGCCTACGACCTCATGTTGGAGTACCGCGAGCGCCACGGTTGCTTCACGTTCATGTCGGTGTACGTGAAGAGCATCAAGTCGCCGTACCTGGCCCAGGGCGGGCCCAACGACCACTTCTGCGAGCTGATGTTCTACAACGGGATCGTGCCCGAGAAGCTCCAGCCCGTGATCGAGGAACTGGTCGACCGCTTCGACGACATCGTCATCGATAACGGTGGCTTCCGCTACATGCACAGCCGCACGTCGAAGGACCCGGAACGGCGTCGCCAGGTCGACCCCAACGTGCACTACTCGCAGCCCGGTGGCCCCTCGGCCGGCGGGAACGCGGCCCCGTAACTCCGATCGGGGGCGTAACTTTCAGATCACGTCGAGCACAGAAGGAGGCAACGGATGGACCGTGAGATCCCGCTCTTCACCCTCGACGGCGTGAAGGACGCCACCGTCACCCATCACGACATCTTCACCGAGGACAAGCTCGGCCTCAGCATGCTGCGCTTCCAGCGGGGGAGCGCCAGCGACAGCGGCGAGTCCGTGCTCATCATCCACGGACTCACCACATCGACCGACATGTTCGTGATGCCCGAGCACTACAACCTGGTGAGCTACCTGCTCGACCACGGCTACACCGACGTGTGGTGCCTCGACTTCCGCATGAGCAATCGCCACTCGTACAACCTCTTCAAGCACCGCTTCACCATGGACGACGTGGCCCTCTACGACTACCCGCCGGCCCTGGCCAAGATGCGCGAACACATCGGCGATCAACCCATCCACGTGATCTGCCACTGCCTGGGTGCCAACTCATTCGTGATGAGCCTGTTCGCCAAGGTGGTCGACGGCGTGTCCAGCGTGATCGCCAACAGCGTTGCCCTCACGCCCCGGGTGCCGGCGTGGTCGAAGGTCAAGCTCAGCATCGCGCCCGACGCGGTCGAGTACGTGCTCGGCCTGCCGTACCTCAACCCCATGTGGAGCGAGGACCCCGGCCTCACCCGGGGCAAGATGTTCAGCCGCGTCGTCTCCGCCTTCCACCCCGAATGCGACGTGCCTGCCTGCCACATGCTCAGCCTCATGTGGGGCGCGGGCTGGCCGGCGCTCTACAGCCACGAGAACCTGGCCGACGTCACCCACCGAAGGGGCGGCGACCTCTACGGGGCCACGAGCATGAACTACTACCGGCACGTCTACAAGATGCTCAAGGCAGGCGGGGCGGTGAAGTACTCGAACGAACCGCGCTTCGACCGTCTCCCCAACGACTACTTCCAGTACGCCGCCGAGATCGAGACGCCGGTGCTGTTCATGACCGGCGCCCACAACAAGGTGTTCTCCAACTCGAACGTGGTGTGCTTCGAGCGCCTGCAACGCATCGTGCCCAACCGCCATGAGTTGCACGTCTTCCCGGGCTACGGACACCAGGATCCGTTCATGGGCGACCATGTCGACCGCGACATCTTTCCCCGCCTCCTCGAGTTCATCGAGAAGCACCGTCGCGACGAACCGCAGCGCTTCGACACGGTGGCGGCGAGAACAGCCTGAGCGTCAGAAGGGACCCTGACCGGCCACGTCGCCGATCACCGGTAGGATCAGAGGCGTGGCAAGCCTCGATCAAGCCGACCCCACCGTCTCCGCCGTAGTGGAACTGGCCACTGACGAAGAGCGTGACGCTGCCGGCATGCCCGGTATGCACGCCAACCAGGCTACGTCCCAGCTCAAGGCCAACCTCACCAAGGCCGGCTTCGAGGTACACGCCCCGTTTCAGACCAGGTTCTCCATCGGAGCCAAGAAGTCGCACTTCGAGGAGTACTTCGGTCAGAAGCTGCTGGTCGACGAGGACCTGCTCGGCATCGTCACCATCGACGGCGGATCTCAAGAGCTTCCTCTCGACGCCGTGCCCGACGACGTGAAGGTGTTCGTCCACAGCATCGCCTTCGTGTCGCCTCCAAGCTTTCACGAGCTGACCGACCGCTGACGCCGGCTGCGGCGCCCCGCCCCAACCGATACGGTCACGCTCTTTCCCGCCCGCCTCGCCGACCATCCCGACGGCGGCACCGGCTCGCACGCTGAGGCTTACGCCCCGGACCGCTTGGACCAGACAGTCGGCAGAGGGAAAGGTTGACCAAGAGGTCGATCTCGAATCGGTGCTTCGCCGCCGCGGTGAGCAATCGCGACCTCCGCCGGCCTGGGGTGGCACCAGCTGTCCGACGAGGCGTCGGCGCTGGCCAACCTCGATCGCCTCGACCTCCGCGCTCAGGGCCGTACGGCGACGCCGTCACCCTGAGCATCATCTCCTCGTTCGCCCCCACGGGGACCGTATGTGGTCGGTGGATCGCCAGAGACTGAGCGGCCCCACCGTGCGGGTACCCCGGTCGGGGGGGCGCGGCGTTCGTGGTCACGATCGACGTCCGCCCATGACCTCCCGCCTGTCCGGATGCTCGGCCCTACAGCGGGCCTAACCGAGAGCACGGAGGTTGGCCACGACCATGGGTAGCGACTGGGCGAACGCGTCGATGTCGGACTCTGTTGTAGTCCACCCGGTTGAGACCCGGAGTGACCGGTTGGCATCAACCCCCATGGCCTCGAGCACAGGGGACGGTTCCAGCGATTCCGACGAGCAGGCGCTACCCGAATGCACGGCGATACCGGCCTGATCGAGCCCGATGAGCACCGCCTCGGCCTCGACACCCTCGACGCCCAGGCAGACCAGGTGGGGCACACGGTCCTCGGTGTCGCCGTAGGCCGTCACCCCGCCGACAGCCAGAGCAGCTACGAGAGCGCGCTCGGTCAAGTGTCTCGCCACCAGCGCCTCGGCTCCGAGGCGGCTGCCACTCCGTTCGGGCACGGAGCCGCCACTCCGTTCGGGCACGGAGCCGCCACTCCGTTCGGGCACGGAGCCGCCACTCCGTTCGGGCACGGAGCCGCCACTCCGTTCGGGCACGGAGCCCGCGAGGGCCTTGGCGGCAGCGCCGAAGCCGACGATGCCGGCCACGTTCTCAGCCCCCGCCCGGCGGCCCCGCTCCTGGTCCCCCCCGGCCAGGAGCGGTCGCAGGCGAACACCTCTTCGCACGAGCAAGGCGCCCACGCCCGCAGGCCCGCCGAACTTGTGGGCACTGACCGACAGCAGGTCGGCGCCCAGGCCGGCGAAGTCGATGGCCACATGACCAGCGGCGGCAGCGGCATCAACATGGACCAGCACGCCACGGTCTCGACATGCCGCCGCCACGTCGGCTACGGGCTGGATGGTGCCCACCTCGTGGTTGGCCAGCTGCACGTGGACCAGAGCAGTCCTACCCGGTTGGATGGCGGCGGAAATGTCGTGGGGGTCGACCCGGCCCAGCTTGTCGACATCGACGACGGTGACGTCGAGACGGGCCGACGCCTCACGAACGGCCGAGTGCTCCACCGCGGGGCACACCGCGTGCGATCCACGCTCGGCGGCGCCGAAGACGGCGGTGGCGATCGATTCGGTGGCTCCGCTGGTGAAGACGACTTCCCGGGGCCGCGCCCCGAGAAGGGCGGCGACCCGTTCCCGGGCGTCCTCGACCGCGGCCCGGGCCAGGCGACCCTCGGTGTGCACCCGACCGGGATCGGCGGTCGCGGCCAGCCACGGGAGCATGGCGTCGATCACCTCGGGTCGAGCCGGCGAGGTGGAAGCATGGTCGAGGTAGTGGCGGCCCACCTCAGTCAGAGAATCAAACGAGGGTGACGCAGACCTGGTCGCCCTGGGGCCGCGAGGCCGAGGTCTCGGGCACGGTTTCGCCGTAGAGGGAGGACAACATGCCCTTCACCATCCCCCGGTCGACGGCGCAGATCACCGGATGCTGCACGGCCGCGGGGCCGAAGGGGCAGTGCTCGGACACGATTGCGAGTGCCCCACCCCGGGCGTCGGTGTGGGCGGCGAACCCGTGCGCGGTGAGGGCGTCGGCCACCGCGTGCAATGCCACCTGCAGTGACCGGTGGCCTTCGGCGGGAGCCATCGAGGCGGCGAGGGAGCGGCCGTACTCGAGCCCGACCTCCTCGGCCATGGCCTCGGCCTGCTCGATGGGGACGAGGGCCAGCGCCCGGGCCAGGAGGGTGAGGAGCAGGTCGTCGCGCCGGGCCGGGAACTCGAGGCCCATGTCCTTGTCGCTCGCCCGGTAGCGCTTCGACGGACGTCCGGCCCCAAGGCCGGGTCGCTCCACCGCTACGTCGAGGTAGCCACCAGCGGCCAACTTGTCGAGGTGGTGGCGGGCGACGTTGGGGTGCAACTCGAAGCGCTCGGCCACCTCGGCGGCGGTGGCGCCGCCTTCATAGCCATGGGCGAAGAGGTAGATCTCCCGGCGGGTGGGGTCGCCGAAGGCACTCGTGACCGCGGTGACGGCGGCCCCGAACTCCTCGGCGGTAAGGGGGCCATGGTCCACACCAGTATTGTACCTACCTACATAGGAGAAATCGGAGGCCAAGCCCCCCATGCCCACCGAAGCCCAGGTGCTCGACGCCCTCCGGCCTGTGCAGGACCCAGAGTTGCAACGCAGCATCGTCGACCTCGACATGGTGCGCGGCGTGCGGATCGACGGTGCCAACGTCGCGGTCACCGTCGCCCTCACCGTGGCCGGGTGCCCCCTCCGGGCCGAGATCACCGATCGCGTCACCAAGGCCGTCCAGCCCCTCGAAGGCGTGCAGACCGTCGACGTCGACCTCACGGTCATGACCGACGACGAGCGGGGTGCCCTCCGTAACCGTCTGCAGGGTCAGGGGGCGGCGTCCGGCGACGATGCGGCAGCTGCCATTCCCTTCGCCGATCCCTCGTCGCGCACCCGGGTGCTGGGTCTGTCCTCGGGCAAGGGCGGGGTGGGCAAGTCGTCGGTCACCGTCAACCTGGCCGTGGCCCTGGCCAAGCTGGGCCACGAGGTCGCCGTGCTCGATGCCGACGTCTACGGCTTCTCCGTGCCCAAGATGCTGGGCGTCACCCAGGAGCCCGTGGTCATCGACGGGATGATCGTGCCGCCCGTCGCCCACGGGGTGAAGGTCATCTCCACCGGGTTCTTCGTGGGCGAGGACCAGCCGGTGATCTGGCGGGGACCCATGCTCCACAAGGCCCTAAACCAGTTCCTTACCGACGTGCTGTGGGGCGAGCCCGACTATCTGCTCGTCGACATGCCCCCCGGCACCGGCGACGTGGCTCTGTCGCTGGCCCAGTTCATGCCTCGCACCGAGGTGTTCGTCGTGACCACGCCCCAGCCCGCTGCGCAGCGGGTGGCACAGCGCTCCGCCCTCATGGCCCGCAAGGTGAACATGTCGGTGCGGGGCGTGATCGAGAACATGAGCTGGTTCACCGGCGACGACGAAAAGCGGTACCCGATCTTCGGTGCCGGCGGAGGCCAGCTCCTGGCCGACGACCTCAAAGTCCCCCTCCTGGCCCAGGTGCCGTTGATGATCGCCCTGCGTGAGGGTGGCGACGACGGCACCCCGGTCACCGTCAGCGACCCCGAGAGTGAGGCCTCCCGGGCCTTCGCCGGCCTGGCCGATCGGGTCGCGGCTATGGGCGCCAGTCGCGTCTTCCGCCCTGAGCTGAAGATCACCTGAAGAGCCCCGATCGTTCTGGTCAGGTTTCGGGGGGGTCGGGGCCCCCGAAACCCGACCAGTACAAGAGACGGGGAAGTCGTAGCGTGGAAGCGTGCCCACGACCGGACCGCTGACGCCGGAAGAGGCCGAGATCACCGTGCCGGAGCCGACACCGGAGCGCGGGGCACCGGTGGGGCGGCGGGTGGTGCTCGGCATGTTCGGGCTGGGAGCCGTCGGCATCCTCTTCGGAGCGAAGGCCCAGGACCTGCTCGAGCGCACGGTCTCTCCGCTCCTCTCCCGCGACGGCACCGGCCTGTCGTCGCTGCTACCGGTCGGGCGCTTTCGCATCTACACGGTCACGGGTGACCTGCCGTCGCGGAGCGAGGCCGACTACCGGCTCGGCGTCGACGGCATGGTCGACAACCCGACAGTGCTCACCGCCGCCGACCTGCGGGCCATGGCCCCCACCCGATTGAACAAGGACTTCCAGTGCGTCACCGGGTGGCGCGTCCATGACGTGTCCTGGGTGGGTGTCCGCCTGGCGGATGTGCTCGACCGGGCGGGCGTACAGGCGGGCGCGGGTGCCGTGCGCTTCCATTCCTTCGACGGTGTCTACACAGAGACCCTTACCCTCGACCAGGCCCGCCGCGACGACGTGATCGTGGCCTACGAGTTGGAAGGCAAACCCGTGTCGGCCGCCCACGGTGGCCCGGTGCGCCTCTACGTGGCTCCTATGTACGGCTACAAGTCGTGCAAGTGGCTGGAGCGCATCGAGGTCACGGGCCCCAACCCCAAGGTCGGCTACTGGGAGTACCGGGGGTATTCGACCGATGCCTGGATCGGTCGCTCGAACGGGCGCGATGACCGCCCTGTCTGAGCCGGGCACCCCCGGCGCCACCATGGGTCTGGTCGGACCGACCCAACGGCTTCCCCGCTTCGACCGGGCCGAGCGCGCGCTGCACTGGGCCAACGCCATTCTGTTCGGCCTCCTCCTGGCCACCGCCGCCCTGCTCTACGTCGGCCAGCTCGCCGCCCTGGTGGGCCGGCGTGAGCTGGTGCGCCAGGTCCACGTGGTCAGCGGGTTGCTGCTCCCCGTGCCGCTGATCCTGGCCCTCCTGGGGCCGTGGCGGCGGGGGCTGACCGCCGACCTGCGGGCCCTCAACCGATTCGACGGCGACGACATCCGATGGTTGAAATCCCGGGGTCGCGACCCGTCGGTGCGCCTCCGCAAGTTCAACCCCGGCCAGAAGCTCAACGCCGCGTTCGTCGCCGGGGCCATCGGAGTGATGCTGGCCACCGGCTCGATCATGTTCTGGTTTGGGCCGTTCCCCCTGGCGTGGCGCACCGGTGCCACCTTCGTCCACGACTGGACCGCCATCGCCATCGGACTCGTCGTGGCCGGGCACATCTGGATGGCGGTGGGCGACGGGGATTCCCTTCGGGCCATGGTCCGGGGATGGGTTCCAGCATGGTGGGCACAGACCCACCGGCCCCGCTGGTACACCGAGATCACCGGCCTTCCCGCCGTCGACGCCGACGAGGAACCGCCCGAGCCCCGGTAGCGCCTACGCTGGGCTTCGCCGACAACGAGGAGATTCAGTGCAGGTTCGCATCGGGGTGGTCCACTCGCCCAGGGAGATCGAAGTCGACCTCGCCAACGACGACGCCGACGAGGTGATCGCCGACATCGAGAAGGTGCTGCAGAACAGCGCGTCCCTCCTGTGGCTCACCGATCGCCGGGGACGGCGGGTCGCCGTGGTGGCCGACAAGGTCACCTACATCGAGATCGGTACCGAGACCGGTGAGCGACGGGTGGGGTTCAGCGCCGTCTGACCGCGTGACCGTCCCCCTCCTCGACCGCCGGCTTCTCCTGGTCACAGGAAAAGGGGGAACGGGCAAGACGTCGGTGACGGCCGCCCTAGCCCTGCTGGCCGCCCAGCACGGCACCAAGGTGCTGGCCTGCGAGGTGGATGCGAAAGGAAACCTGGCCGACTTCTACGAGACGTCGCGGCTCGACTTCCACCCGAGGGAGGTCCAGCGCAAGCTCTTCGCCATGTCGATGAGCACGGAGGAATCGCTGCAGGAATACCTGCGCCTCCAACTGCATCTTCCCGCCATCGCCCGCATCGGCCCTCTCGCCCGGGCCTTCGACTTCGTGGCCACCGCCGCACCTGGGGTCCGGGAGATCCTCACCGTCGGCAAGCTCGCCTACGAGGCGCGCGAGCGCCACTACGGACTGGTCGTGGCCGACGCATCGGCGAGCGGGCACGTGATCGGCCAGCTCGTCGCCCCCAGGGCCATCGACGAGCTCGTCCGCGTCGGCCCCATCCACGACCAGACGGGGTGGATGCTCGACGTGCTCGGCGACCCTGCCGTGACCGGCCTGGTCATCGTGACGACGCCGGAGGAGATGCCGGTGAACGAGACCATCGAGCTCGTGCACCGCGTCCGGTCCGAGACCGACGTCGACCTGGCGGCGATCGTGGTCAACCGGGTCCTGCCCGAACTGTTCAGCCGGGTCGACGAGGAGGTGTTCGAGCGCCTGCGCGAGCCGGAGATGGCCAGTGCCGTCGCCCGCGCCGGCGGAGGAGATGATGCGGCAACGGCCGCGGTGTTCGAGGCCGCCCGCCTGGCCGTGACACTGCGGCGCACCCGTGCCGGACACCTCGACCGCCTGCGTGAGGCGGTGCCCTCCGAGGTGCCGATGCTGTTCGTTCCCTACTTGTTCACCCGTGGGCACGGCCTGCGCACGACGGCCCAGACAGCCGAGGCCCTCTCCGCCGAGCTGGGTTATTGACCCCGCCGGGGCGACCCCGCCCTCGGGTCGGGGCTTTTGAACAGCTCCTGGCAGCCAAGGAGATCGTCATCTGCTGCGGGGCCGGTGGGGTGGGCAAGACCACCGTGGCCGCGGCTGCCGCGACCATGGCGACCCTCTCGCTGGGCGGCTCGGTGCTGGTGCTCACCATCGACCCCGCCCGCCGGTTGGCCGACGCCCTCGGCCTCGAGGCGCTCGGCAACGCCGAGACGCGCGTGCCTAGCGAGGTGCTCGAACGGGCCGGGATCGAAAATCCTCGGGGCCAGCTCTGGGCGGCCATGCTCGACACCAAACAGTCCTGGGACGACCTCGTCCGCAGTCATGCGCCCAACCCTCACACGGCCCAGCGGATTCTCGAGAACCCCCTCTACCAGAACGTGTCGGGGCGCTTCGTGCAGAGCCACGAGTACATCGCCATGGAGCGTCTCTACGAGATCCATCAGTCGGGGCGCTACGACCTCATCGTGGTGGACACTCCTCCGACCCGTAACGCCATCGACTTCCTTGCCGCCCCCGACCGCATGGCCGACTTCTTCTCCAGCCGCCTGCTCCGGTGGATCACCGGGCCGGGCCGGTCCCGCGTCGTCAACTTGGCAACGCGACCCTTCTATCAGGTCGCCGATCGGCTCCTCGGCTCCCAGTTCCTCGAGGACATCGCCGAGTTCTTTTTGCTCTTCCAGACGATGTACCCGGGGTTCGTGGAGCGGGCCACCGCAGTGAAGCGCCTCCTGCACGATCGGCGGACCACGTTTGTAGTGGTGACCACCCTGGAAGCGGCCCCCGTCCGCGAGGCCGAGTTCTTTCTCTCGGCCCTGGCCGACCAGAAGTTCCACACCGGAGCGCTGGTGCTCAACAAGGTGCTTCCGGCGTATCTGATCGATCCGCAGGCGGCCCGCGTGTCCGAGCGCCTGGCCGTCGCCGCGCCCGAGGCAGTAGCCACCGCGGGGCTGGCCGATGCCGGCCCGCCAGAGACCGTGGCCCGGGTCTTACGGGAAGTGGGGGAGAGCTTCGCCAACTTCGAGGTGGTGGCCAAGCGCGAGGCCGAGCTGCGCGCCGAACTAGCCCAGGCCGCCGAGGTGGTGGTGAGCGTGCCGTCGTTTGAGACCGACATCTTCGATGTGGCCGGCCTCCTCCGCCTGGGCAAGGCCATCTGGGAGCCCTGACCCGGGAGCGGAATGCCGGCTCCCGTGCCCGAACGGAATGCCGGCTCCGTGCCCGAGCGGAATGCCGGCGCAGACAACTCGATACCTCTTGACTTTGGGCCAACCTGGCCTAGGCTGAACGCGCCGCCCGGCGACCTAGGGCGGAGGGGGCAGTGAACATGTCGCACGGTGGCGATGGCTTGTTCGGCTGGAACGGAGGTGGTGGCAGCGGGACACCTCCACGCATCGATTCCGCGCGCCGCGAGCGTGCGCCCTCCCGTCCTCTCCCCGAGAGCTGCTTGCCCATACGAACTGGAGGAACCATCGCATGAACCGCCGATCCGGCCTCGCTCCTGTTCTCGCTACCGCATTGGTGGTCCTCGCCGGTATCCTCACGCCTGGCGCCACTGCTGCCGATGCGCCTGCCGCAACTGCGGCCGCCGCGCTCCCAATCCAGCCACCGGGCCTCGATCACTTCCTCTGCTATCAGGTCCCGTCGCTGGCCCCGATCAACGAGCAGGTGCCCTTCGGCCTGACGCCTCCAACCGTCACCCTGGTCGACCAGTTCGGGCGCGTAGCAGTTCAGCCCGCACAGGCAGACCGCCTCTGCAACCCCGTCGACAAGGTGCTACCCGACGGCACCAAGTTCTCCGCCACCAACCCCAGGGCCCATCTCGTCTGCGACCAGATCAACACCCTTACCCAACCTCCGCCGCCGAAGCTGCCCATCCCTGTCCGGGTCAGCAACCAGTTCGGTGGCGGCAAGCTGGTGGTTGCCGCCCGCCAGCGTCTCTGCCTGCCCACGTGGAAACAGGATCCCCAGAACCCGACGCATCCCGGGTCCGTCCCCGTCCCCGTCCCCACGGGCACGCCTACGCAGCCGCCCGGGCTCGACCACTTCGAGTGCTACGCCGTGCGCCCCCTCGGTCCTACGGCCGGGCAGTTTCCCAAGAAGCCGCCGTTCGTCAGTCTCGTCGACCAGTTCGGGACGCGGAGCCAGATTCCGATCGGCGATCCGGTCGAGTTGTGCAACCCGGCCACGAAGATCCTTCCCACCGGCCAGAGCTTCCCGCCCAAGAACCCGGTCGCCCACCTGGTGTGCTTCCAGATCCCGCCCCAGCCGGTCGAGCGGGTGGTCCGTGTCCAGAACCAGTTCGGGACAGCCCAGATCCTGGCGACCCAGCCCAACCTCCTGTGCCTGCCGTCGTACAAGCAGCGGCTGCGCCCGCCCGCCGACTTCAACGGAGACGGGATCACCGACGTCTCCGTGTTCCGACCGTCCACGGGCGTCTGGTACGCCTCGCTCAGCGGTGGCGGCTCGACAGCCACGCCTTGGGGTGCTCCCGGTGACATTCCCGTGTCCGACGACTACAACGGCGACGGCACCACCGATGTCGCCGTGTTCCGGCCGTCCAC